>NZ_SMKI01000225.1 GCF_004348415.1 Streptomyces hainanensis
TATAAGAGACAGGGGAAAACGCCGGCTACTTCTTGCGGCGGCGGCCGCCACCCTTCGCCGCCCGACGACGCTCCGCACGCGTCGAGCCGTCGCCGGCACCACCCGCCGCCTCGTCGCCGTCGGCGGAGAAGTCGCTCTCGACCACGCCGCCCTCGCCGTCCACCGAAGGGGCGGAGAAGTGCAGCCGGTCGGCCCGCTGCGGCGCCTCCAGGCCCTTGGCCCGGATCGCCGGCCGCGCCCCGGCCGGCACGGCCTCCTGCTCGGCACCGGCGGCGCCGGCGGCGGCGCCGGCACCCGCGCCGGCCGCGGCCGGCTGCTTCTCGCCGCCCTGCACCGGCACCTGCTCGACCTGCCGCTCGACCTGGACCTCCAGGTTGAACAGGTAGCCGACCGACTCCTCCTTGATCCCGTCCATCATGGCCGTGAACATGTCGAAGCCCTCGCGCTGGAACTCCACCACCGGGTCGCGCTGGGCCATCGCCCGCAGGCCGATGCCCTCCTGGAGGTAGTCCATCTCGTACAGGTGCTCACGCCACTTGCGGTCCAGCACCGAGAGCACCACGCGGCGCTCCAGCTCCCGCGTCACCTCGGAGCCCAGCTCCTGCTCGCGCGCGTCGTACTGCTTGGAGACGTCGTCCTTGATCGACTCGGACAGGAACTCCGGCGTGAGGCCGTCCCGGCCGCCCGCCTCCTCCTCCAGCTCCTCGACGGTGGCCGCGACCGGGTAGAGCTGCTTGAACGCGCCCCACAGCCGCTCCAGGTCCCACTCCTCGGCGAAGCCGCCGGCCGTCTCGGCCTGCACGTACGCGTCGATGGTGTCGTCCATGAAGAACCGCACCTGCTCGTGCAGGTCCTCGCCGGCCAGCACCCGGTGCCGCTCGCTGTAGATGACCTCGCGCTGCCGGTTCAGCACCTCGTCGTACTTCAGGACGTTCTTGCGGATCTCGAAGTTCTGCTGCTCGACCTGGCCCTGCGCCGAGGCGATGGCGCGGGTGACCATGCGGTTCTCGATCGGCACGTCGTCCGGGACGTTGGCCATGGCCATCACCCGCTCGACCATCTGCGCCTTGAAGAGCCGCATCAGGTCGTCGCCGAGCGAGAGGTAGAAGCGGGACTCGCCCGGGTCGCCCTGGCGCCCGGAGCGGCCGCGCAGCTGGTTGTCGATCCGCCGCGACTCGTGCCGCTCGGTGCCCAGCACGTAGAGCCCGCCGAGTTCCTTGACCTCCTCGAACTCGGCCTTGACCGCCTCCTCGGCCCGCTCCAGGGCCTCCGGCAGCGCGGCGGCCCACTCCTCGACGTGCTCCGCCGGGTCGAGGCCCTTGCTCCGCAGCTCGTTCTCGGCGATGTCGTCCGGGTTGCCGCCGAGCTTGATGTCGGTGCCGCGGCCGGCCATGTTGGTGGCGACCGTGACGGCGCCGCGCCGGCCGGCCTTGGCGACGATCACGGCCTCGCGCTCGTGGTTCTTGGCGTTCAGCACCTCGTGCCGCACGCCCCGCTTGTTCAGCTGCTGCGACAGGTACTCGGACTTCTCGACCGAGGTGGTGCCCACCAGCACCGGCTGGCCCGCCTCGTGCTTCTCGACGATGTCGTCGACGACGGCCGCGAACTTGGCGACCTCGGTGCGGTAGATCAGGTCGGACTGGTCGATCCTGGCCATCGCCCGGTTGGTGGGGATCGGGACGACGCCGAGCTTGTAGATCTGGTGGAACTCGGCGGCCTCGGTCATCGCCGTACCGGTCATGCCGGCGAGCTTGTCGTAGAGGCGGAAGTAGTTCTGGAGGGTGATCTTGGCGAGCGTCTGGTTCTCGTCCTTGATCTTCACCCCCTCCTTCGCCTCGATCGCCTGGTGCATGCCCTCGTTGTAGCGGCGGCCGGCGAGGATGCGGCCGGTGTGCTCGTCGACGATCACGACCTCGCCGTCGAGGACGACGTAGTCCTTGTCCTTCTTGTAGAGCTCCTTGGCCTTGATGGCGTTGTTCAGGTAGCCGACCAGCGGGGTGTTCACCGACTCGTAGAGGTTGTCGATGCCCAGCCAGTCCTCGACCTTGGTGACGCCCGCGTCGTGGATGGCGACGGTGCGCTTCTTCTCGTCCACGTCGTAGTCGCCGGTCTCGGAGACCTGGCGGGTGGGGACGGCCGGCTCGCCCTTCTCCAGGCGCTGCACCAGCTTGGCGAAGTCGGCGTACCACTTGGTGGCCTGGTCGGCCGGGCCGGAGATGATCAGCGGCGTCCTGGCCTCGTCGATGAGGATCGAGTCGACCTCGTCGACCACCGCGAAGTTGTGGCCGCGCTGCACCAGCTCGTCCTTCGACCAGGCCATGTTGTCGCGCAGGTAGTCGAAGCCGAACTCGTTGTTGGTGCCGTAGGTGATGTCGCAGGCGTACTGCTCGCGGCGCTTGGCGGGCGTCATCCCGGCGGTGATGCAGCCGACCGACAGGCCGAGGAAGCGGTGCACCCGGCCCATCCACTCGGAGTCTCGCTGGGCGAGGTAGTCGTTGGTGGTGATCAGGTGCACGCCGTTGCCGGAGAGCGCGTTCAGGTAGGTGGGCAGCGTGCCCACCAGCGTCTTGCCCTCACCGGTCTTCATCTCGGCGACATAGCCGAGGTGCAGCGCGGCACCGCCCATCAGCTGGACGTCGTAGTGGCGCTGGCCGAGGGCCCGCTTGGCGGCCTCGCGGACGGTGGCGAACGCCTCCGGGAGCAGGTCGTCGAGGGACTCGCCCTCGGCGTAACGCTCCCGGTACTCGTCGGTGAGGGCCCGCAGCTCCGCGTCCGTCAGGTCAAGGAAGTCCTCTTCAATGGAGTTCACCTGGTTGGCGATGCGTTGCAACCTGCGCAGGATCTTGCCTTCGCCTGCACGCATGATCTTGTTGAAGACGGACACGAGGGCTGGTCTCCTTGCCGGTCGGGCCTGGCGCCGATAGGGATGCGCGGGCACAGCGAGATATGGCCCCGCCGCACCGGCCATGGTATGCGAGCGCCGCAAGGAGTGTCAGTGGTCGGCTCTACGATCGCTCGCATGACTGTCGTAGAGCCACAGCTGTCCGCCGACGAAGCCCGCCGGATCGCCCTGCGCGCCCAGGGCCTGCTGGGCGCGCAGGACCGGGCGGGGGGCGTGCGCGGCGTGCTGCGCCGGCTCGGCGCGGTCCAGCTCGACACGATCTCGGTCCTGGCGCGCTCGCACGAGCTGATCCCCTGTGCCCGGCTCGGCGCGGTGGGCCGGGCCGCGGTCGAGGAGGCGTACTGGTCGGGTGGGCGTTCCTTCGAGTACTGGTCGCACGCCGCCTGCGTGCTGCCCGTCGAGGAGTGGCCGTTGTTCGCCTTCCGGCGGCGTGCCTACCGGGCCCGGGAGTCCTGGCACCACGAGCTGGCGCCCGGCTCCTACGAGAAGGTGATCGCCCAGCTGCGGGCGGAGGGCCCGTTGACGGCCACCGAGCTGGGCGGCGCCAAGAACGGCGGCCCCTGGTGGGACTGGAGCGACGCCAAGGTCGCCGTCGAGCGGGCGCTGATGCTGGGGGACGTGGTGTGTGTCGAGCGGCGCGGCTGGAAGCGCGTCTACGACCTGGCCGAGCGTGCCATCCCCGGCGAGCTGCGCCACGACGACCTGCCGGACGCGGAGTGCGTGCGGCGGCTCGTCTCCCAGGCGGGGGCGGCGATGGGGGTGGCCACCCTGGGCGACCTGGCCGACTACCACCGGCTCCGGGTCGCGCAGGTGGCCGAGGTGGTGGAGGACACCGGCCTGGTGCCGGTGGTGGTCGCGGGCTGGGGCCCGCAGCACCACGCCTGGGCGGATCCGGCGGCGCTGGCCACCGTCCCGCGCGGCCGGCACCGCACCACGCTGCTCTCCCCCTTCGACTCGCTGGTCTGGGATCGCTCGCGCACCGAGCGGATGTTCCGCTTCACGCACCGTCTCGAGGCGTATGTGCCGAAGCCGAAGCGGGTCCACGGCTACTTCGCGATGCCGCTGCTGGCGGGCGGGAAGCTGCACGGCCGGGTCGACCCGGCGCGCGAGGGCGACACGCTGGTCGCCAGGCACGCGTCGTTCGTGGGCAGCGAGGCGCGGGCCCGCAGGGCGATACCGGCGATGGCCGACGCCCTGGCGGAGGCCGCGCGCTGGGTGGGCTGCGAGCGGATCAGGGTGGAGCGCACGACGCCGGCCGCGCTGCACGCCCCGCTGGCCGCGGCGGTCGCGGAGGTGTCGGTCTAGCGCCTGGTCCGGCGCCTCATTCCGTCTCCAGGTCCAGGATCTTCTCGCGCATCGCGTAGACGACGGCCTCCATCCGGGAGTGCAGCTGAAGCTTCTCCAGGATGTTCCGCACGTGGTTCTTCACGGTGTTCTCGCTGATGAACAGGTCCTTGGCGATGTCCCGGTTGTTCTTGCCCGTCGCCACCAGCTTGAGCACCTCGAGCTCCCGGTCGGTCAGCTTGGGCGCCGGCACCAGGCGCCGCTCGTCGGTGCGCTCGATCATCGACCTGAACTCGGTGAGCAGCTTGGCCGCCATGGACGGGCTGATCTGGGACTGCCCGTCCGCCACGGCCCGGATCGCGGCCGTGACCTCGTCGGTGGAGATCTCCTTCAGCAGATAGCCCGTCGCGCCCGCCTTGATGGCGTCGTAGAGGTCGGCCTCCTCGTCGCTGATCGTCAGCATGATGATCCGCGCGCTGGGAGCCACCTCCTTGATGGAGGTGCACGCCTCGATCCCGCCGCGCCTCGGCATCCGCACGTCCATCAGTACGATGTCGGGCAGCAGGTCGGCGGCCTTCTCCACCGCCTCGGCGCCGTCCCCGGCCTCCCCCACGACCTGGATGTCCTCCTCCTGCGCGAGCACGATCTCCAGCCCGCGGCGGAACAGTTCGTGGTCGTCGACCACCAACACCCGGATCGGCTCCCGCTGTTCGACCGCCGAGTCCGCCTCCTCCTCGCCGGGCCGCTCCCGAGGCATCGTGGGCCCGAAAGTGTCCACCATCGTTCCTCCCCCTACGACCGAGGCCATCCGAGGCGTGTCGTCGCTGACACGCTCGGCGACCTCATGATTCCACGGTGACACCCCCCATCGGTCCTCATCCGACGAGGGGTGCCAGCGGAACGCCTCGGTCAGCCGCCCAGCGCGCCCCCCGCGCCCTCGGGCAGGCTCTCGGCCAGCGGGTCGGCCTCCAGGTGGATCACGCCGTAGTCATAGGCGTGCCGGCGGTAGACGACGCTCGGCTGCTTGGTGTCCGCGTCGATGAACAGGTAGAAGTCGTGCCCGACCAGCTCCATCTCGTAGAGCGCCTGGTCGAGCGACATGGGTGCGGCGAGATGCGTCTTCTCGCGCACCACCAGGGGCCCGTCCCCCTCCACGACCACCGAGCCGATGCGCCGCACGGGCGGCTGCGCGGGCGGCTCGGGCCGGGACTCCGACGGGGTCATGGCGTCCAACGGGGCGGCGTCCGGCACCACCTCGGCGACCTCGCTGGCCGGGATGCGGTCCCGGCCGCGCCGGGAGCGGCGCTTGTCGTGCTGCCTGCGCAGCCGCGACTCCAGCTTCTCGGCCGCCAGGTCGAGCGCCGCGTACGGGTCAGCGGCCGAAGCCTCCGCCCGCACCACCGGGCCCCGGTGTCGCAGCGTGATCTCCACCCGGTCGGAACGGTCCGCCTGACGCGGGTTGAGCTCCTTCGACACCTCCACGTCGAGGCGGGTCACCTTGCCGTCGATCCTCTGGATCTTGTCCAGCTTCAACTTCTCGGCCACATGCCGCCGGAATCGCTCCGGCACCTCCGTCTTGCGGCCCTTGACGACGATGTCCACGCAGAACTCCGATCCCGGAGGCGTCGCGGCCCTGCGACCCCTCCGTTGGTGCACTGTGACTGTGCCGACGGGACACGTTCTCCTCGGCGCCCCTCCGGCTTTACCTGGTGATTACCGCTTTCACCTCCTCCTGCCCCGGCAGGAAGATCAACACCCCAGAAATCTCAGGACGATCACGAGCACACATTCGCCTCAGAAATTCCACATCTCCACTTATGTAACGAACGTACTCCCGCCAAAGGTGCCCGGGACACCCTCAGCCGCGCGAATTTCCCGCGACCACCGCCGCGCCGACCGGCACCCCGCCGGCGGCACGCACCGCGCGGGCCGCCTCGGCCAGCGAGGCGCCCGTGGTCACCAGGTCGTCCACCAGGAGCACCGGCGCCCCCGCGGCCAGCGCGCCGGTCCTCGCCACCAGCGCCCCCGCGAGATTGACGGCCCGCCGCTCGGCCGAGAGCCCGGCCTGGTCCGCCACCGGACGGCACTGCCGCAACGCCGGCCGCACCCGCACCGCCAGCCCCTCGCGGCGCAGCCGCCCCGCGGCCGCGAGCGCGATCCGGCGCACCGGGTCGTGCCCGCGCCGGGCCACGGTCGCCCGCGCCGAGGGAACCGGCACCAGCTCCACCACCCGCCCGGCAACGGCCGCACGGGCACACAGCGCGCGGGCACTCACCGCGAGCGCCCGGCCCAACGGGCCGGCCAGCGGCAGCACACCCCGCTCCTTGTGGGCCAGCAGCACCGCCCTGACCTGGTCGCGGTACTCGGTGGCGGCGTAGACGGCGGGCAGTCCCGAGGGCTCGGGAGCGAACCGCATCCGGCGGGCCAGGCCGTCGGTGAGCGCGGCCCGGCAGGGCTCGCAGAGCACGGCGCGCGCCTCGCCACAACCGGCACACGCCGTCGGCAGGATCAGGGAGCCGAGCTCCTGCCACCAACCACGCATGGTTCCACCGTGGCGGACGGCTCGGCCCGTGCCAAGCCCCCGTGCGGGGGTTTCCGGCCAGGCGCCGCTGACCCGCCGTCAGCCCGCGTAGACCGGGGCCGATCCGTTGGCGCCGACGACCTTCCACTGCGAGCGGTCCTGGAGCCAGGCCACCCCGGCCACCGTCTCGGCCAGCAGCGGCATCTCCTCGTTCTCCGTGGCGGCCACCCCGGTGACGTCGTTGAGGCCGGGCACGGCGGGCGCGTTGACCGTGGAGCCGTCGGACCGCACGTACATCAGCTGCTCGACACCGTCCGCCGGGCGGCCGACCACCACGAGCCGGCTGCCGCCGGCCCAGGAGACCGCGGCCACGTCCTCGAGCTGCGGGGTCACCGACCGCAGCCCGGTGACGGCGAGCTCGACGCCGTCCGCGCCGTCCTCGCCGGCGACCCGCTCGATCCGGCCGAGTTGCAGCGTGGCGTCGCCGTCCGCGCCGCTGACCAGCATCGCGATCCGCACCCCGTCCGAGGCCACCCGCAGCGCCTCGACCCGCTGGCCGTCCCGCAGCCCCTCGATCGGCACCGGCTGCGGCGTCCCGGCCCCCTCGACGAGCCGCAGCAGCCTCCCCCAGCCCGGCGGCTGGGAGGTGCCCCCAGGCTCGGCCGGCCGGTCGGCGACCCACAGGTCACCGAGTCCGTCCCAGCTGGGCGCGGAGAAGCCGGCGTCCTCCCCGCTGGTGCCGCTGGTGGCGAACACCTCGGGCCCGGTGTCCTCCTCGTTGGAAAGCGGCGCGACATAGAGGGTGGAGCCGTCCGCGCTGACGCCGGCCGCCCGCTCGCCGTCCCGGCGGATCGCGACGGACCGCAGCCCGCCCTCCGCCTCGTCGAGGGTGCCGGGCACCGGCCGCAGCGAGGGCTGCTCCTCGCCCTCGACCACCTGCACGAGCTCATGGTTCTCGTCCAGGAAGTAGGGCCGGCTCGGCTCGCCGTCGAGCAGCCCGGGGGCGTGCTCGTCGGCCTGCGCCGAGGACTCGTCGCACAGCGGCGCGCCGTTCTGGTCGCGCAGCCGGGCCTCGCTCAGCTCGACCGAGGTCGCGTCCCGCACGGTGTGCAGCAGTTGGGCCGCCATCCGCTCGCAGTCCTCGGCCGGCCAGGCGGCGGGGACCCCGGACAGCCACACGGAGAGCGCGCCGGACTCGTCGATCGCCGGGTTGTGGTCGGCGGCCACCGCGGCACCGGGCGGGAAGGCGGAGGTGACGGCGGGTGCCAGCCACTCGCTCGGGCCCTCCAGCAGGGTGCGGACGCTCTCGCCCACCGGGTCTATCCGGCGGCGCACGAAGATCGGGTCGGCGACCAGCACGTCCTGGCCGCTGTCGATCCGCTCCGCCTCCGGCCCGAGGCCGGCGTAATAGAACGTGTTCACGGAGTGGTAGATGCGGCTGAAGTCGGCCTCGCTGATGACCAGGCCGTCCGGCAGCGAGTCGATCCGCCACTGCTCGTCGACGCGCCGCAGCAGGAACGTCGACTGGTACTCGCCGGCCTGCGGGGTGTACACGTGCGAGGCGTCGACGGTCGCCAGCCGGCTGCCGGTCAGCTCCACCCGCATCGTCTCGCCGTCGCCGGACGACCCGGGATCGTCGGACCCCGGAAGCCGCAGGTCGGCGCCGCCGGTGAGGATGGTGGTGTTGGCGAACGGGTCCCACTCGCCCTGCCGCCGCGGGGTCAGGTACTCACGGGCCGTCTCGAAGTCGACCTCGTCACTGGTGATCGCCTCCAGGAAGCCCCGGACGATCGCCTGCGGCAGCGCGTTCTCGGCGGGCGGCACCCCGTAGACCCGCACCTGCGACTCGCCCTCGCCGTCCGAGCCGGCCCGCTGCGAGGCGTCCACCCGCTGCACGGGACCACTGGACGGCATCGAGGCACAGCCGCTCAACACCAGGCCGACGGCGGCGACCGCCGCACCGCCGCGCCAACGCCGCTCACTCCGCATGGCCGCCCTCCCCGCGCGCCTCGCCACCGGCCGGCACCGACTGCCCGGCCGACACCGACTCGCCGTTCTGCGCCGGGATCACGGGCACCCCGGCCGCCGCGCCACGGGCCCGCCTCTCGGCCCTCGCCCGCGCGTCCCGCGGCTCCAACGGCAGCGGAGAGCCGCGCAGCGGCTCGCCGGCCGTGCGCGGCAGCGTCAGCCGGAACTGGGCGCCGCCACCCCACTCGCCCCACGCCTCGAGCCAGCCGCCGTGCAGATGCGCGTCCTCCAGGGAGATGGAGAGCCCGAGCCCGGTACCCCCCGTGGTCCTGGCCCGGGCCGGATCGGCCCGCCAGAACCGGTTGAAGACCCGCTCGGCCTCCCCGGGCCGCAGCCCGATGCCGTAGTCCCGCACCGCGACCGCCACCGCGTCCCCGTCCCGGCTGGCCGCGAGACGCACCACCACGTCCCGGCCCTCGCCGTGCTCGATGGCGTTGACGACCAGGTTGCGCAGCACCCGCTCGATCCGCCGCGCGTCCACCTCGGCCACCACCGGGCGGGCGCCGCCCCGCACCACGAGCCGGCTCCCGCGCCGCTCCGCCAGCGGCTCGGCGCCCTCGACCACCCGGGCGACCACGTCACGCAGGTCCGTCTGGTCCGCCTCCAGGTTGGCCGCGCCCGCGTCGAACCGGCTGATCTCCAGCAGGTCGGCGAGCAGCGACTCGAAGCGGTCGAGCTGGCTGAGCAGCAGCTCGGCCGAGCGCGCGGTGACCGGATCGAACTCCCCGCGCGACTCGTGGATCACGTCCGCCGCCATCCGCACCGTCGTCAGCGGCGTGCGCAGCTCGTGCGAGACGTCGGAGACGAACCGCCGCTGCATCCGCGACAGGTCCTCCAGCTGCTGGATCTGCTGCTGGAGGCTGCGCGCCATCTTGTTGAAGGACTCGCCGAGCCGCGCGATGTCGTCCTCGCCGCTGACCTTCATCCGCTCCTGGAGCCGGCCGGCGGCCAGCCGCTCCGCGATCCGCGCGGCCATCCTGACCGGCGTCACCACCTGCCGCACCACCAGCCAGGCGATCGCGCCGAGCAGCACCACCACGAACAGGCCGGCGGTGGCGATGGTGCCGGTGACCAGGCTGAGCGACTCCTCCTCCTGGGTGAAGGGGAAGAGGTAGTAGAGCTGGTACCAGTTGTTCTGGATGTCTCCCAGGCGGCGCCCGATGATCAGCGCCTCCTGCGAGGTGCCGTCCTCGAACTCGATCCGCCCGTACTGCCGGTGCGCGTCCGTCGAGCGGTCCAGCGCGTCGCGCAGCTCGGTCGGGATGAACTGCTCGGGCTGCCGCAGGTCGCCGTAGGCCCGGGCGCCGCGCGGCGCCTGCCCCGAGCCGGTGTCGGCCTCGCTCACGAACGGGGTGCTCGACAGCTGGGAGGGCAGCGACACCACGTAGAAGACGCCGCGACCGCCGCTGGACAGCTGCTCCACGATCCCGTTCAGCCAGGCGTTCGGGTCCGGCGACTGGCCGGCAACCGACTCGCTGCCGTCCCCGTCCCCGGTGGCCAGCTCGCTCGCCACCGCGAACCCGCCCTCGGCCTGGCTCTGCGCCGTCTGCCGCTTGGCCTCCAGCAGGCCGTTCCGCACCTGGCCGATCACCACGATGCCGAGGACGAGCACCACGCCCAACGACATGACCAGCGTGGTGGCCACCACCCGCAGCTGGATGTTGCGGCGCCACAGCCGCATGACCGACAGCACCGGCCCGCGGGCCCAGCGGCCGAATATCCGAATCGCGGGTTGGGCCCCGGTCGCCGCCCCTTCGGTCAGCAACCGGGAACCGTGCCACCACTGCCGGTCGGTCACGTCAGCTTGACCCAGCCTTGTAGCCGACGCCGCGCACGGTCACCACGATCTCCGGGCGCTCCGGGTCCTTCTCCACCTTCGACCGCAGCCGCTGGACGTGCACGTTCACCAGGCGGGTGTCGGCCGCGTGCCGGTAGCCCCAGACCTGCTCGAGCAGCACCTCGCGGGTGAACACCTGCCACGGCTTGCGGGCCAGGGCCACCAGCAGGTCGAACTCCAGCGGCGTCAGCGAGATCGCCTGGCTGCCGCGCTTGACGGAGTGGCCCGCGACGTCGATCACCAGGTCGCCGATGGCCAGCTGCTCGGGTGCCGGCTCCTCGGAGCGGCGCAGCCTGGCCCGGATCCTGGCGATCAGCTCCTTGGGCTTGAACGGCTTGACGATGTAGTCGTCGGCGCCGGACTCCAGGCCCACCACGACGTCCACCGTGTCACTCTTCGCCGTGAGCATGACGATCGGCACCCCGGACTCACCCCGGATCAGCCGACACACCTCGATGCCGTCCCGACCGGGCAGCATGAGGTCGAGCAGCACCAGATCCGGCTTGATCTCCCGGAAGGCGGCGAGGGCCTTGTCCCCATCGGCCACGAACGAGGGCTCGAACCCCTCCCCGCGCAGCACGATGCCAAGCATCTCCGACAGTGCGGGGTCGTCATCGACGACGAGTACGCGTCCCTTCATGCCTTCATCATCCCATCCCCTGATCAGGACTTAGTCGAACGTGATCTGGAACACACTTCCGCGAGCGTTCCGTGATCCACCGGCGAGACCACCCCGAGCTCCGTGACGATCGCCGTCACCAGCTCGGGCGGCGTCACGTCGAAGGCCGGGTTGTACGCCTGCGTGCCCACCGGCGCCACCGACACCCCGGGGCGGATCTCCGTCACCTCATGCCCCGGCCGCTGCTCCACATGGATCGCCGCCCCGTCCGGCGTCGCCAGATCCACCGTCGACACCGGCGCCACCACGACGAACGGCACCCCGTGGTGCTTGGCGAGCACCGCCAGCGGATAGCTGCCCACCTTGTTCGCCACCGAGCCGTCCGCCGCGATCCGGTCGGCGCCGATCAACACCGCGTCCACCTCGCCCGCCGCGAACAGCGAGCCGGCCGCCCCGTCCACCAGCAGTGAGAACGGCATCCCGGCCCGCGCCGCCTCGCACGCCGTCAGCCGCGCCCCCTGCAACAGCGGACGCGTCTCGTCCACCCACAGCCGGCGCAGCTCCCCCGCCTCGTGCGCCGCCCGCACCACCGCGAGCGCCGTCCCGCCGCCCGCCGAGACCAGCGCGCCCGTGTTGCAGTGGGTCAGGATCCGGAACCGGCCGCCGGGCAACAGCTCACCGAGCAACTCCCGCCCCGCGGCCACCATCCGCGCGCTCGCCTCGGCGTCCTCCCGGAACAGCGCGTGCGCCTCGGCGAGCGCCGCCGCCGCGGCCCGCGCGCTCCCGTCGCCCGCCGCCTCATACGCGGCGACCGCCCGCCGCACCCCGTACTCCAGGTTCACCGCGGTCGGCCTCGCCCCCGCCAACAGCCGCGCCGCCTCCGACACGTCATAGCCACGCGCCGCCGCCAACGCCACCCCGTACGCCCCGGCGAGCCCCAACACCGGGGCGCCCCGCACGGAGAGGGACCTGATGGCCGCCACCAGCCCTGGCACGTCCGTCACCACCAACTCGACCTCGTCGGCCGGCAGCCGGGTCTGGTCGAGCAGCACCAGCACCGGCCCGTCGGGCGGCTCGGCCCAGCGCAACGCGGGAACTCTGAGATCAGCCATCCGCACAGTCTGCCAACCCACTCCCGGCACAGCCAGCGCGGCGCCATGGCACGATGGGCGCCAAGGAGAACCACCACATCCGGTGGTGTGACACGGCCGCGCGGCGGACGCGCGACGCGCGGTCGGGTGCCGCCACGCCGGCGGCCTCCAGGCCCCGGTCGGCGAGCGGCAGCAACCGCTCGGCTGTCAGCCGGTGGGCGGGCAGCCTGACGAGATCCCCGCCGTCCTCGGCCGGCCAACCGAA
>NZ_SMKI01000226.1 GCF_004348415.1 Streptomyces hainanensis
GCGCCCGCCCCCGAAGCGGAGCGCCCCCGCGTCGTGCCGGGGCCGCGCACGCCGGGGGAGGGGCCCGCCGACGGCCGCGACGGCGACTACCAGACCGAGCAGTTCGCCTTCGTCGAGGACGAGAACACCGACTCCGAAGACGTCATCGACTGGCTGAAGTTCTCCGAGAGCCGCACCGAGCGCCGCGAGGAGGCCAAGCGCCGCGGCCGCAGCCGGCGCCGGCTGCTGGTCGTCGCGCTGGTGCTCGCCCTGCTCGGCGGCGTCGGCTTCCTCTACGCCACCGACCGGCTGCCGTTCCTCTCCGACGCCGACCCGGCCACCGAGACCGCGACCGGCGCCCAGGTCAGGGACGTCGTCGTGGTCCACCTGCGGCCGCTCGACTCGGACCAGACCTCCACCGTGCTGCTGGTCGGCAACGAGACCACCGAGGCCGGCACCACGCTGCTGCTGCCCAACGAGCTCACCGTCACCCCGGACGGCGGCACCACCACCCTCGGCCAGGCGGTCGCCGGCGAGGGCGCGGCCTCCGTCCGCGAGGCCGTCGGCGGCCTGCTCGGCGCCGACATCCAGGGCACCTGGCGCCTCGACACCCCGTACCTGGAGACCCTGGTCGAGCTGGTCGGCGGCATCACCCTGACCACCGACGCCGAGGTGCCGGGCGAGGACGGCGAGGACCCCCTGGTGCCGCGCGGCGAGGACGTGACGCTGGCCGGCCGGGCCGCCGTCGCCTACGCCACCCTGCGGGGCGAGGACGAGCCGGGCAGCGCCCAGCTGGCCCGCTTCGGCCAGGTGCTCCAGGCCGTGCTCGAGGAACTGCCGGCCGACGAGGCGGGCGCCACCCGGGTGGTCGAGGGCCTGAACCAGATCGTCGACCCCTCGCTCCGCGAGGACCAGCTCGGCAACCTCCTCGCCCGACTGGCCGGCTACGCGCAGGCCGACGCCTACCAGACCACCCAGCTGCCGGTGGAGACCGACGGCACGATCAGCGACGAGACCGCCGACGGCGTGGTCGCCGACGTGCTCGGCGGCACCGTGAGCAACGCCGACCCGAACGCCACGCCGCGGATCGGCGTCCGGGACGCGAGCGGCGTCCAGGGCACCGCCGAGGCCGCCAGGATCGCCCTGGTCAACGGCGGCTTCACGGTGATCGACAGCCGTTCGGCCGCCGAGACCGAGCCGGCCTCCCAGGTCACCTACACCGACGCGGAGGACCAGCAGACGGCCCTGGAGGCGGCCAGGACCCTCGGCCTGCCCGAGGACGTCGTCACTCAGGGTGAGGGCGGCGGAAATGCCGATGTGACGATCGTCCTGGGCGAGGATTATGAGGGGTGACCGGGCCGGTCGACCGCACCGGCCGACCGTCCGCGGGGCACCGTCAGCACGCCATGAGACCCTGGACGGGTGACGACGCCCGTCCAGGGGGCGCCTGCCCCCGAGCCGAGGAGACCGCAGCACCAGTGACCGCCACGGACCGCGCCACCGAGTTGGTCGAGGCCGCCGCCCAGGCCGCCGCCGACAAGCTCGCGCACGACATCATCGCCTACGACGTCAGCGACGTCCTCGCCATCACCGACGCCTTCCTGCTGGCCTCCGCGCCCAGCGACCGGCAGGTCAGATCCATCGTCGACGGGATCGAGGAGGCGCTGCAGAACGACCTCGGCGTCAAGCCGGTGCGCCGTGAGGGCGAGCGCGAGGGCCGCTGGGTCCTGCTGGACTACGTCGACATCGTGGTGCACGTGCAGCACGCGGAGGAGCGCGTCTTCTACGCCCTGGAGCGGCTCTGGAAGGACTGCCCGGTGATCGGGCTGCCGGAGGACGCCACGGCGACCCGGGGCAGGGCCGTCGAGCACGCCAGGGAGAACGAGGCCGCCGAGGCCGCCGGGAGCGGCGCCCAGGGCGGTGAGCTCCGCTGAGCACGGCCCCGGGCACCAACCACAACCGGCGGATCGTGCTCTGGCGCCACGGCCAGACCGCCTGGAACCTGGAGCACCGCTTCCAGGGCACGATGGACATCGCCCTGACCGAGGTCGGCCGCGCCCAGGCCAGGCACGCCGCCGGGCTGCTCGCCTCGCTCGCGCCGCACGCCATCGTCTCCTCCGACCTCCAGCGCACGGTCGACACGGCCGCCGAGCTGGCCGCCGTCACCGGGCTTCCCGTCAGCCACGACGAGGGCCTCCGGGAGAGCTACGCCGGCGCCTGGCAGGGCCTCACCCACGAGGAGATCCGCGCCCGCTTCGGCGAGCAGTACGCGGCGTGGAAGCGCGGCGAGCCGGTGCGGCGCGGCGGCGGCGAGCTGGAGACCGAGGTGGCCGACCGGGCCGCGCCCGTCGTCGAGCGCGCCGCCGACAAGCTGCCGCCGGGCGGCGTCCTCGTCGTGGTCAGCCACGGCGGCACCATCCGCACCACCATCGGCCGCCTGATCGGGCTCACCCCGCCCAGCTGGGAGGCGCTCGGCGGCCTCTCGAACTGCTGCTGGTCGGTGCTCGGCGAGAGCGTCCGCGGCTGGCGGCTGCTGGAGCACAACGCCGGCTCCCTCCCCGAGCCCGTCCTGGGCGACGACGTCTGACCCCCCGGTCAGACGTCGCCACCAGCGAGGCGCAGCCGCTCCACGGCGGCCCGGCTCGCCTCGTCCCCCGGCACGTAGACCACCATCCGGGCCTCCGGCATCCCGTGCACCGAGAGCGACTGCGAACGCATCCGCAGCTCGCCGACCGCACGGTGCCGGAACGTCTTGACGGCCGGCCCCGGCGGCACCACGTCGCCGCTCGCCCACATCGCGGCGAACTCCGGGCTCGCCCGGGACAGTTCGCTCAGGAACCGCTCCCAGGACGGCTCGCCGACGTGGTTGCCGTAGGCGCCGCGCAGCGTGGCCACCATGGCCTTCAGCTCCGTATCGCGGAACACCAGCGGGCAGTCCCACGGCAGTTCGGTGAACAGCTGCCACAGGGCGTTGCCGCCCGCCGCCCGGTCCGAGAAGAAGATCGCGCGGTAGGCGGCGTTGGTCCCCAGCACGTCGTAGCGGCTGTTGTAGACCACCGCCGGCAGCGGACCGAGGGTGTCGAGCACCAACTGCACGTCCGGGCCCACCGCGGCGGTGTCCGGTGTCGGATCCGGCGTCCAGGCCACCTCGGCGAGCCGGAACAGGTGCTCCCGCTCGGCGGCGTCCAACCGCAGCGTCCGGGAGACGGCGTTCAGCACCTGCGCGCTCGCGTTGATCGGCCGCCCCTGCTCCAGCCACGTGTACCAGGTGACCCCCACCCCGGCCAGCTGCGCGACCTCCTCGCGCCGCAGACCCGGCGTCCGCCGCCGAACCCCGGGCGCCATGCCGACCTCGGCGGGCGTGATCCTGGCCCGCCGGCTGCGCAGGAACCTGGCCAGTTCCGGCCGGCGCCGCGTCGTCGCCATGATCGTCATGCCTCCAGGCTGCCACCGCGCCCGACCCGTTGCCAGGAGTCTGCCGGTACCAGTATCAGCGGGCTCTCGTTACCCGTACCGGACCGGCGGCAGGGTCCTGCCATGACCACGCTCGCCGCGACCAGGACCCGCCCGGGTCTGCTCCTCACCATCGTCCTCACCGCCCAGTTCATGGCGCTCCTCGACGTCTTCATCGTCAACGTGGCCGCGCCCACCATCCAAGGCGAACTCCACGCCACCGGCGGCGAGTTGCAGCTCATCATCGCCGGATACACCATCGCCTACGCGGTGTTGCTGATCACCGGGGCCCGGCTCGGCGGCCGGTACGGCCCCGGGCGGCTCTTCCTCGTCGGCCTGGCGGTCTTCACCGCCGCCTCGCTCGCCTGCGGCCTGGCCGGCGGCATCGGCACCCTCGTCGCCGCCCGCTTCGTCCAGGGCACCGGCGCGGCCCTGATGCTGCCGCAGGTGCTCAGCCTCATCCAGCGCACCTTCACCGGCCGGTCCAGGGTCAGGGCGCTGACCGGCTTCGCCGCCGTGCTGGCCACCGGCGCCGCCGCCGGCCAGATCGCCGGCGGGGTGCTGGTGAGCGCCGACCTGTTCGGCTGGAGCTGGCGGTCGGTCTTCCTGGTCAACGTGCCCATCGGCGTCGCCCTGCTCGTCCTCGCCGCCCGCGGCCTCCCCCTGGAGCGCCCGAACTCGGCCGAGCGCGCCAGGGGCCTCGACCCGGCCGGCCTGCTGACGCTGACCGCCGCCGTCACCCTCACCACCGTGCCGCTGGTGCTCGGGCAGGAGAACGACTGGCCCGCCTGGTGCTGGCTGTCGTTCGCCGCCGCGGCCGCGCTCCTCGCCGTCCTCCTCCGCCACGAGTCCCGCCTCGCCGCCGGCGGCGGCGAACCGCTGATCGCCCCGCGGGTGCTGACCAGCCCCGGCATGCCGCTCGCCACCCTCCGGATCTTCCTGTCCATGACCATCAACGGCGGCAACCTCTTCGTCCTCTCGCTGCACGTCCAGGCCCCCGAGGCGATCGGCGGCCTCGGCTACGGGGCGCTCCGCGCCGGCCTGGTCTTCCTGCCGACCGCCCTGGCCTTCGGCGCCGTCTCGCTGCTCTGGCGCCGCGTCCCGGCCCACCGGCAGCCCGTGCTGCCCGCCGCCGGGCTGCTGCTCTCCTGCGCCACCGCGCTGGCCGGCGGACTCCTGCTCCGCGACGGCGGTGACATCGACGTCCCGACCCTCACCGTCCTGGCCCTCGGCGGCGCCGGCCTGGCCCTCGCCTACAGCCCCACCCTGACCGCCGCCCTCGCCCGCGTCCGTCCCGAGGACGCGGCCGACGCCAGCGGCATCACGATGATGACCACCCAACTCGGCATGCTCACCGGCGTCGCCGCGGTCGGCACCCTCTACCTCGACCGCCTCGACCTGTGGCCGCCGATGGTCGCCCTCGCCGCCGTGGCGGCGACGGCCGCGGCCGCGGGGGCGGTTGCCCGCGGGGTCGGGAGGGTAAAGAGGCGTTGATCGTCGTGTATCGATCCCGTCTCCGTGGCCATCAGGTGGGATCACCGGCTTAACCGTCCGCAGGGGCCGTGGCAGAATCGGATCCAAGCCGGGGTGGGGATGTCCATGTGGGCACGGCCCGCGACCGAGGGTGGAGCTGATCACTCATGGGTGCACACAGCAGAAAATGCGACTGGTGTGGAGCCGGCACCCCGATCGTTCGGGACCTCCAGCCGATCAACGCCTCGTACCAGTACTGGTGCGTCGAGTGCGCCCGCGCGCTGATCATCAAGGGCGACCCCATCGAGGTCTACCGCGAACTGGAGGGCGAACCGATCTACGGCCGCCTCCTCGACGAGCACTGCGCGCTCAAGCGCTTCTACTCCTTCGCCAGCGTCTGACCCCGCCCCCCAGCCCTCCCGGGCGCCCGCCGAAACCGATTTGGCAATCCACCGGGGAGGGTGTGTAAAGTAGGCATCGCCGCCGAGGGGGAAGCCCGAAAGGGAAGAAACCGAGGCGGACCAGGCAAGGGGCTATAGCTCAGTTGGTAGAGCGCTTGCATGGCATGCAAGAGGTCAGGAGTTCAATTCTCCTTAGCTCCACAGGTCAGAGGCCCCCTCCCGTCAGGGAGGGGGCCTCTTGCGTGACTAACTGAGTGACCAGTGTCCTCATCTCGGATCCCCGTGCCCGTTGCGCGGCATTCGGGCGTCAACGTCTCGCGGTTGTTGCCTCGTCGAACTGCCTTCTGCCTCTCCTCGCCGGCCCGGTATGCGCCTGGCCCGGTCGGTTCAGCCCTGGAAGATGCGGTCCATGGTCAGCGCTCCGGTCTGGATGACGGGGCGGATCCGCTTGCGGTAGACCTTCTCGGTGGTCTCGGTGGTCTCGGTGGTCTCGGAGCTGGAGTGGCCCACGAGCCGGGCGATCTCCTCGACGGGGACGTCGTGGTCGGACAGCGGCGACACGAAGCTGTGCCGCAGCTCCCCCGGCGTCCACTCGGCGGGGTTGATGCCGTCGACCCTGGCGGATGGCCCGGCGGAATGCTCGCCGGACGTTGGCGGTGTCCAGGACCGTGCCGACGTCGGAGGCGAAGACGAAGACGAAGACGAAGAAGCACCGATCCGATGCACAGCAGTGGGCAGCGCTCGCGTGGTTCCTGGCCGCCTCCCGCACCTGACCGATGTCGTCGGGCCGAACGGCTCGGGGCAGCTCGCGCGGGGCGATCCGGGGCAGGACTTCGTCGATCGTGGTTTGGTCGAGTGCGGCGAGGCCGCCGACGGCGAGGAAGGCCCGACGTCCCACCGGCGACTGCTCCTCGTGCGGTGAGGCAGCAAGCACATCCGCCGTGCCGGCCGTCCGCCACCGCAGAACCGAGAAGTAGGAACATTTGCCTGTGACAGAGGCTCATGCGGCCCGGCCGTGGAAGGGTGGCCTCATGTTGATCCGAAAGGGCGATGCCGCGTAGGCGTCCCAAGGCCGTCCGTGCAGAGCGGTGGCGGCCACGATGGCAGTGTCCGGTCCTGAGGGTCCACGGTGTCTCCGCGCGGACTCGTGCGGCGATCCGCCGGGTCGAAGACCAACAAGGGATGCGGCCCAATGCGGTCTGTCATGCCCTGTCTCGTATCGAGTCGGCTTTCAGGCAGCCCGGCCGGTACCTGGATGTCTCCGTGTTCTGGTCGCCCGGGATAAACGATGCCCGTGATGACCTGGAGTGGGCGATGCTGCACCTTCCTCCCGGAGCCAAACGGGACTTGGGCCGACTGATCACGCGCATCGATGACGAACTAGAGCGCCGTACCTTGCCGGAACCCAACAACATCCAGTTGGCGACGTTCAGCTGGTGGTGGACCAGAATGCGTGAACGCTGACGGGCCCCGGCTCGTGTCCTTCCCCTGCAATCGAACGACACCGTCACCCTCCGCAACGGCTCCCCAAGATCTGTGCCAGAACCGAGTTTTGACGGCGGTGGGGGCTTGCCAGGACTGCATCGGGGTGTTCCGCGGTGAAAGGTCCTGGTCATGCCGCAGAGGTCGAAGGTCGAACTGTACGCGGCGATCCGGCGGGATCACCGGTCCGGCGTGACGATGCGGGAGTTGGAGCGCAGGTACAACGTCGGGGGGCGGACGGTGGGCAAGGCGGTGGACTCGGCCTGGCCGGAGCCGCGCATGCCGCTGCCGCCGCGGCCGTCAGGCGCTGGATCCGTACAAGGCGGTGATCGACGGGATCCTGCGGGCGGACGTGGATGCGCCGCGCAAGCAGCGGCATACGGTGACCCGGATCTTCCACCGGCTGGTCGAGGAACACGGCGCGAACGTGTCGTATCCGGTGGTCAGGCGCTACGTCGCTGATCGGAAGCCGCGGATCGCGGTGGAGGCGGGCAAGGTGCCCATCGAGGCGTTCGTCGCGCAGACCCACCCGCCCGGCATGGAGGCGGAAGTCGACTTCGGTGACGTGGTCGTACGGCTCGCCGCCCTCAGCTCTTCCGCTCGCTCAGGACGCAGAACTCGTTGCCCTCCGGGTCGAGGAGGGTCACCCAGTGCTGCTTGTCCTGCACGGTGTCGGCGCGCCGGGCTCCGAGGGAGAGCAGCCGGGCGACCTCGGCCTGCTGGTCGTTGGGGCGGAAGTCGGGGTGGAGCCGGTTCTTCGACGTCTTGCCCTCGGGGACAGGCACGAAGAGCAGGCCCGGCATCTTGTCCGGCTCAGGCCGGATCTCGATGATTTCCTCGGATTCGTCGACCACCACCCAGCCGAGAGCCTCGGCCCACCAGCGCCCGAGAGCGACGGGGTCAGCGGAGTCGACGATGATCTGTTCCCATTCCAGTGCCATGGGTCTGATCATAGACAGGACCGGCGGCCCACCCGTCCCTCCGCCGAGGGGCGAGCTGTCCCGCGCAGTGACGTCATTTCTCGTGAACAACCACGGGCACCGCCGACCCACCAGCCGCCTTCCGACCGACGAACAAACGCTGCCGCTTGAAGGGTTCTGGCTCAACTTCCGTGAAGGGGTGAACTGCGAGTGACGGCTGACGCTGGGCAGGGCTGGTTAGCCGTTCGGTGGCAGCATCCCGCGTGTGATGGCGAAGGCTGACGTCGCCGCGGCGAGTAGGGCGTTGATTCGGCCGATCACCCGGTCGACGCGGGGCGGGTCGTCGGCTGCCAGGGCCTCTTCCAGGTCGTCCGCGTGGTTGCGGGCGGCGTGGGCCTCCACGTCCCGCGCGGTCGTCGCGTCCGCGCGGAGCGCGGTCACGATCTCGCGGTAGGCGGGCACCTGTGGGGTCGCCTGATTCGCGGTGCCTACCTGCGCGGTCGCCCCGTCACTGTGCACGTTCACTCCGACGATGGACCCGCCGTGGGTGGCGTTGATGCTGACCTGGCCCTTCGCTTCGTCCATGAGACCCCTCCCGTAGACGTCGGCGCCCCGCGCGGTGGGCGCGTAGAGATGGCGGGAGCGCGGGTGTGCGGTTACCAGCCCCCGGTTGAGCAGCTCTCGAAGAATGATGCGAACGTCGGACTCGTTCCATCGCCGGGCGGTGAAGTACCCCTCCATCACGGCGTACCCCTGTGGACCGGCGGCGTCGCAGATCGCGGAGAACACCTCGCGAGCCCGCGCACGCACATCCCCCGGAGCCACCGTCGGCGGGGGGAGACCGGCGAGGTACCTGCGGTGGGCCCACGCCCGGTAGGCGTGCCAGGCTCGGCGGAACACATTGCCGAGCCCGAGGAATCCACCCACGACGAACCAGGCCAGCCCTAACATCACCGCCGACACCGTGATGCTGAACCACATGTCGCCCCCAAGGCCAGACGCCGACGCAGTGGTGACAGGTGCCCTGTTCCCACGCGCCGTAATTCATCACGCTCTCGCAGCTCACATGGTTCGGCAACGGGGTGAGAAAGTCACCGCGTCACGGAAGTTGAGCCAGAACCGCTTGAAGTGAACAAAGCCACCCACGTACAGCGCCTCGTCGACGTTCCATGTGTTCAGCAGCGCGAGCGGGACAACCGCTGTGTCTCACCTGGAGGGGGTCAGTACGCGTGCCCGGCCAGGAGCGTCGACACCTCTTGCACGACGTGCAAAAGACTTGCGGCACACGAGAGTTGATCACTGCCGAGCTGCTCAGCGCGGTGTTCTTGAGGTGTCGCCCCGACCGGCGGGGCACAGCCCAACGGAGGCATCATGACGACTGCGACGGCGCTCCCGGCCACCAGGCCGACGACCCTCTCGTTCCGCTCCGCGCGGGAAGTGGTCCCGACCGTGTTGTGGGAGAAGCAGGTCGCGCTGCTCCAGCGCGACTACCCCTACGACTCGGTGATGGCCGCCCGTGTCCTGGACCAGGGCTACGCCTACCTGCTGACGACGATGGCCCACCGCGGCGAGAAGCTGGGGCTTGCACCCAGCACGCTGGTCGACATCGGCGTGCACACCATCATCCTCGACACCGTGGCGTACGCGGAGTTGTGCGACCGCTTCAATGACGGGTACTTCCTGCACCACGTGCCCCTGGTCGAGTACAAGGACGATGGCTCCGTGATGAGGACGGCCCAGCGGATCGCCGCCGACGGCTGGGAGATCGACCTCCCGCTGTGGGCCGACGCCGCCAAGTGTGGCCCCTGCCACCCCGGCAACGACTCCCACTGAGCCGGTACCAGCCGGTACAACTCGGGGCTCCGGCCGACCGGCCGGAGCCCTCCGGCGCTCACCCGGGGTGAGTTTCCGTAGAACCTGCCCGCGGACGCGTGGTGTCGGTCAGGATGAGGCGGGTGACCACCAGCACCCCGGACCTCTGGCACCACTACGGCCGCACCCGCGCCACCACCGACCGCGCCGTCCCCGAGACGTTCCATTGGGACTGGAGCCAGAGCGGCGGACCCGGTGCCGAGGTCCTGGGCGACCTGACCGGCCTACGGGTCGCCGACCTGGGTGCCGGAGCCGGACGACACGCCGCCCACCTGGCGACCCACCAACGACCTGAGCGCGTCGACGCGATCGACGCCTCAGCCGCGCAACACGCGATCGCCACCGGCCTCTACGGCCACCTCACCCCCCGACTCCGACTCGTCCAAGCCGACGTCGTGACCCACCTGCGCTCGGCGCCGAACGGCTACGACATGCTGTACAGCGTCTTCGGCGCTCTCGACTTCACCGACCCGCAGCACCTGCTGCCGGCGGCGGCCGCTGCGCTGCGCCCGGGCGGTCGGCTGGCCTTCGCAACCCTCGCCCACTACCTGGGCGGCGAACCCGCCGAGACCGACGTCACCCACGCCGACATCCCCGCCAAGCGCTCCGACGGGCAGCCCACCACCATGCGCCGCTGGGTCCTCCAAGAACAGGTGTGGACCAAACTCCTCAGCGAAGCCAGATTGACCGACATCACCACCGACCTGCTCCCCGCCCTCAGCGAAGGACCACGAACCGCCGACACGCTGCTCGTCACCGCCTCCCGCCGAACCTGATGCCCGGCAGTGGAATGAGCACGGGGTGTCCTCACGTAGTGAGGATGCCAATCCCTCGCAGGGGCGGTGAGGACCCGGCTGATGGCCGGCAGCTGCGGACGCGTCTACCGCATGTTGGTACCCCCGCCGGTGCAGGGACGACGCCTTCGTCCCGAAAAGCTCGACCGCGACCGCGGGACGATCCCCGCCGGTGCGGGGACGACACTTGTTGACCTGCGGTGATGTGAGACGGAGGGGCTCATTTCATTCAGTCGGATGTCGACGCGGGCGTCCCAAGGTCTAGTTGTGACGCCGAGCCAGCCCAGTCGAACGATGATGGCTTCGAGCGTGGCCCCAGAGAGATGCTACGTGGCCTCGACGCTGCCGTGCCCGAGGTCTACCGGGGAGCGGGGTGAGTGACTATCTGAGTGACAACGGGCGCGAACCGCTGTGGACGGCGGTGGATGTCAGGGGATGGTTCGCGCAGGTCAGACGGCTGATCCGGCCTGCCCCGCCGGGGGTTGGATTGCATGGCATGCAAGAGGTCAGGAGTTCAATTCTCCTTAGCTCTACAGGTCAGGCCCCCTCCCGTCAGGGAGGGGGCCTCTGCGTGCCCATCTGAGTGCCTATGGATCCCGATCCGTGCTCAGGCCCCGAAGATTCGGTCCATCGCCCGCGCTCCCGTCTGGATGACCGGGCGGATCTGTTTCCGTGGGAACTTCTCCGTGGTGGCCGTGGCCGGGTGCCCGACGTGCTTGGCGATCTCCTCGACGGGGACGTCGTGGTCGGAGAGCTGCGACACGAAGCTGTGCCGCAGCTCCGTGTCCCTTCTGCTGGTGCGCATGCTGTCGTGGAGCTCGGGTTCGCTGCGGTGCCCGCGAAGGGCCCCGCATGCACTGGGTGTTAAGGAACTCCGCGCTCCTGGCTGACGACCTGCGGCGGTGGTTGGCAGCACAGTGGTAACGCATCGATCCGACATCGGGAGGGATACCGCATGAGCATGCGACACCGTCTCGGGGCGGCCGCCACCGCCCTCGCCGCGGCGGTCGGCGGCGTGGCCGCCGCGACGCCGGCGTCCGCCACCATCACCGGCTGCACCTATGAGCTGGTGACGGGCAGCGGCGGGCACGAGGGCGCGGCCGTCACCTGCTACGGCGACGGCACCACGCGATTCCAGGCCGCCATCACCTGCAAGCGGTACGACAACGGGTACGAGTACCGGCACGACGGCCCCCAGCCTGGGCCGACCCAAGCGGGAAGACGTCCACCGTCTGGTGCGATCTCGGCGCGTGGGTGTACCACGTGGCGTACGTTGACCTGGGGTGACAGCCAGCGGCGGGGAATGAACCGCCGGCTACGCGCCGTTCCGACGCCCGACGCCGACCTGGGGCCGGCCACCATCGCCGCCTACCACCACGTCTCCCTGCGGACACCGCACCAGCTGTTCCAGGACCGGCCGGGGACAGTCACCAGTCGCCGCAACGATCCGCCGCGGACGCCTGGAGCACTGCCGTGCCGACCTCGCTGATCCACAGCTGCGCACCGGGCGATCGGGGAGAGCGCCCTCGCGCACGCACAGCTAGTTCGCGGTCAACTGCGTGGTGCCATGATGCGGAGAAACGGGGGAAACCCGGCCGCGACTCCGTATGCACCCCCCTGCGCACCCTGTTGGTCGCATCACCAAGCACACGTGACAGAAGAGGTGTTGCAAGATGCGTAAGCGACTTGGGCTGCTGAGTGGGGCCCTCGTACTGTCCCTCGCAGCCGCCGGTACCGCCACCGCCGCATCGCCGGCCACGCGTGCCGCAGCCGCGTCCGAAACCGCGCAGGTGCAACCCGCTGCCCTGGTGCGGGTCTACGTGGGATACGGGAGCATCTGGCAGTGCGCGGCCACGGGATGGCAGTACGTGGCTTCCGGCCAGGCAGTCGATTTCGACTGCGTGGGGTACGCGCCCTACATGGCCATGCTCTACATCTACGTGTACGTGTAGGTCGGCCGAATTGGCGATCGGGGCGGAACAGCCCGGGAACTGCGAGGGCCCTGGCTACCACGCGGTGGCCAGGGCAGTCCGCGGCACGAGCGCCGGCAGGTCCCCGGCGTCCGGCGGGTGCCGGATGCCATGTCCGAGCTTGTGTGGCGGGTGGCGGGT
>NZ_SMKI01000227.1 GCF_004348415.1 Streptomyces hainanensis
CCCACCGCCCACGCCGCCAGGGCCCGTCCGGCCCGAGGACCCCGCACGGCTATTGACATGGCCACACCCTCACCCCTACGGTCGAACGGACGATATTGAATCGTTTCACCGCGGAAGAGGAGTGCCGTGCCGTTGCTCCAGTTACGCGAGGTCACCAAGTCCTTCGGGCCCGTCGCCGCCGTGCGCGGCGTGTCCTTCTCACTCCAGGCCGGCCGGGTGCACGCCCTCGTCGGTGAGAACGGCGCCGGCAAGTCGACCATCGTCAAGATGCTGGCCGGCGTGCACCAGCCCGACACCGGCGGGATCGAGCTCGACGGGCGGCCGGCCCGGCTCGGCGGGCCGGCCGCGGCGCGGGACGCCGGGATCGCCGTGATCTACCAGGAACCCACCCTCTTCCCCGACCTCTCGGTCGCCGAGAACATCTTCATGGGCCGCCAGCCCACCGCCCGCTTCGGTCGCGTCGACCGCGCCGCGCTGCGCGCCGCCACCGCCCGCCTCTTCGAGCGGCTCGGGGTCGCGGTCGATCCCGAGCGGCAGGCCCGCGGGCTGTCCATCGCCGACCAGCAACTCGTCGAGATCGCCAAGGCGTTGTCCGTCGACGCGCGGGTCTTCGTGATGGACGAGCCCACCGCCGCGCTCTCCGGCGTCGAGGTGGAGCGGCTGTTCGCCGTGGTCCGCGGGCTCTGCGAGCGGGGTGCCGCCGTGCTGTTCATCTCGCACCGCTTCGACGAGGTCTTCTCGCTCTGCGACCACATCACCGTGCTGCGCGACGGCGCCTGGGTCTCGACCGATCCCACCGCGGACGTGACGCCCGACACCGTGGTGCGCCGGATGGTCGGGCGGGACGTCGCGGCACTCTTCCCCAAGGAGGACACCGAGCCGGGCGAGACCGTGTTGGAGGTGCGCGGCCTGGGGCGGGCCGGCGTCTTCGAGGACGTCGGCTTCTCGGTCCGCGCCGGCGAGATCGTGGCGCTCGCCGGCCTGGTGGGCGCGGGGCGCAGCGAGGTGGTGCGGGCCGTCTTCGGCGTCGACCGCTACGACGCGGGCGAGGTGAGGGTCGCCGGGCGCCGGCTGCCGCCGGGCTCCCCGGCCCGCGCGATGGCCGCCGGGATCGCGCTGGTCCCCGAGGACCGCCGCCAGCAGGGCCTGGTGATGGAGCTGTCCATCGAGCGCAACGCCACCCTCACCCGGCTGCGCCGGCTGACCAGGTTCGGCCTGCTGACCGGCGGCGGCGAGCGGCGCTCCGCGGCTGAGTGGGCCGACCGGCTCCAGGTCCGCTACGGCCGGCTCGCCGACCCGGTGGCCACGCTGTCGGGCGGCAACCAGCAGAAGGTGGTGCTGGCCAAGTGGCTGGCCACCGGGCCGCGGGTGCTGATCGTGGACGAGCCGACGCGCGGCATCGACGTCGGCACCAAGGCAGAGGTGCACCGCACCATGTCGCGGCTGGCCGGCGAGGGCCTGGCGGTGCTGATGGTGTCGTCGGAGCTGCCCGAGGTGCTGGGCATGGCCGACCGGGTGCTGGTGATGCGCGAGGGGCGGATCACCGCCGGGCTGTCGCGGCGCGAGGCCACCGAGGAGTCGGTGATGTTCGCGGCCACCGGGCAGGCGGGGGCGGTGGCATGAGCGCGGCCGACACCGCGTCCCCGCCTCGCCGGCGGCCGACGTCGCCGCGGTCGGGCCGGGGCGGCGGCCTCGGCCGGCTGGGCGCCGCCAGGGAGCTCGGCGTGCTGCTGGCGCTCGCCGCGCTGGTCGCGGTGACGGCGGCGTCCAACTCCCGTTTCCTGTCCGCGCAGTCGATCCAGGACGTGCTGCTGAGCGCCGCGATCCTGGTGGTGCTGGCGGTCGGCCAGACGCTGGTCATCGTGACCCGCAACATCGACCTGTCGGTCGGCTCGGTGCTCGGACTCGCCGCCTTCGGCACCGGCGAGTTGCTGTCCTCGGCGCCGGGCACGCCGATCCCGCTGGCGCTGCTCTTCGGTCTCGGGCTCGGCGCGCTCTGCGGCGTGGTCAACGGCGCGCTGATCGCCGCTGCCCGGGTGCCCGCCCTGGTGATCACGCTGGGCACGCTCTACGTCTTCCGCGGCGTCGACCACAGCTGGGCCGCCGGCGAGCAGATCAACGCGGCCGACATGCCGCGCGGCTTCCTCGACTTCGGCACCGCCACGCTGCTCGGCGTGCCGGTCCTGGCGCTGCTCGCGGTGGCGGTGCTGGCGGTGGTGGCCACCTATCTGCGGTCCTACCGGGGCGGCCGCGAGCTGTACGCGATCGGCTCGGAACCGACGGCGGCCCGGCTGTCGGGCATCCCCGTGGGGCGGCGGGTGTTCGGCGCCTTCGTGGTGAGCGGGGCGCTGGCCGGGCTCGCCGGGGTGCTGCACGCGGCCAGGTTCGGCACCGTGGACGCCACGGTGGGCACCGGGATCGAACTCCAGGTGGTGGCCGCCGCGGTGGTGGGCGGCGTGGCGATCTTCGGCGGCAGCGGCTCGGCGTACGGCGCGGCGCTCGGCGCGCTGCTGCTGACCACGATCGGCAGTTCGCTGGCGGTGCTGCGGGTGGATCCGTTCTGGCAGCAGGCCGTCGTCGGCGGCCTGATCCTCGCGGCGATCGGTCTCGATCGGCTGCTGGCGGCCCGGGTGGCCGGCCGGCCGGGCAGGAGGAGGGTGCTCCATGGTGCGTGACACGCTCTACGCGCGGTCGCAGGACGCGCCGGCCGACCGTGGCACGGCGCGGACCAACCGGCTGGCGGCGCTGGTCCGTTGGGAGACCGCCGTCGTACTGGCCCTGCTGCTCGTGGTGGTGGGCGCGAGCCTGGGGGTCGACGGGTTCGCGGACGGCAGGAACGCGGAGTTCCTGCTGCTCGACGCGGTGGCGGTGCTGCTGATCGCGCTGCCGGTGACGCTGGTGGTGATCACCGGCGAGATCGACCTGTCGGTGGCCAGCACGCTGGGCCTGTGCAGCGCGGTGATGGGCCAGTTGTGGCTGTCCGGTTGGCCGTTGGAGCTGATCGTGGTGGCGGCGATCGCCCTGGGCGCGGTGCTCGGCGCGGTCAACGGGCTGTTCGTGACGGGCTTCGGGCTGCCCTCGCTTGCCGTGACCATCGGCACGCTCGCGGCGTACCGGGGGCTGGCGTTCGTGGTGTTGGGCGACCAGGCGGTGGCCGACTTCCCGACCGACTGGACGAGGGCGGCGGCCGACACGGTGGCCGGCGGTGCGCTGCCCTGGGCGATGGTGATCGCCCTGGTGCTGGCGGTGGGTTTCGGGGTGACGCTGCATCTGACGCCGTTCGGGCGGCAGTTGTACGCGATCGGCAACAACGCGCAGGCCGCCGCGTTCACCGGGATCCCGGTGGCCAGGGCGAAGTTCTGGCTGTTCGTCGCCTCGGGCGCGGTCGCCGGTCTCGCCGGCGTGTACTGGACGCTGCGCTACGCGAGCGCCCGGGCCGACAACGGCGAGGGGCTCGAACTCTCGGTGGTGGCGGCGGTGTTGCTGGGCGGCGTGTCCATCTTCGGCGGCCGCGGCACGCTGCTCGGGGTGTTGGCCGGCGTGCTGCTGCTGGCGACGCTCAGGAACGCGCTCCAGCTGGCCGACGTCCGGGCCGACACCCTCGACATCGTCACCGGGGTGCTGCTGATCGCCTCGGTGGTGGTGCCCAACGTCGTGGCGCTGGCCCGCGCCCGGCGGCGTCGCGGCCGGCCGACCTGACCGCGACCGCGAGGCGCCACGCGCGCGAAGCGCCACGCGGCGGAACCACCCGCACCAGGCCCCCGCGCCCCGGGGGCGCCCCGCACTGTTCCCGCACGGAAGGAAGTGGTCCGATGTCCCCGCAGAGCCGACCGACCCCCGTCCCATTCCGCACCGGAGCCGCCGTTCTCGCGCTCGCCGCCCTGCTCGCCACCGCCGCCTGCTCCGGCACGACGCGCGGCGACGACGAGGAGGGGGGCGGGGGCGACCGGGCCACGGCCGAGGCCGATCCGGACGCCCCGCTGGCCGAGGGGCTGGCCGTGGCCTTCCTGCCCAAGCAGGTCAACAACCCCTACTTCACCGTGGCCGACGCGGGCGGCGCGACGGCGGTCGAGGAGTTCGCCGGCGAGTACAAGGAGGTCGGCCCGTCGGAGGCCAGCGCCTCCTCCCAGGTGAGCTACGTCAACACCCTGTCGCAGCAGGGCACCGACGTGATCGTGACGGCGGCCAACGACCCCAACGCGGTCTGCGGCGCGCTCAACGGCGCCCGCTCGGCCGGCGCGAGCGTGGTGACCTTCGACTCGGACGCGAGCCCGGAGTGCCGGGACCTGTTCGTCAACCAGGCGACGGCCGAGGGGATCGCCGAGATCCAGGTCCAGCTGATCGCCGAACAGATCGGCGGCGCCGGCCAGATCGCGATCCTGTCCGCGACCCCGAACGCCACCAACCAGAACACCTGGATCGGGTTGATGGAGGAGGAGCTGGCGAAGCCCGAGTACGCCGACATCGAGTTGGTGACCGTGGCCTACGGCAACGACGAGGACGAGAAGTCGTTCCAGGAGACCCAGGGCCTGCTGCGTTCGTACCCCGACCTGGCCGGGATCGTCTCGCCGACCACGGTCGGCCTGGCCGCCGCGGCCCGCTACCTGTCCGGGTCCGAGTACCGCGGCGAGGTGGCGCTGACCGGGCTCGGCACGCCCAACCAGATGCGGGAGTTCGTGGCCGACGGCACCGTCGAGTCGTTCGCCCTGTGGGACCCGGCCGACCTGGGCTATCTGGCGGCCTACGCGGGCGCCGCGCTGGCCTCGGGGCAGATCACCGGGTCCGAGGGCGAGACGTTCACGGCGGGCGAGCTCGGCGAGTACGAGGTGGGCGCCGACGGGGTGGTGGTGCTCGGCCCGCCCACCGTGTTCGACGCCGGAAACATCGACGAGTTCGACTTCTGAACGCCGGGGAACGCCGGGGAACGCCAGGGGCGGGCCGGGGGTCACTTCGAGAGGTTGTGGTAGAGCCGGACCGCGATCGTGAAGAAGACCAGGAAGATCCCGGCCGCCCAGGCGAGGGAGAGCCACACGTAGTGGAAGGCCTCGCCGCCCTCGAACAGGGCGCGCAGGGCGTCGATGGTGACGCTGACGGGCTGGTTGCGGGCGAAGTGCTGCAGCCAGCTCGGCATGGTCTCGACCGGCACGAACGCCGAGCTGGCGAACACCAGGATGAAGAACGGGAGGATGCCGGCCACCTGGGCGGTCTCCGGGTCCCTGGTGAGCAGGCCGAGGGTGGCGTAGATCCAGGAGAAGGCGTAGCCGAAGACGATCGCCAGCAGCAGCCCGCAGACGATCGACGCGAACGGCGCGTGGAAGCGGAATCCGACGGCCGAGCCGAGGCCGACCATGAGTGCCAGCGAGAACATGCTGCGGCAGAGGTCGGCCACGGTGCGGCCGGCCAGCACGGCGGAGCGGGCCATGGGCAGGCTGCGGAAGCGGTCGACGATCCCGCTCTGCAGGTCCTGGGCGAGGCCGATGGCGGTGGCCATCCCGCCGATCAGCACGGCCTCCAGGAAGATGGCCGGCACCACGAAGTCGACGTACCTGCCGCCGGGGATGTGGATGGCCCCGCCGATGGCGTAGCGGAACAGCAGGAGCAGGATCGCCGGCTGGATGGCGGTGGTGACCACCAGCCGGGGGGTGCGGACGAGGCGCCGGAGGTTCCGCCCCGCGATGCCCAGGATGTCGCTGGCGACGAGCGCCGGGTTGGTGGTCGCCATCAGTCGTCGCCTCCCGTTGTCCGCTCCCCCGCGTCGTCGGGCGGCTCCTCCGCCGTGGCGCCCGTGAAGGTGAGGAACACGTCGTCGAGCGAGGGGTGGCGCAGCGCGAGGTCCCGCAGGGGGATGCCGGCCCTGCTGAGCTCCTGCCCGGCGGTGATCAGCGCGTCCGTGCCGCCGGTGGTGGGCGCGGTGACCCGCAGCGAGTCCGGCTCGGTCTGGGCGGCCGTGCCGGCGACCCGGGACAGCACCTCGCCGGCCCGCCCCAGGTCCTCGCGGTGGGTGACCCTGGCGTCCAGGACGTCGCCGCCGACCTGGGACTTCAGCTCGTCCGCGGTGCCCTGGGCGATCACCCGGCCGTAGTCGAGCACCGCGATGCGGTGGGCGAGCGACTCGGCCTCCTCCATGTACTGGGTGGTGAGCAGCACGGTGGTGTCGCCGGCGACCAGCTCCCGGATGAACTGCCACAGCTGGTTGCGGGTGCGCAGGTCGAGCCCCGTGGTGGGCTCGTCGAGGAAGAGCACCGGTGGCCGGCCGACCAGGCAGGCGCCGAGGTCGAGGCGGCGGCGCATGCCGCCCGAGTAGGTGCGTACCGGGCGGTCGGCCGCCTCCTCCAGGGCGAAGGACTCCAGCACCTCCCGGGTCCGGCGGCGGCGCTCGGCGCGGCCGACGTGGTAGAGCAGCCCGACGAGGTCCAGGTTCTCGCGCCCGGTCAGCAGCTCGTCGACCGCCGCGTACTGGCCGGCGAGGCCGATCCTGGTGCGCAGCAGGGCCGCGTCCCTGACGACGTCGCAGCCGGCGACGGTGGCCTGGCCGCCGTCGGGGCGCAGCAGCGTGGTGAGGACCTGCACCAGGGTGGTCTTGCCGGCGCCGTTGGGGCCGAGGAGGCCGAGGACCCGGCCGCGCTCCACCGAGACGTCGACGCCGTCCAGTGCCCTGGTGGCGCCGAAGCTCTTGGTCACCCCCCGCGTCTCGATGACCGGCATGCGCTGTGCCTCCGGGTCTCGCGGGCCAGAGATCACCATTGTCGGGGCGGGTCACCGGCCCCGCATCCCCAGGGCCGGGGGTCGCCCGACCGGTGCCGGGGTCCCTAGGGTCGGGGCATGGATCTCGACGCACTGGTGGACAGGGCCGCATCGCTGGCCGGCGGGGGCGCATCGCTGGCCGGCGGGGGCGCGGCGCGGACCGTGCTGGGTCTGGCCGGGCCGCCGGGCGCCGGCAAGTCGACGCTGGCCCAGGCGCTGCGGGACGCGCTGGGCGACGCGGCGGCCTATGTGCCGCTCGACGGCTTCCACCTGTCCAACGCGCAGCTCGACCGGCTCGGGCTGCGCTCCCGCAAGGGCTCGGAGCCGAGCTTCGACGTCTGGGGGTACGAGGCGCTGCTGCGTCGGCTGGTCACCGAGCCGTTCCGGGACACGTACGTGCCGGACTTCGACCGGGCGCTGGACGAGCCGGTGGCCGCCCGGCATCTGGTGCCGGCGGGGGCCACGCTGCTGGTCACCGAGGGGAACTACCTGGCCTGCGACCTGCCGGGCTGGCGGGAGGCGCGGTCCCTGATGGCGGAGGTCTGGTACGTGGACGCGACGGCCGACCTGCGTGACGCGCGCCTGATGCGCCGGCACACGGGATTCGGCCGGGACGTGGCGGCGGCCCGCGCCTGGATCGACGGCAACGACCGGCCCAACGCGGAGCTGGTCGAGCTGTCGAGGGAGCACGGCGACCTGGTGGTGACGTCGCTGAGCCGAAACTGATCGTTCGTCACCGGGCACGCCGGCGTACGCCGTGTGTGACGGTTTCGCAGCCAATCACGGGGCCGTTCAGGACAATCCCGCGAGTAGCGTGAATCCCGGGTGGTGGGCTCGGCGTCCGGGCGGGCCCCGGGGCGTGGTGGGGAGGCGATGACGATGGCGAACGGTCGGCGGTGGTGGCGGCGGTCGCCGTGGGCGCTCGCCGCGATGAGCGGCGTGCTGATGACCGCGGGGGCGGGCAGCGCGGTGGCCGGGTTCCTGCCCTGGTGGCTGGCCATGCTGCTCGGCGTGTTGTCGGGCGCCGCGACGATCGTCGGAACGGCGCTGTGGGAGCGGCACACGGCCGGCGTCGCCCGCCGGGAGGCGTGGGCGGCGGCGGTGGCGGCCGGGCCCGGTCCTGACGAGGCGGACCACGGCAACAGCGTGCTGGCCGCGCTCAACCCGGAGCAGCGGGTGGTCGGCTTCAACCGGCTGCGGGACGGCGAGCTGCGGGGGCTGCTCGGCTGGTGTCGCGGCACGCCGGCCGACGAGCGGTCCGTCAGGTTGGTGTCCGGCGCGCCGGGCTCGGGCAAGACGCGGCTGCTCGTGGAGTGCGCCGACCGGTTGACGGACGCCGGCGTGGTGTGCGGCTGGGTGCGGCGCGACCGGGGGGCGGCGGCCGTGGCGGCCGCGGCGGCCTGGGGTCGGCCGGTGGTGCTGTTCGTGGACGACGCGGAGACCCGTCCCGACCTGCCCGCGCTGCTGCTCGCGCTGGCGGCCGGCGACGCCGACGTGCGGGTGGTGCTGGCGGCCCGGGAGTTCGGCGAGTGGTGGGCGCGGCTGCGGGCCGGGCTGCCGCGCGAGACGGCCAGGGCGCTGCCGCCGGCGGACGGCGTGGTGCTCGGCCCGTTGGCCACCACGGGGCAGGACCAGGAGCAGCTGTTCGCGCAGGCCGGGCGGTACTTCGCCCGCCGGTTCGGCACGGCGCCGCCGGCCGCCACGCTGGCCGCGCCGCACCAGCCGGCGCAGCTGCTGATGCTGCACGCGGCCGCGGCGGTCGCCACGTTGGGCGGCCAGCCGGGTCCGGTCACGGTGGACGCCGGCGTGCGGCGGCTCTTCGCCGACGAGGAGTCCTGGTGGGAGCGGAGCGCCGTCGAGGCCGGGCTCACGTTGTCGCGGGCCGGGCTGCGGTCGGCGATCGTGGCGGCCACGGTGCTGGGCGCGCGTGGCCTGGACGAGGCGGTGACGCTGCTCGGCCACTTCCCCGGGCTGCCGCGTGGCAATCCGGACGCGATGCGGCGGCTGGCGGAGTGGCTGCGGGAGGTCTATCCACAGCGCGCCGACACGTGGCTCGACCCGCACCTGCCGGCCCGGCTCGTCGAGCGCTACGTCGCCGACCAGCTGGCCGCGAGCGCGCCACTGCGGTCCGCGGTGGTGGCCGCGGCACTGGCGCCCGCCCCCTGAGTGTGGGCGACGCACGCCGTGCGGCGTGCGTCGCCCGTCAGCTGACACATGACATTCGTCGTCATATGTCAGCTGTCATCCCCCCGTTGTCAGTCGTCAGTCGTCAGTCGCTACTCGTCATTCGTGATTCGTGATTCGTGATGCGTCAGCCGTGATGCGTCAGTCGTCCGGCCGTCAGGCCGCGGGCCCCGAGGAGGCCGCGATGCGAACATCCCAGACCGGTCCCGACCGGCCGACCCGGCTGCTCACCCTGCTGGCCAGGGCCGCGCACCACACGCCGAGCGCGCTGGCCACCGTGACCGCGGTCATCGGGGAGGCGCCGAGCCGGCTGCTGCCCGTGGCCGTCGCCGTGGCCCATTCCGGCGCCGGCCCGATCGACCGGGCGATAGCGGACGCCGTGCGCGAGAACCCGCTCCCCGACGAGGAGCTGAGGGCCCTCGCGGCGCTGATCCCGTATCCGACCCACGCGCTCGTGCACACCGCGGCCGCCGTGACCGGCCAGGTGCTCACCCTGCCGGACGACGAGGACCTGTCGCGGGCCAGGCGGCTCGGCGACCACGGCGTGCGGCTGTCCGCGCTCGGCGACTGGCCGGCCGCCCTCGCCGTCGACGAGACGGCGGTGGCGCTGCTTCGCCGGCTGTACGCCGAGGACCCGGCCGGCCACGCCGCCGAGTTCGCCAGGGGGCTGAGCAACCTCGGCATCGACCTGAACCGACTCGGCCGGTACGAGGAGGGGTTCGCCATCACCCGTGAGGCGCTCGAACTCGTCCGTGACCTGGCGACCGAGGACTTCGCCCGCCACGGCTACCACCTGGTCGACGCCCTGCGGAACCTGGGCGTCGAGCTGTCCCGCGAGGGCCACTGGGACGAGGCGTTGACGGTGGACCAGGAGGCGGTGGCCCTGGCCAGGCGCCTGGTCGAGGAGTGGTCGGAGAGCTATCTGCCGTACCTGGCCGGGGCGTTGCAGTGTGCCGGGGTCGACCTGGCCCACCAGGGGCGGTGGGACGAGGCGCTGGCCGTCGACGAGGAGGCGGTGGCGATCCTGCGCGAGCTGCTGGCCGGCGACCCGGACCGGCACGAGGCGGACCTGGTCCAGGCGTTGGGGCAGCTGGGTACGGATCTGCACCGGCTCGCCAGGCACGACGAGGCGTTCGCCGTCTTCACCGAGTCGACGGCGACCCTCCGCCGGCTCGCCGCGGAGAACCCGGCGGCCCACGAGGCCGAGCTGCCCCGGATGCTGGTCAAGCTGGGGTCCACGCTGACCGAGGTCGGCCGGCTGCACGAGGCGCTGGCCGTCGACGAGGAGGCGCTGCGGTCACTCAGGCGGCTGCTCGGGGAGTCCGCCGAGAACGTGGAGCGGTTCGAGTCGGACCTGGCCCACACCCTGTCCTGTCTGGGTACCGACCTGTCGCGGCTGGATCGGGACGCGGAGGCGGTCGTCAGGGACGAGGAGGCCGTGGCGATCGGCCGCCGGCTGGTGGCGCGCAACCCCGAGGCACACGGCGCCCAGCTCGCCAGGTCGCTGATCGGCCTCGGGGTGCGGGCCTACCGGCTGTGCCGCTGGGACGACTCGCTGGCCGCCGATCTGGAGGCCGTCGAGCTGTTCCGCGCGGCCCACCGGGCCAGCTCGGCCCACGAGCCCGAGCTCGCCCGTGCCCTCGGCAACCTGGCGGAGAGCCTCTCCCACTTCGACCGGCACGCCGAGGCGCTGACCGCGGCCGAGGAACAGGTGAGCCGCTACCGCCGGCTCCGCGTCGCCTGGCCCGGCACCTTCGACCAGGCCCTGGCCACCGCGGAGAGCGAGTTGCGGCACCGCAGGGCGCGGCTGGGGCTCGACGAGCTCGACCCCGAGATCGTCCCGCCACGCCGTTCACCGGCCGTGCGGCCGGATCCGCACCAGGCTGCCTGAGACTTTTTGTCTCACTCCCGTGTTGCGATCACCCGTGACACTGGTTGCATGGGGGCACGGGTGGGATCAGCCTGACTACAGGAGTTGATGACATGGCGCGGCAGGCCCAGATCGGTGTCACCGGACTGGCGGTGATGGGTCGGAACCTGGCCCGAAACTTCGCCAGGCACGGTCACACCGTCGCCGTGCACAACCGCACCGCGGCCAAGACCAGGGACCTGGTGGCCACCTTCGGTCACGAGGGCGACTTCGTGGCCGCGGAGACGGCCGAGGAGTTCGTCGCCGCGTTGGAGCGGCCCCGGCGGCTCGTGGTGATGGTGAAGGCCGGCGCCCCGACAGACGCGGTGATCGACGAGTTCGCGCCACTCCTGGAACCGGGCGACATGATCGTGGACGGCGGAAACGCCCACTACCTGGACACCAGGCGGCGGGAGGCGGCGCTGCGCGAGCGCGGGCTGCACTTCGTCGGTTGCGGCATCTCGGGTGGCGAGGAGGGCGCGCTCAACGGTCCGAGCATCATGCCGGGCGGCTCCCCGGAGTCGTACCAGGCGCTCGGCCCGCTGCTGGAGAGCATCGCCGCGCGGGTCGACGGCGAGCCCTGCTGCGCGCACATCGGCCCGGACGGCGCCGGCCACTTCGTGAAGATGGTGCACAACGGCATCGAGTACGCCGACATGCAGCTGATCGCCGAGTCCTACGACCTGCTGCGGAAGGTCGCCGGCTACGAGCCGGCCCACATCGCCGAGATCTTCCGCAAGTGGAACACCGGCCGCCTCGACTCGTACCTGATCGAGATCACCGCGGAGGTGCTGGCCCACCGGGACGCGGACACCGGCCGCCCGTTCGTCGACATCGTGGCCGACCGCGCCGAGCAAAAGGGCACCGGCCGCTGGACGGTGCAGACGGCGCTCGACCTGGGCGTCCCGGTGTCCGGCATCTCCGAGGCGGTGTTCGCCCGCGCGATCTCCGGCCACGCCGACCTGCGCGCGGCGTCCGCCTCGCTCCCCGGGCCGCAGCTGCCCGAGCTCCACCCGGACGACGCGGCGCGGTTCGCGGACAGCGTGGAGCAGGCGCTCTACGCCTCGAAGATCGTCGCCTACGCCCAGGGCTGGCACCTGATGCAGGCGGGCAGCGCGGAGTACGGCTGGGACCTCGACCTCGGCACGATGGCCACCATCTGGCGGGGCGGCTGCATCATCAGGGCCCGCTTCCTCAACCGGATCCGCGAGGCGTACCACCGAGGCGGCGAGGCCCCGGTGACGCTGCTGGCCGACGCCACGTTCACCGAGGCGCTCCGCGACGCGCAGGTGGGCTGGCGCCACGTGGTGTCGCAGGCCACCGCGCTCGGCGTGCCGGCTCCCGGCTTCTCGGCCGCGCTCGCCTACTACGACGCGCTGCGCTCCGACCGCCTGCCCGCGTCGCTGGTCCAGGGCCAGCGGGACTTCTTCGGCGCCCACACCTACCAGCGCGTCGACCGCGAGGGTTCCTTCCACACCCTCTGGGGCGACGACCGCACGGAACGCCCCGCCTGACGCTCGCGCGGGTGGGTGGGTGG
>NZ_SMKI01000228.1 GCF_004348415.1 Streptomyces hainanensis
GAGGCGAAGGCCCAGCGGCGCCCATGGACGAGGCAGCGTGACTTCTCCTCCGAGATCGCGCCCGACGACATGGCCGACACCGCCGCGGTGTACGCCCAGGCCGCCGGTGAGGCGTCCGGAGCCGGTGAGCTCGCCGAGCGCGCCACCGAGGTCGGCTCGGACGCCGGTGGGCTCGACGGCGAGTCGCTGGTGGACGGCGACGGCAGGATCGACGCTACGGCCCGTGGGTTGCAGGGCAATGGCCGGGACATGGACGGCGTGGTGGACTACCTCGTCCGCTCCATGAACCGCGCGATCGAGGCCGACGAGGAGGTCTTCGACCTGGTGCTGGGCGACGGCGGCCTGGAGGAGGCCCGTACCCGGCACGTCACCGCCGCCGTCAACGAGTGGAACGGCTGGCAGTCCGCTCTGGAGGCGGCCGTGCCGACCAACCCGTTCGGCGACTCGTTCCTGCTGCGGCCCATCGTCCCGCTCGACGTCAGCTACGGCGGCCGGACCCTGAGCATCGCCCCGGAACAGGACTGGAGCCGCGCGGTCTACAGCCTGCCGGCCTCGCTGGCCACCGAGATCCGCGAGAAGCACCTCGGCAACGCCGCGGAGGACGCCGTCACCGCCGACGGGGAGATCACCGATGCCATCGAGGCATACCGGACCCAGCTGGCCGAGTTCGGTGCCGAACTGCAGGGACTCGGTTACGACCTGTCCGGTCCTCTGGGGCTCTGGACCACCGAGGAGATGGCCGAGTACTCGGCGGGGAAGTTCCTGGAGGAGCTGAGGAAGGACGACCCCGATCAGCAACTGCTGGCCATGTACAGCCAGGGCCTCGAGGGCATCGCGGACGCCGTGTACGGGGACTCGCTCAACCCCGGTGAGCCTTCCCGCAGGTTGACCGCCGCCGAACTCGCCTACCTGGAGGCCTTCATCGGCCGGATCGACGACCCCGAGGTGCTGGCCTCCCTGGCCACGAAGATCGAGGGCTGGGACGAGTCGAAGGTCAACCTCGCCAACGGCATCGCCATGCTGGCCGATCCCGAACTCGGCGGTCACGACCCGAGCACGGAGGCGGGCCGGCAGGCGCTGCCCGAGTTCGTCCGCCGGTTCGTGTACGACGACAAGCAGGGCGGCCTGTACCCCATCTACGAGTACGGGCCGACCGAGGGGCAGGACTTCATCAGGGAACTGGCGCTCTTCAACCAGTTCGGCGACCTGATGTCGCACACCGTCGTCCCGCCGGGCGACCAGTTCGCCAAGGACATGGCTCGCACGGCCGTCGACATCCAGGGCCTGGCGCAGCTGCAGCCCGGGTGGAACATCCACTTCACGGACTACGTGACGGACACCGGGAGCAGCGACCTGCTCACCGCCGTGTCGCGGAACAGCGAGGCCTCGGCCGCCCTCCTGACCGACGACGACTTCCGCTCGGACTTCCTCAACACGGTCTGGCACGAGAGCGACGGGGCGGCCGACCTGATCCGCTCCGGCGCGCTGCTGCCGGCCGGCGTCGACCACAACGACCCGGCGGCCGCCCAGTACACCGAGGCCGCATACCGGCTGTTGAGCGAGGCGGGCGACCACAGGCAGGCGATCAACGCCGACACCGGGGTCGACGAGGCCCTCTGGCCCCAGCAGGGCTCGCTGGAGCGGGCGATCGGCGACGTCACGCTGAAGTGGATGGACCATGTCTCGGCCGGCTCCCAGGAGGGTGGGTACCACGCGTCGAGTGACCCGGACGGCGACAACCCCTGGACGGCGAGGAACCGCAACGGCCGGGACCACCTGTACTCCTTCGAGCTGACCGGCGCGGAACGCGAAGGACTGTTCCGCGTGATGAACGAGAGCGATGAGGAGACCCGGCAGGCGTTCTTCGAGGAGGTGGGCCGCTGGCAGCGGGACACCGCCACCGGGGCCTTCCTGCGCGACGAGGCTTCCGGGCACAACGAGGAGACCTCGACGATGCGCAACATCGCCCGCGTCGCCGGCACCCAGGTCCGCGTGCAGGACGACCACGACGTGTCGGACTACTCGAAGCAGCAGTACACGACCTACGGCGCGATCTCCCTCGGCGCCTCCGTCGCCAACACCCTCGTCGACTTCGGCAAGTTCAACGCCGTCACCACCGCCGCCGCCTACGGCATCACCGAGGGCCTGCGCTACGGCCTCCCCGCCGGCAACGAGGCGGTGGCGCAGGCGCAGTGGGACGCGGAGAACTACGGGGACGGGCCGCTCAAGAAGCAGGTCGCCCAGGCCGCCGTCGACGCCGACTACGACGGGGCGGCGAGCCGGCACACGGACACGCTGCCGCGGGAGGGCGACGAGAACTTCCGCCCGAGCGAGGTGTTCTCGGCGAGCGAGACGATCGCGGGTGACGTCTTCCCGCACTACCAGGCCGCCTTGATCGACGGATACAACGACGCCATCGAGCCCAAGGCCTCCGGCGGCGGCCAGTGGTCACGCCCGGCACACCAGTGAACCGCTGACCGGCGCCGTTCGGCGCCGGCCGCCCGACTGATCACCGTTCACCGACGCTTCGACCCCGTGTAACGCGACCGAAACGGCCCGGCCCCGCCCTCCAAGGAGGTTGGGGGCGACTGTGATCGGAAACGTGCGGGGGACGAGCCAGTGCCTGACTTCAACTTCACGCCGGACGAGGTAGAGGAGAAGGCCGGCAGAAAGCCCTGGACCAGGCAGCGCGAGTTCTCCGAGGAGATCAGGCCGGACGACATGGCCGACACGGCCGCCGTCTACGCCCGGGCCGCCGGCGAGGCCGCGAACGCCGGCGAACTCGCCGCCCAGGCCACCGAGACCGGCATCTACGCGGGTGGCCTCGACGGCGACTCGCTGGTCGACGGCGAGGGGCGGATCGACGAGACCGCCGGCGGACTCCAGGGCAACGGCCAGGACATCGACCGGGTCGTCGGCTACCTCGTCCGCGCGATGAACCGCGCCATCGACGCCGACGACGAGGTGTTCCGCCTCGTTCTCGGCGACGGCGGCCTGGAGGAGGGCCGCACCCGGCACGTCAGCGCCGCCATCAACGAGTGGAACGGCTGGCAGAGCGCCCTGGAGGCCGCCGTCGCCGCCACGCCGGCGCCCCCACTCGCCGTCACCCGGCCCATCGTCCCGCTCGACGTCGGCTACCGCGGGCGCACCCTCAGCATCACGCCGGAACAGGACTGGACCCGCGCGGTGTACAGCCTCCCGGGATCACTCGCCGACGAGATCCGCGACCGGCACCTCCAGGACGCCGCCGACGACGCCGTCACCACCGACGGCGAGATCACCGACGCCGTCGAGGCGTACCGCACCAGGCTCGCCGAGTTCGGCCAGGAGCTCGGCGACCTCGGCTACGACCTGTCGGGCGGCCCCTTCGACCTGTTCACCACCGAGGAGATGGCCACCTTCGCCGGCCAGCGGATCGCCGAGGAACTGGCCAAGGACCACCCCGACCGCGACGTGCTGCTCCGCTACACCGAGGGCCTGGACGGCATCGCCTTCGGCGTGTTCGCCGACCCCGACAAGCCGGGCAGCGAGAACCTGTCGTTCCTCAGCCCCCAGGAGCGGGCCTACCTGCTGGAGTTCTACGAGCAGTTGGACGCCGAGGACCTCGCCGCCCTCGGCGCGCTGCGCGACCCGGACGGCGACAACACCGCGCTGCGCCGCGTCGCCAACGGCATCAACCTGCTGACGGCGGCCGAGCTCGGCGGCATCGACATCACGATCCCGGAGAACAAGGAGCTGATCCCGGACAGCATCCGGGAGTACGTCTACGACTACCGGGACGGCACAGGCCTCTACCCGGTGGGCAACTCCGAGTACCTGCCGGCGCTCGACCGGTTCAACGACTTCGGCGCCCTGCTCTCCACCGCCACCGTGCCGCCCGGCGACGTCTTCGCCAAGGACCTCGCCCAGGCCGCCGTCGACGTCCAGTTCCGCACCAACAACGAGTACCTGGGCACCGACAACACCTTCAGCCGGGACCTGCTGCACACCGCGTCCCTCAACACCGGCGCCTCCGCCGACCTGCTGAACGACACGAACTTCCGCGACGACCTGCTCGGCCTGCACTGGGAGGACAGCTCCGGCGCCGGCGACCTGATCAGGGCCGGCACCACCGTCCCCGACGGCGTCGACCACAACAGCGACGAGGCCAGGGCCTACGTCGAGGCCGCCTACCACGTGCTCACCGACGCGCCCGACCACCAGAACGACGTGCTCGCCAAGGGGCTTCCCGGCTACTTCGACGCCGACCACACCGCGCTCCAGGACGCCATCGGCGACACCGCCGTCCAGTACCTCGACATGATCTCCAAGGCGTCGGAGGACAGCTCCTTCGACGTGCCGTCCGACCCGAACGACCCGAACGCCCGCACCGACCGCGACCTGTACGGCAACGACTACCGCTACTCGTTCGGGCTCTCCCGCGACGACCGGCAGGGTCTGTTCGACATGCTCCTCCAGGGCGAGCCGAGCAGCAGCCAGGACTTCCTCGACGGCGTCACCACCTGGGAACAGGTCACCGCCTACAACGCGTTCGCCCGCGACCCGGAGGGCCGGCACGACGAGGGCGCCGCGTTCGAGGGCATCGGCCGGATCGCCGGCACCGTCGAGAACGCCCAGAACAACGCCGTGTCGGTCGGCGACGAGAACCGGCGACAGGCGTCCGCCGTCACCGCCATCGGCCAGGCGGGCGCCATGGTCCGCGACATGGTCGCCCCGCTGCCCGCCAAGATGGCCATCCGGGTCGGCGCCTACGGGCTCGGCGAGATGTTCCGCTACTCCCAGCCGGACCCGGCGATCGCCGCCGAGAACACCCGGCTCGACTCGCTGCAGTACGGCGACTGGGTCACCGAGACCATCGTGGCCAGGGCCGCCGTCGCCGCCGACTACCAGGGGCTCGGCGACACCGAGCTCAGCGACGTCCGCACCGACCCGGACGTCAGCAAGGAGGACCTGCACCGGGAGGTCGTCGGTGTCTCGGGCCGGTACGACTGGTACGCCAACCAGTTGGACCGCGCCTACAAGGAGACCGTGGGCTGAGACCGTGGGCTGCGACCGCCGGCCGGGATCGCCGGCCGGGACCGCCGGCCGAGACCGAGTCGTACGGAACTGATACGTGCCTGATACACGACGCCCCTAGCCGCGATCATGATCGCGGATGCAATCTGGCGCCAGGCACTTCCCCGGGAACCACGGCCGCCCCAGGGGCCCCGTGCCCACGTCAGGAGGCCGCCCTACCATGGGGCGGATTCTTGGCGTTGGCGATGACCGGTCTGAGAGGCAAAGAAGATCGTGACCAGCCCGACCACCGTGTTCCGACGACCGGCGCGCGCAGCCCAGCCCGCCGTGCCCTCGACCGAACTGGTGCTCAAGGCTCCGCCGCCGCTGCCGAAGCCCGAGGACAACAACCTCTGGATGACCGCCCTGCCCGCGCTGAGCGGCCTCGGCTCCGTCCTCTACATGCTCACCATGGGCCGCGGCCCCATCGGCTACATCGTCGGCTCCATGTTCCTGGTGTCCTGCCTCGCGATGGTCGTCGGCTCGGTGGTGCGGCAGCGCGGCAACGCCAAGAGCCAGGCGCGCAACGAGCGCCACGAGTACCTCCGCTACCTGGAGCGCACCAGGACCGAGGTGCGCCGCACCGCCGAGGCCCAGCGCGAGGCCCTGGAGTGGAACGCGCCGGCCCCCGGCACCCTCTGGTCGGTCGCCGGCAGCCGCCGGCTGTGGGAACGCCGCAGCGCCGAGGCCGACTTCGGCGTCGTCCGGGTCGGCCGCGGCCCCCGCTACCTCGCCACCCCGCTGGTCCCCGGCGAGTCCGCGCCCGTCGAGGACCTGGACCCGCTGTCCGCCGTGGCGCTCAAACGGTTCATCGAGGCCCACTCGGTCGTCCCCGAACTGCCCGTCCAGGTCGCGCTGCGCCGCTTCGCCTCCGTCGGCGTCACCAGCGGGGGAGACCACGCGGACGCCAGGGCGCTGGTCCGGGCCGTCGTCGCGCACGCCGTCACCTTCCACTCGCCGAAGGACCTGCGGGTGCTGCTCTGCGCCGCCGACATCGAGGGCCCGCGCTGGAGCTGGCTCAAGTGGCTGCCGCACACCCACCACCCGGAGGAGAAGGACCACGTGGGCCCGGTGCGGATGACGCACCCCAGCCTCGCCGTCCTGGAGGACTGGCTGGGCGCCGAACTCACCCGCCGCACCCGCTTCAACCGCGACGCCGACCCCGACCCCGACCTGCCGCACCTGCTGCTGATCCTGGACGGCGGCCTGGTCACCGGCGGCGAGGCCCTGCTCGACCCCAACGGGATGCAGGGCGTCACCGTCCTCGACGTCGACGGCCGGGCCGCCGCCCTCACCGAGGCGCACGGCGTCCGGCTCGACATCGCCGACGGCCGGCTCTCGGTCCTCGCCGGCGAGACCAGCGACGAACTCGGCACCGCCGACGCGCTCTCCGAGCCCGAGGCCGACGCCCTGGCCCGCCAACTCGCCAGGTTCCGCGCCGACGTCGCCCAGAGCGCCGGCGACGCCGACGACCTGACCACCACCGTCAACACCCTGCCCAGCCTGCTCCACATAGCCGACCCCGGCCGCCTCGACCTGGACGGCCTCTGGCGCCCGCGCCCCATGCGGGACCGGCTGCGGACCCCCATCGGCGTCTCGGCCGACGGCGGCGTGCTCGACCTCGACATCAAGGAGTCGGCGCAGAACGGCATGGGCCCGCACGGGCTGCTCGTCGGCGCCACCGGCTCCGGCAAGTCCGAGCTGCTGCGCACCCTGGTGCTCGGCATGGCCAGCACCCACGCCACCGACCAGCTCAACCTGGTGCTGGTCGACTTCAAGGGCGGCGCCACCTTCGCCGGTATGTCGGAACTCCCGCACGTCGCCGCCGTCATCACCAACCTGGAGGACGACCTCACCCTCGTCGACCGGATGCGGGAGGCCCTGTCAGGGGAGATGAACCGCCGGCAGGAGGTGCTGCGCGACGCCGGCAACCTCGTGTCGATCCGCGACTACGAGCGGGCCCGCCAGCGCGGCGCCCACCTCGCGCCGCTGCCCAGCCTCTTCATCGTCGTCGACGAGTTCTCCGAACTCCTGGCCCAGAAGCCGGACTTCGCCGACCTCTTCGTGCAGATCGGCCGACTCGGCCGGTCGCTCGGCCTGCACCTCCTGCTCGCCTCCCAACGGCTCGACGAGGGCCGGCTGCGCGGCCTGGAGGCCCACCTCTCCTACCGGATCGGCCTGCGCACCTTCTCCGAGTCCGAGTCCCGCACCGCGATCGGCGTGCCCGACGCCAACCACCTGCCGAGCGCCCCAGGACACGGCTACCTCAAGACCGACACCACGACGCTGAAGCGGTTCCGCGCCGCCTACGTCTCCGGCTCCTACCGCACCGGCGAGGAGGCCACCGGCGCGGCGCTCGGCGGCGGCATCAACATCCGCCCGTTCCCCGCCGGTTACGTACCGGTGCCGGCCGAGGAGCAGGAACCCGAGCCAGAACCCCAGCCGCGCGTCGACGAGTTCGACGAGGCCGAGGACCTCGGCCCCACCGTGCTCGGCGTCATGGTGGAGCAGATGACCGGGCACGGCGCGCAGGCCCACCAGGTGTGGCTGCCGCCGCTCGACACCCCGGAACCGCTCGACAGGCTGTTCGGCGACCTCGCCGTCCGGCCCGGCCGCGGCTTCGGCGCCGCGCCCACCAGGCCACCGCTCACCGCCACCGTCGGCGTCGTGGACCGCCCCTTCCACCAGCGGCGCGACCCCATGGAGCTCGACCTCACCGGCGCCGGCGGCCACGTCGCCATCGTCGGCGGCCCGCACAGCGGCAAGTCCACCGGCATCCGCGCGCTGATCGCCTCCCTCGCGCTCCGCCACACGCCCTGGGAAGTGCAGTTCTTCTGCCTCGACTTCAGCGGCACGCTGTTCCCCTTCGCCGGCCTGCCGCACGTCGGCGGGGTGGCCGGGCGGCTGGACGCCGAGATCGTCAACCGCACCGTCGCCGAGGTCCTCGAACTGCTGGAGAGCCGCGAGACCAGGTTCCGCGAGTCCGGCGTCGAGTCCATGGCGGCCTACCGCGCCGCCCGCGCCGAGGGCCGCGTCGACGACCTGTTCGGCGACGTCTTCCTGGTGATCGACGGCTGGGCGGTGCTGCGCCAGAGCTACCCCGAGCTGGAGGCCACCCTGATGGCCACCGCGGGCCGCATGCTCACCTACGGCATCCACCTCGTCATCACCGGCAACCGCTGGCTCGACATGCGCATGGGCATGCGGGACATGATCGGCACCAAGATCGAGCTCAAGCTCGGCGACGCGCTCGACTCCGAGATGGACCGCAAGGCCCAGCGCACCATCCCCACCGGCCGCCCCGGCCGCGGCATCACCACCGACTCCCTGCACTTCCTGCTCGCCGTGCCACGGGTGGACGGCATCCGCTCCGACACCGGCATCGCCGACGGCGTCGGCGACCTGGTGCGCCGGATCAAGGACGGCTGGCAGGGCCCGGTCGCCCCCCGCGTCCGGCTGCTGCCCACCAGCTTCCCGCTCGCCGAACTCCCCCCCGAGGCCGCCGCGGTCAGGGGCGTCACCGTCGCCATCGAGGGCAACCGCCTGGAGCCGGTCGTCTTCACACCGGGCGAGGAGGCCGGCCTGATCGCCATCGGCGACACCGAGTCCGGCAAGACGTCGCTGCTGCGGGCCGTCGCCCGGCAGGTCATCGACAGCTACGCCCCCGACCGGGCCAAGCTCATCATCCTGGACCACCGGATGACGATGCTCCGCGAGTTCGACGGCCCCCACCTGCTGGGCTACTCCACCACCCACGAGCGGTCGGTCGAGGTCGTCGGCGGCCTCGCCGAGGGCCTGAAGAAGCGGCTGCCCAGCACCGACGTCACCCCGGAGCAACTACGCGACCGCTCCTGGTGGTCGGGCCCCGAGATCTACCTCCTCGTCGACGACTACGACCTCGTCTCGACCAGCCGGGGCAACCCCCTCAAGCCGCTGCTCGACTTCCTGCCGCACGCCAGGGGCATCGGCCTCCACCTCTACATCACCCGGCAGGCGGGCGGCGCCTCCCGCGCCGTCGTCGACCCCATCCTCGGCCGTCTCAAGGAGCTGAACGTGCCGGGCGCGCTGCTCAGCATCCCCAAGGACGAGATGCCGATCTGGGGCTTCAAGCCGGCCACCCGCAAGAAGGGCCGCGCCCTGCTCACCCACCGCAGGCTCGGCAACCTGCCCGTCCAACTCGTCCGCGCCGAATCGCCCCACGCCACCGCCCCTTCTGATCCGAGCCCGAGGACCACCTCATGAGCGGCAGCCTCACCCAGTCGCCGGCCACCCAGCCGGTCGCCCCGCTGACCGCGCCCGGCGACGCCGCGCCGCACGCCCCGGGCGGCGGCGCCGAGTTCGTCCGCGTCGGCGTCGCGGGACCCACCAGCCGCGCCGACCTCGCGGTGCCCGCCGGGGTGCCGCTCGCCCGCCTGCTGCCGACGCTGCTGCGGCACGCCGGCGAGGACGCCACCCAGGACGGTGGCGTCCGGCACGGCGGCTGGGTACTGCGCCGCGCCGACGGCACCCGGCTCGACCCGGCGGCCTCGCTCGCCGCGCAGGGCGTCCACGAGGGCGACCTGCTCTTCGTCGGCCACGGCACCGACGACGCCACGCCGCCGCTGTACGACGACGTCACCGAGGTCATCGGCTCGGCGGCCGGACCGGTCGGCTGGCCGGCCGCCGCGACCCGCCGGGCCGCCGGCGCGCTCGCCACCCTCGGCACCCTCGCCGCCTGCGCGGCGCTGGCCGTCGCGCCCGGCCGGCTGCCCGGCTGGCTCGGCCTGGCCACCGCCGCACTGACGCTGCTCGTCGGCGTCCTGATGTCCCGCGCCTTCGGCGACCGCGCCGCCGGCACCTTCGCCACCGTGCTCGCCGCCCCGCCGGCCATGTTGGGCGCCGTCCGGCTGCTCGGCACCGAGGAGGGCACGGTCGCCGGCTTCACCGCCGGGCACCTGCTGCTCGCCTGCGCCGTGCTGGCCGTCATCGGCGCGCTCGGCCCGGTGCTGGTCGGCGGCGGCGACGGCACCTTCACGGCCCTGGTGGTGGCCGGCCCGCTGGCCGCGAGCGGCGCCCTGATCTGCGCCGTCTGGGACGTGCACCCGGCCCGGGCCGCCGCCGTCGCGGCCCCGCTCGCCCTGGCCCTGACCACCCTGTGGCCCACCGTGGCGCTGCGGGTCGCCCGGATCCCGGCACCCGAGGTCGTCGCCTCGGCCGAGGACCTGGAGGCGCTGCCCAGCCAGCTGGAACACGAGCGGCTGCGGGAGCGGATCGCCAGGGCGCGGCGGCTGCTGGTCGGCATGCTGGTCGGCAGCCATCTGGTCACGGCCGGCGGCACGTTGGTGCTGTTCGGCTCGGGCGAACTGTGGCCGAGCGTGCTGGGCGGCGCCCTGCTGGCCCTGACGCTGCTGCGCGGCCGGCTCTTCCGGGAGACGGCACAGGCCGCGATCCCGCTCACCACCGGCCTGCTCGCGCTGGCCGGCGGGACGGCGTTCCTGCTCACCGACCGGATGGGCGAACGGCTGCCGCTGCTCGGCATCGCCCTCCCCATCACCCTGGTGGTCGCCCTGATCGCGGGCGGCGTCGCCGTGTCCGCCGGCCGCGTCCGGCTCAACCCGCGGCTCTCCCGTGGCCTCGACCTGTTGGAGTCCGTGATCCTGCTGTCCGTCGTCCCCCTGTCCCTGGCGGTCTGGGAGGTCTACACCGCCCTCCTCGACCTCCGCGTCTGAGGGGGCACGAGGTGGCTGACCCGGTGGATTCCCCCACCTCCCCGCCCTCCTCCGGCCGCCGGCACCCGGCGGCGCGGCCGCCGGCGCGGTGGCGTGGCCGTGTCGCCGACCCGGTGGCGTCGCCGGCCGACGCCGGTCGCGCGGCGCGCCGGCCCGGTCGCGTCGGCGACCGGCGGCCGGTGGCCGTGGTGTTGCCGGTCTGGGTGGGGCGCGGAGCGCGGCGGGTTGCCCGCGCGCTGGCGCGATGGCATGGCCGCGCCGCCAACGGGCGACCGGCCGTCGGCGTCGGCTCGGGCTCGTCGGACGTCGGCCGCTGGCCGGTGGCCGTGGCGTCGCCGGCCGACGCCGGGCGCGTGGTGCGCCGGCCCGGTCGCTTCGGCGACCGGCGGCCGGTCGCCGACGCGGGCTCGCGCCGCGTCAGCGGCGCGCCGTGGCACGGCGCCGGAGGCCGGAGAGGAACGGGAGGGTGGGGGAGGACCCGCCACCTCGTGACGCTGCTCGCCGCCGTGTTCGTCGTACACGGCGTCGCGCCGGGAGGCGCGACGCCGGCCGTGGCGGCGGAGCCGTGTCGGACGACGTCGCCCGGCACGGAACTGCCGGACGGCGCCGGCCCCTATCCGCTGATAGACCAACTCGGGCTGCGGCAGGCGTGGGACCTGGCCGCCGGCGCGGGGGTGACGGTCGCCGTCGTGGACTCCGGCGTCGACGCCAGCCACCCCGACCTCGACGGGGCCGTGGCGCGCGGCAGCGAGTTCGAAGGGGTCAACGAGGAGCGGGAGTTCGATCGCACCACCCCCGCACTCCAGCAGGACTGCGACGGGCACGGCACCGGCGTGGCCGGGATGATCGCCGGCCGCCGCACCGACGGCGACCGGATGGCCGGCGTCGCGCCGGCCGCCACCGTCTACCCCGTGCGCCTCGCCGGCGGCATCGACCAGGCCACCCCCGGCACCGTCGCGGCGGCCATCGACGACGCCGTCCGGTCGGGGGCGCGGGTGGTGAACCTCTCGTTCGCCGTCCCCGTCGACCACCGGCAGATCCGCGAGGCCGTGGCCCGTGCCGTCGCCGCCGACGTGCTGGTCGTGGCGGCCGCCGGCAACGAGGGCAACCAGGGCGTCAGCGGGGGCCACATGTATCCGGCGGCCTACGACGACGTGCTCGCCGTCGGCGCGGTCGGCGAGGACGGCCAGCCGATGGACGCCTCCAACGCCGGCCCCTGGGTCGATCTGGCCGGCTACGGCCAGGAGATGGCCGTCGTCGCCCCCGAGGGGTCCGGCTACCGCGCCGAGTCCGGCACCAGCTTCGCCGCCGCCCAGGTCTCCGGCGCCGCCGCGCTCGTCCTCTCCCGGTTCCCCGACCTGTCGGCCGACGACCTCGCCCGGCGGCTCGTCGGGTCGGCCACCCAGGTCGGCGGCGGCGTCAACGACCGCACCGGCGCCGGCATCGTGGACCCGTTCGGCGCCCTCACCCACCTCGGCGCCGGCGAGAGCGACGGCACGGAGGCCGCCCCGCCCGGGCACCTTCCCGTGCAGCCCATCCCCGTCAGCGAGCCGATGCTCTCCGACACGGC
>NZ_SMKI01000229.1 GCF_004348415.1 Streptomyces hainanensis
GGTGGGGGGAAACCTCGGCCGGGAACACCGGCCGCCCCCGCCAGGGGGAGAATGCCGGCATGGACCTCCGTATCTTCACCGAACCGCAGCAGGGCGCCAGCTACGACACCCTGCTGAGCGTCGCCAAGGCCACCGAGGAGCTCGGCTTCGACGCGTTCTTCCGGTCCGACCACTACCTGACGATGGGCGACGCGGACGGCCTGCCCGGGCCGACCGACGCCTGGCTGACGCTGGCCGGGCTGGCCCGCGAGACCAGCCGGATCCGGCTCGGCACCCTGATGACCGCCGCCACCTTCCGGCTGCCCGGCGTGCTGGCCATCCAGGTGGCGCAGGTCGACGCGATGTCCGGCGGGCGGGTCGAACTCGGCCTCGGCGCCGGGTGGTTCGCCGCCGAGCACACGGCGTACGGCATCCCGTTCCCGCAGGAGAAGTTCCCGCGCCTCGAAGAGCAGCTGGCCATCGTCACGGGGCTGTTCGGCACCCCGGTGGGCGAGACGTTCTCGTACGACGGCACCTACTACCAGCTGGCCGACTCGCCGGCGCTGCCGAAGCCCGTCCAGGACCGGGTGCCGATCCTGGTGGGCGGCATGGGCAAGCAGCGCACGCCGGCCCTGGCGGCGCGCTACGCGGACGAGTTCAACATCCCGTTCGCCTCCGCCGAGGACAGCGCCGCGCAGTTCGAGCGGGTGCGGCGGGCCGCCGAGGACGCCGGGCGCAAGCCGGACGACCTGGTGTACTCCAACGCGCTGGTGGCCTGCGTCGGCCGGGACGACGTCGAGGTGGCGCGCCGCGCCGCCGCCATCGGCCGGGACGTGGACGAGCTCCGGCGGAACGGCCTCGCCGGCACGCCCGCCGAGGTGGTGGAGAAGATCGGCCGCTACGCCGAGGCCGGCTCGTCCCGGTTCTACCTCCAGATCCTCGACCTGTCCGACCTCGACCACCTCGAGGTGATCGCCTCCCAGGTCGCGCCCCAACTGGCGTGACGATCGACCTGTCGTCGCCCCTGGTGCTGGACGGCGGGCTCTCGAACGAGCTCGCCGCCCGGGGCCACGGGGCGGGCGGCGAGCTGTGGACGGCGGGCCTGCTCGTGGCGGACCCGGCGGCGATCGGCGCGGCGCACGCCGCCTATGTCCGCGCCGGGGCCGACGTGTTGATCACCGCCAGCTACCAGGCGTCGTTCGCGGGCTTCGCCCGGCGCGGTGTCGAACGGGCCGCGGCCGGGCGGCTGTTCGGTGACAGCGTGCGGCTGGCCAGGGCGGCGGCCGACGCCGCCGCGGCGGACGGCCGGCGTGTCCTGGTCGCCGGTTCGGTGGGGCCCTACGGCGCGGTGCTGGCGGACGGCTCGGAGTACCGGGGCCGTTACGGCCTGAGCGTCGCCGAGCTCGTCGCGTTCCACCGGCCGCGGATCGAGGCGTTGGCGGCCGCCGGCCCCGACCTGCTGGCGCTGGAGACGGTGCCGGACGCGGTCGAGGCGGAGGCGCTGCTGCGGGCGGCCGAGGGCTGCGGCGTCCCGGTCTGGCTCTCGTACACCGTCGCGGGCGGGCGCACGCGCGCCGGGCAGCCGCTCGCGGACGCGTTCGCGCTGGCGGCCGGCGACGACCGGGTGCTGGCGGTGGGCGTCAACTGCTGCGATCCGGACGAGGTTTCGCCCGCCGTCGAGATCGCGGCGGCCACCACGGGCAAGCCGGTCGTCGCCTATCCCAACAGCGGCGAGGAGTGGGACGCGGCCGGACGCCGGTGGCGGGGCACCGCGCGGTGGGCCGCCGCGTCCGCCCTCGCCTGGCGGGACGCCGGCGCGCGGCTGATCGGCGGTTGCTGCCGGGTCGGCCCGGAGCGGATCGCGGAGCTCGCCACCGTCCTCGGTGACCCCCGCTGATCCCGTTCGATCTGTGAATTCCGGCCGTGTTGCGGCGGATTCCGACGTCACCGACGTCCCGGCCCGTCACCGGGGGCGGCGGCTCAGGGGCCGCCTGGCGCCCCGGAGGACGCCTGACGGTTGGTAATGGGCATGCCACGCATCGCGACCGAATCCCGTCGCTGCCCCATGGCGTTCCCCCGGGATTCCGGCAGACTCGCCCTCAGCGGGCGGGACCTCAGCGGTGCAGGGCAGAGGTCTCGCCGGCCGCCGCCGGGCCGTGCGCCGATCCGAAGGGCCTCCCCGCTCTCGGCCGCGCCGCCCGGCGGCGGCCCTTCGCGTAGGGTGAGCCCATGCCTTGACGCCGGCCCCGCTCGCGGGCCCCGCCGCCCCTTCCGACGCAGGACGTCTCCACCACTCCAGCGAAGGAAGGACACCACCTCATGACCACACTGACCGTCGCCCTGCTCCAACTCGACCGCCCCGCATCGGAGTCGGCGGCCACCCTGGAGGCGGGCGAGGCCGCCTGCCGGCGGGCCGCGGCGCTGGGCGCCGACATCGCGCTCTTCCCCGAGATGTGGAGCAACGGCTACCGGTGGGTGCCGCTCCCCGAGCGGGGAGCGGGAAACGTCTACCGGCACCCGGACGGGTGGGCGGGCCGGCCGCCGGTCACCGTTCCGGCGGGCGGCGAGGGCTGGCACGGGGAGGCCGTCGCGGCCGACTCCGCCTACGTCGGCCACTTCCGGGCGCTGGCCGCCGAGTTGGGGATGGCCATCGCCCTCACCTGTTTCGAGGAGTGGCCAGGCGCGCCCCGCAACACCCTCTTCCTGATCGACCGGCACGGCGAGCTGGCGCTGACCCACGCCAAGGTGCACACCTGCGCGTTCGACGCCGCCGAGGCCGCCCTCACGCCCGGCGACTCCTTCGACGTGGCCACCCTGGACACCGCCGCCGGCGACGTCCGGGTGGGCGCGATGATCTGCTACGACCGCGAGTTCCCGGAGAGTGCCCGCGCGTTGATGCTGGCCGGCGCCGAACTCGTGCTGACCCCGAACGCCTGCGACCTGGAACGGAACCGTCTCGACCAGTTCCGAACCCGTGCCTACGAGAACATGATGGCCCTGGCGATGGCCAACTACGCGGGCGCCGGCTGGGGACACTCGATCGCCTTCGACGGCATGGCGTTCGGCCCCGACGGATCGCGGGACATGCTGGTGGTGGAGGCGGGCGAGGCGGCGGGCGTCTACCCGGCGGTCTTCGACCTGGCCGCGCTGCGCGCGTACCGGAGCCGGGAGACCTGGGGCAACGCCTTCCGCCGGCCCGCCAGTTACGGGGCGCTGACGTCGTCCGAGGTCACCGAACCGTTCGTCAGGGAGACCGGCGAAGGACGTACCTTCCCGCGCTGAACCGCGCCCCTCAGGGCGGTCCTTCGGCCTCCGGCCCCTCACCGGGAGCCGGGGCCGGGGCCGGGGCCGGCGGCCGGCCGGCGCGGATGGCCTCGGCGTTAGCGTTGGCGAGCCTGAACTGCCCCATGGCCACCAGGACGCGGGACGCCGCCGTGCCGAGCGCCGTGACCAGGGCGGCGACGGCGCCGAGCCCGGCGGCCGAGCCCAGGCCGTCGAACATCCCGCCGCTGTCGCCCAAGGACCCCTGGGCCTCCTCCGCGTCGGTCTCCGGCGGCGGAGCGGGCTCCCCGCCGGGGTCCTCGGTGGGCGCCGGCGGCATGGTGGCGCCGGCCGTCGGGGTGGCGGTCGGCTCGGGCGGCCCGTTGGAGTGCCCGCCGTCCTCGCCGATGTCGGTGAGCAGCAGTACGGCCGTCGTCACCACCGCGAAGACCAGCGGGGCCAACCAGCCGACGGTCCGCGCCGCGCGCCGCAACGCGCCGGCGATCGGCCCCGGTTGTCCGCTCGTGTCCCCCATGAGTCCACGGTACCGCCGGACATGACACCGCCGCCCCTCCGGCACCGTGCGGTGCCGGAGGGGCGGCCCGGGTGTCGCCGGCTCACGCCACCGGCGTGCGCTCCCGCTCACGGCGCAGCAGCAGCCGGCGCAGCAGCGGCCAGAGCACGATCAGCCCGACCACGACGTACACCGTCACGGCGAACGGGGAGTTGACCAGGCCGCTGAGGCTGCCGTCGCTGATCTGCAGCGCCCGGCGCAGCTGGAGCTCCGCCGAGGGGCCGAGGATCACGCCGAGCACGGCCGGCAGCACCGGTAGCCCGAACCGCCGCATCAACAGCCCGACCAGGCCGATCACCAGCAGGATCACCAGGTCGAGCGGCTGCGAACTCACCGCGTAGGCGCCCACCGCGGCGAAGAACAGGATGCCCGCGTACAGGTACTGGCGCGGGATCCGCAGCAGCTTGGCCCAGAGCGGCGCCAGCGGCAGGTTGAGCGCGAGCAGCATCACCAGGCCGACGAACAGCGAGGCGATCAGCGCCCACACCAGGCTGGACTCCCGCTCGAACAGCAGCGGTCCCGGCTGGATGCCGTAGGTCTGGAAGGCGGCCAGCATCACGGCCGTGGTGGCCGTGGTCGGCAGGCCGAGCGTGAGCATGGCGCTGATGGTGCCCGAGGCGGAGGCGGAGGCCGTCGACTCGGGGCCGGCCACTCCCTCGATGGCGCCCTTGCCGAACTCGTCCTTGTGCTTGGAGAGCCGCTTCTCCGTCACATAGGAGAGGAAGGTGGGGATCTCCGCGCCACCGGCCGGGACGGCGCCGAACGGGAAGCCGATCAGCGGGCCGCGCAGCCACGGCTTCCAGGTGCGGCGCAGGTCCTCCCTGCCCAGCCAGGGGCGGCCGACCGGGATCGGCTCCTGGGTGCCCCGCCGCAGGTAGAGCGCCACGTACAGCGCCTCGCCGATGGCGAACAGGCCGACCGCCACGATCACGACGTCGATGCCGTCCGCCAGCTCCAGCGTCCCGAAGGTGAGCCGCTGCTGGCCGGTGAGCCGGTCCAGGCCGACCAGGCCGATGGTGAGGCCGATCAGCAGCGAGGCGAAGCCCCGGATCCGGGAGCTGCCGAGCACCGAGGTGACGGCGATGAAGGCCAGCACCATGATGGCGAAGTAGTCGGCCGCGCCGATGTCCACGGCGAGTTCGGCCACGAACGGGGCGAGCGCCACCAGCAGGATGGTGCCGATCATGCCGCCGGTGAAGTGGCCGATGGCGGCGGCGGCCAGGGCCTGGGAGCCGCGCCCGGCGCGGGCCATCGGATGGCCCTCGATGGCGGCCACCACGGCCGCGGTCTCACCCGGCGTGTTGAGCAGGATCGAGGTGGTCGAACCGCCGAACATGCCGCCGTAGTAGATGCTGGCGAACATGATGAACGCGGCCGTCGGGTCGAGCGCGTAGGTGACCGGCAGCAGCAGCGCGAGCGCCATGGCGGGACCGATGCCGGGCAGCACGCCGATGGCGGTGCCGAGCAGCACGCCGACCGCGGCCCACAGCAGGTGGGTGGGGGTGAGGGCGGTACCGAAGCCCTCGATGAGCGAGTTCAGTGAGTCCATGGGGCTACAGCACTTCCATCAGCGGGCCGCCGGGCAGCGGGGTGCCGAGCAGGGTGTCGAAGACGAAGAAGGTGACGACGGAGAGCCCGGCCGCGATCAGCGGGTCGCGGTCGTAGGCCCGGCTGCCCAGGGCGTAGGCGGATCCCCAGAACAGCAGGGCGCCGGAGATCGGGAAGCCGAGCGGCTGGATCAGCGCGGCGTTGGCCAGGAAGACGCCGACCAGCAGCCCGACCGTGCGCCAGTCGCCCGAGCGGTCCAGGTCCACGTCCTCGCCGCCCTCGGCCTGGCCACGGCCGCCGCGCAGCACGTCGACGGCGAGCAGCACCGCGACGACCAGCAGGGCGATGCCGACGACCGTGGGGACGGTCTTGGGGCCGACCGGGCCGCGCTGTGCGAAGTCGGTGTTCATGGTGAGCACGTCGCCGAGCACCAGCAGGCCCAGCGCGAACAGCAGGACGCAGACGCCCAGTTCGGAGCGGCCCCGGAGGCGCTCGCGCAGCCCCGGCCCGGTCCCGGTGTTGGTGGTGGTGTCGTTCACAGTCCGAGCTCCCTCAGGATTCCGTCCACCCGCTCGTCCTCGGCGGCCAGGAAGTCGCCGAAGTCGTCGCCGGTGACGAAGGCGTCGGTCCAGCCGTTGACCTCGAGTGCCTCCTGCCACTCGGGCGACTCGTGCAGCTCGGTGACCAGGTTGATCAGCCGCTCGCGCTCCGCGTCGGTCAGGCCGGGCGGCGCCACGATGCCGCGCCAGTTGGTGAACTCGACGTCGACGCCGAGTTCGGTCAGGGTCGGCGCGTCGACGCCGTCGACGCGCTCCGGGCCGGTCACCGCGAGCACCCGCAGCTCGCCGGCCTCGATCTGGTCCCGGTACTCGCCGACGCCGGAGACGCCGAACGCGACCTGGCCGCCGAGCACGGAGGCCAGCAGCTCGCCGCCGCCGTCGTAGGAGACGTAGTTGACGGAGCGCGGGTCGATGCCGGCCGCCTGGGCCATCAACATGGGCGCCAGGTGGTCGGGGCCGCCGGGCGACGAGCCGCCGCCGACCGGGAGTGAGCCGGGGTTGGCCTGCCAGTCGGCGAGCAGTTCCTCGAAGGACTGGTAGCGCGAGTCGGCCGGGACCACGACGATGTCCGACTCCTGGGTGATCCGGGCGATCGGGGTGGTGTCGGCCAGGGTGGAGGACGTCTGGTTGGTGTGCACGGCGCCGACCACGCCCAGGCCCATGGACATCGCGACGCGGCCGTTGCCGTGGTCGGAGACCAGGCTGCTCAGGCCGACGGTGCCGCCGGCGCCCGGCAGGTTGAACACCTCTATGGAGCCGGTGAGACCCGCGTCCTCGGCGGCCCGGGCGGCGGTGCGGGCGGTGATGTCGTAGCCGCCGCCGGGGGTGTTGGGCACCATGAAGCGCAGCCCCGGGATGTTGGTGCCGGTGCCCGCCGAGCTCTCCGAGCTCAACAGGGGAGGCACCAGAAGCACGAGCAGCGTCGCCGAGAGCAGCGACAGGAGAACACGCAGGCGCACAGGACGCCGCCTTTCCATCGAACATCTGGTCGGGAGATGAGGGCGCCACATGTTGCCTACGCGTAAACGGAGCTGTCTACGCCGCGCTCGGTTGCGGAACTAAGTCGCCTTTCGGTCATTGAGTTCACGGTGGGGTGCGCCGGAGCGAGACAGGTCGGCCGAAGGTTTCCGACTTTGGATGACTGTTGCGGAGGGTGACCGAGGACCTAGCGTCGTGGTGTGCCACGCGGAGTGGCACGCGGCGCAGCGACGACGAGAGGGCGAGGAACGGCACGATGCCCACCGAGGCCGAGGAACCCACCACTCAGCTCTGGCTGCCCCTGGCCGACCGGCTGGTGCTGCTCATCGGCGCGCCCCTGCTGGGAGGCGGCCTCGGCCTGCTGCTCCCCTCACTGGCCGACTGGCTGACGGGCCTGCCCTGGGTGCCGATGCGGGGTCCCTTCGAGCTGGTGGCCTCGTTCGAGGGCCGCTGGGTCGGCTCGGCGTTCGGCGGGCTCGGGCTGCTGGCCGGCCTCGTCCTGGTGGTGGTCGCCTTCGCCACCAGCCTCAAGGTCACGCTCACCGACTCCCGGGTCGAGCTGGAGAAGAACGACACCCGGTGGGGCATCGACCGGGCCGTCGTCGACGCGGTCTTCATGGACGGCAAGAGGCTGGTGATCCTGGACCGCGAGTCCCGGCAACTGCTGCGGGACACGAGCGAGGAGAAGCCGGCCGACGTGGCGCGGGCCTTCGCCGCCCACGGCTATCCCTGGGCCGAGGCCGATCCCTACGCCGAGCTGTACCGGCGCTGGGTGCCGGGCACCCCCGAGGTGCCGGGCGCGGTGAACGCGCTGTTGAAGGCCCGGGAGGTGGCGCTGGAGAAGAAGGCGTCGGCCGACATAGCCGAGCTGCGCGAAGAGGTGGAGAAGCTCGGATTCGCCGTCCGGGACGAGGCCACCCGGCAGTACTGGCGCCCGCTGGTGCGGTCATGAGGTCCGCGGTGCGCTCGCCCCGGCGGGATCGGCTGGTCGACTTCACGTGCGTCACGCTGTCGCTGCTCGGCACGTTCGCGATGCTGCTCGACGCGTGGGACGACCCGGGCTTCTCCCGCCCCTACCTGGTCTCGGGCCTCGTGCTCTCGGTGGCCGGCTCGCTGGCGCTGTGGCGGCGGCGGGAGCGGCCGCTGCTGGTGGCGCTGTTGATCCTGCCGGTGGGCATGTACACCGAGATGGCGTTCGGTGCCGTGCTGGTGTCGATGTTCAGCCTCGCGGTGCACCGCCCCTGGCGGTTCGCGGTCGCGCTGACCGCGGCGCACGCGGCGGGCAGCGTCCCGTACGCCGTGCTCCGGCCGGATCCGGAGCTGTCCGCCGGCGGCTACGGCGGCGTCGGTCTCGCCACGTTCGCCGTGGTGCTCACGATCCTGATCAGCGTGCCGTTCGTGGCCTGGGGCATGGTGGTGCGGGCGCGGCGCGAGCTGGTGGGCTCGCTGCGCGAGCGCGCCGAGCGCGCCGAGGCCGAGGCGGCGCTGCGGGCGGACCGGATCCGTGGCCGGGAGCGGGAGCACATCGCCCGCGAGATGCACGACGCGCTGGCCCACCGCATCACCCTGGTCAGCCTGCACGCCGGCGCCCTGGAGATCCGGCCCGACATGCGTCCCGACGAGGTCGCGCACGTCGCCGGCACCATCAGGTCGAGCGCGCACCAGGCCCTGGAGGACCTGCGGGAGATCCTGGGCGTGCTGCGGTCGGGGGAGGCGGTGGCCGAGGGGGCCCAGCCGCCGCCCGCCACCCGGCCCCAGCCGGGGGTGGCGGACATCGCGGAGCTGGTCGGCGAGTCCCGGGCGGCCGGCGCCTCGGTCGCCCTGGTCGACCGGCTGCCGGAGGCGGCCGGCTCGCTGCCGGCGTCCGTCGGCCGCACCGCCTACCGGGTGGTGCAGGAGGGGCTGACCAACGCCCGCAAGCACGCCCCGGGGCACGGGGCCAGGGTGCTGCTCGACCGCACCGGCGAGGGGGAGCTGCACGTCAGGGTGGACAACCCGCTGACGACAGGCCAGGCCAGGCCGGCGCTGCCCGGCGCGCGGTCCGGCCTCGTCGGGCTGAGCGAGCGCGTGTCGCTGGCGGGCGGGCGCATCGACTACGGGGCGCGCCGCGGCGAGGCCGGCGCGATCGATTTCCGACTGGAGGCATGGCTGCCGTGGCCGACCTGATCCGGGTCCTGATCGCCGACGACGACGCGCTGGTGCGGGCGGGTGTCTCGCTGATACTGGGCGCCGATCCGGGCATCGAGGTGGTCGGCGAGGCGGTGGACGGCGCCGAGGCCGTGGAGGCCGCGCGGCGGCTCAGGCCCGACGTGGTGCTGATGGACATCCGGATGCCCAGGATGGACGGGCTCGCCGCCACCGAGGCGCTCCGCGCCGGAGCCCCCGGGGAGCCGGGCCCGGCGATCATCGTGCTCACCACCTTCAACACCGACGAGTACGTGCTGCGGGCGTTGCGCGCCGGGGCCAACGGCTTCCTGCTGAAGGACGTCCCGCCGACGGACTTCCTGCGGGCGGTGCGTGGGGCGGCCGGCGGCGAGTCCATGCTGTCGCCGGCCGTCACCACCCGGCTTATCGACCACGTGGTCAGGACCGACCAGGACGACGAGCGGCGCCGCAGGGCGGACCGGGCCCGGGGTTCGCTGGCCGCGCTCAGCGACCGGGAGCGGGACGTGGCCCGCGCCATCGGCGAGGGCAAGTCGAACGCGGAGATCGGCGGCGAGCTGTTCATGAGCGTGGCCACCGTGAAGACCTATGTCTCGCGGATCCTGGGCAAGTTGGACTGTGGCAACCGGGTCCAAGTGGCGATCCTGGTCCACGAGGCGGGGGAGTGAGGCCCATGTCCCAGGCGGGCACCGCGGCGTACGACACGGCGGAGCGGCTGCCGCCCCTGGTGGCGGCCGCCGTCCGGCTGGCGCGCGCCCAGGGGTTCGCGCACAGTCCCCCGGCTAACGCCGGGAGGTGCCCCCAGTCGGCCGGAACAGGGCCGGCTCCTCGCGGCGTTGGCCGGCGGCGCGGCCGGGGCGATCGGCGAGACCGGCACCGGCTGCGGGGTGGGCCTGGCCTGGCTGGCCTCGGCCGCCCCGCCCGGTGCGCGGCTGGTCAGTGTGGAGCGTGACCCCGGGCGCGCCGAGGCGGCGGCCCGTCTCTTCGCCGGTGACGGGCGGGTCACCGTGCTGTGCGGCGACTGGCGGGAGATAGCCGGCCACGCGCCGTTCGACCTGCTGGTGCTCGACGGCGGCGGGGGCGGCAAGGCGCCGGGGGAGGAGCCGGCCGACCCCGAGGCGCTGCTGGCGCCCGGTGGCGCGGTGGTGATCGACGACTTCACCCCCGGGCGGGCCGGGCCCGATCCGGCCCGCGCCCACTGGCTCGGCCATCCGGCGCTGCGCGCCGTGGAGTTGCGGTTGGCTCCGGATCTGAGCAGCGTCGTCGGGGTCAGGGCGGGCTGACGGTCAGGCGCCGGCCAGGGTGGCGACCAGCAGGGCCTTGATGCTGTGCATCCGGTTCTCGGCCTGGTCGAAGACCACCGAGTGGGCCGACTCGAAGACCTCGTCGGTGACCTCGAGCGAGTCGAGGCCGTGCCGGGCGTGCACCTCGCGGCCGACCTCGGTGCCCAGGTCGTGGAAGGCGGGCAGGCAGTGCAGGAACCGGACGGACGGGTTGCCGGTGGCCCGCAGCACCTCCGTCGTTACCGCGTAGGGCCGCAGCAGGGCGATCCGCTCGTCCCAGACCTCCTTGGGCTCGCCGAGCGACACCCACACGTCGGTGGCCACGAAGTCCGCGCCGCGCACGCCCTCCTCGACGTCCTCGGTGAGGGTGATCCGGGCGCCGGTGCGGGCCGCCAGGGCGGCGGCCTCGGCCCGCACCGGCTCGGCCGGCCAGAGCCCGCGCGGCGCCACGATCCGCACGTCCATGCCGAGCAGGGCGCCGGTGACCAGATAGGAGTTGCCCATGTTGTTGCGGGCGTCGCCGAGGTAGGCGAAGGCGAGCTCGGCCAGCGGCCGGCCGCCGCCGTGCTCGACCATGGTCAGCGTGTCGGCCAGCATCTGCGTCGGGTGCCAGTCGTCGGTCAGCCCGTTGTAGACCGGGACGCCGGCGTGCTCGGCCAGCTCCTCGACGGTCCGCTGGGCGCTGCCCCGGTACTGGATGGCGTCGAACATCCGGCCGAGGACCCGGCCGGTGTCCTTCGGTGACTCCTTGTAGCCGATGTGCGAGCCGGACGGGTCGAGGTAGGTGGTGTGGGCGCCTTGGTCGAAGGCCGCCACCTCGAAGGCGCAGCGGGTCCTGGTGGAGCTCTTCTCGAAGATCAGCGCGATCCGCCGACCGGTGAGCCGGCGCTCCTCGGTGCCTTCCCGGCGGGCTGCCTTGAGCTGTGCCGCCAGGTCGAGCAGCCCCCCGAACTCGTCCGGGGTGAGGTCCAGCTCGCGCAGCAGGTGGCGGCCCGTGAGATCTGTCGCCATGGGATGACTCCATCGGTCGTCAAAATCGTGTTCGAGAAGAGCTGGAAGTATATACATCGGGCTTCATGGTTATGCGATGGCAATCCGTGAGCTCCGTCACCGGAGCGCCCGGCTCAGTCCAACCGTCGGGCCAGCACGGCGGCCTGGGCGCGATCCCGGCAGCCCGTCTTCGCCAGCAGCCGGCTCACATGCGACTTCACCGTATGCGCCGAGACCGTGAGCCGCCCGGCGATCTCCCCGTTGGACAGCCCCTCGCCGATCAGCCGCAGCACGTCCCGCTCCCGAGGCGTCAGCTCGGCCACCCGCGCCTCGGCCCCCGGATCCGGCCGCTCGGCCCGTCGCGCCGCCGCGTACTCCCGGATGATCCGCCCGGCCACCCGCGGGCTCAACACGCCGTCCCCGGCGGCCGTCGCCCGCACCCCGGCGGTCAGCTCCTCGTACGACGAGCTCTTCAACAGGAAACCGCTGGCGCCCGCCGCCAACGCCTCCGCCACGTACTCCTCCAGGTCGAAGGTCGTCAGCATCAACACCCGTACCCCGCCGGGGCCGAGCCGTCCCCGCCGCCCCAGCTCGCCCAACACCGCGAGCCCGTCGAGCCCCGGCATCCGCACGTCCAGCATCAGCACGTCGGGCCGCAGCTCGGCGCAGAGCCGCAGCGCGTGCTCGCCGTCCCCCGCCGTGCCCACCACGGTGAGGTCGGGCTGGGTCTCCAGCATCATCCGCACCCCGTCGCGGACCACCCGCTCGTCGTCCGCGATCACCACCCGGACGACCCGGCCGCCCCCATCGGTCATGACGCCTGACCACTCCCTGACCTCGCGGCCGCGCACGGCCGTCGCCCGGCTACCTCACCGGAACCGTACAGCTCACCCGGAACCCGCCGCCCGCCGCCGGGCCCGCCGTCATGCTGCCGCCCAGCGCCGTCACCCGCTCCCGCAG
>NZ_SMKI01000022.1 GCF_004348415.1 Streptomyces hainanensis
GGGCGGGCCCGGGACACGTCCGTTGTTTCGCCACGCGAGGAGAGGGACGGATGGGCCGCCGGGAGAACCCGCTGGATCCCGCTACCGGGCCGGTCGAGCGCTTCGCACACGAGTTGCGCGAGTTACGCCGGGCCGCCGGCGGGCCCACCTATCGGGCCATGGCCGAGCACGTCACGTATGCGGCCGGGACGCTCTCGGAAGCCGCCGCGGGCGACCGGCTCCCGTCACTCCCCGTCGCGCTGGCGTATGTCAGGGCCTGCGGCGGCGACGCGGTCGAGTGGGAGCGCCGCTGGCGTGCGGCCTCGGTGGCAGCACACGCACTCCCGCCGCCTGACGACGGCGGTGACTCGCCCTATCCGGGGCTCGCGCGGTTCGAACCAACCGATCAGGCACGGTTCTTCGGGCGAGAGCGGCTGGTGGACGACCTCGCCGCGCTGGTCCGTGACCGTCGCTTCGCGGTGCTGGTGGGTGCCTCGGGCAGCGGGAAGTCCTCCCTGCTGCGCGCCGGACTCATCCCCGTGCTGCGCGACGCGACGCCGGAGACCGATCGCCCCGCGGCCATCCGGATCCTGACCCCGGGCGAACAACCGCTCCGCGTCCACGCCCCGGCGCTGAAGCCGGCGGCCGGCACGCGACACACCTGGGTGATCGTGGACCAGTTCGAGGAGCTGTTCACGCTGTGCCAGAGCCGGGAGGAGCGGGCCGGGTTCCTCGACGCGCTCCTGACAGCCGTCGAGACGGACGGACGCCTGCGGGTGGTGGTCTCGCTGCGGGCGGACTTCTACGGGCGGCTTGCCGAACACGCCGACCTGGCCGAGGCGGTGCGGGAGGCCACCCTGCTCGTGGCGCCCATGCGCCGGGAGGAGTTGCGCGCGGCGATCGTCAAGCCCGCCGCCGCCCAGGGGCTGATCGTCGAGCGGGCGCTGACCGCGCGCGTCATCTCCGACATCGAAGGGGAGCCCGGCGGCCTGCCGTTGATGTCCCACGCGCTGCGGGAGACCTGGCGGCGTCGGCGCGGTCGGACCCTGACCCTGGCGGAGTACGAGGCCGCCGGCGGCGTCCACGGTGCCATCGCGCACACCGCGGAACACTTCTACACCGGGCTCTCGGCCGATCAGTCGGCCATCACCCGGCACCTGCTGCTGCGCCTCATCACCCCGGGGGAAGGCGCCCAGGACACCCGGCGCCCCACGCCCCGCGCGGAGTTGGAGGCGGGCGAGGCGGCGGACATCGGTCCGCTCCTCGCCCAACTGGCCCGTGCCCGCCTCGTCACCGTCGACGAGGACACGGTCGACCTCGCCCACGAGGCGCTGATCACGGCCTGGCCACGACTCCATGCCTGGATCGATCAGGACCGACAGCGGCTCCGCGTCCACCGGCAACTCACCGAGGCGGCGGCCAGCTGGGACGAACTCGGCCGCGACGCGGGGGCGCTCTACCGCGGCAGTCGACTGGCCACCGCCGAGGAGGCCTTCCCGCCCGAACGGCACGACCAACTCACTACTCTGGAACGAACCTTCCTCACCACCAGCCTCGAAACCCGTCACCGTGAACAGCGCATGGCCGCCCGGGCCACCCGGCGTCTCCGCGTCCTGGCGGGCACGCTCTCCCTCCTGCTCGTGTTCTCGCTCGTCGCCACCACGGTGGCCGTCCTGCAGCAACGGAACGCCACCGCCGCCGAACAGGTGGCGCGTTCCCGGCAACTCGCCGCCCAGTCAGTCGCGTTGCTGGCCTCCGAGCCCGATCTCGCCGCGCTGCTCGCGATCGAGGCGTACCGCACCAGCCCCACCGCCGAGGCCACCGCCGGCCTCTACACCGCCGCGGCGCTGCCGCTGCGCCACCGGCTCGCCGCCGGGGACGCGCCGCTCTGGGACCTGGCATTCGACTCGGACGGCACGCTCGTCACGGCCGGTTTCGACGACACCCTGCGCCGGTGGGACGCCACGACCGGCGCACTCCTCGGCACCGTCCAAGGCAGCCCGGCCGACGGTTTCGGCTCCGCCCTGTTCAGCCCGGACGGCCGAACCCTGGCCACCACCGGTGAGGACGGCGTCATCCGGATACGGGGCACGGCGACCGGCGAACAGCTGACCGCCATCGGCGGACCGTCCGGGTACCTGACCCCACTGGCCTTCAACCAGGAGGGCACCGTCCTCGCCACCGGCACCCCGGAGGGCTCCCTTCACCTGTACGACACGGCGACCGGGCAACCGCTGGACACCCCGGCCGGCCTCACCACCTCGAGTACCTGGGCGGCCTTCACCCCCGACGGCGCAACCCTCGCGGCCGTGGGGCCCGACCGCGTGCTCCGGGCGCAGAACCTCGCCTCGGGCGACATCCTGCCCTTCCCGAACGATCCCGACGAGGGGGTGCTGGCATCGACGCTCACCCCTGACGGGCGCGCCCTGGCCGTGACCGACGGGACCGGTGCCGTCCGGATTCACGACATGAGCACCGGCCGGCTCCAGCTCACGCTGACGGATGCCGAGGCGTCCATGGACGGGCTGGCCTTCAGCCCGGACGGTACCGTCCTGGCAATCGTGGGCAGGGACGACAGCACCCGTCTCTGGGACGTCGCCACCGGGAGGACGCTCGCCACGCTCGGCGGCCACACGGGGCCGGTTCAGGGGCTGGCGTTCAGCCCGGACGGAGCCACCCTCGCGACCGCGGGCGGGGACGGCGCGCGGATCTGGAATGTCGATTTCGGCCGCGGCGTCCCCGAGATCGAGATTCCCGACGACATGTCCACCGCCGTGTTCAGCCCGGACGGCCAGGCACTGGCCACCATGGACGGCGACGGCGTGGTCCGCGTGGCGGACGCGCGCACCGGTGACACCCGGGCCACGCTCACGGGGCGCGCCGAATTCGCGGCCACGTTGGCGTTCAGCCCGGACGGAGCCACCCTCGCCGCCGGCAATGAGACGGACGTACTGCTGTGGGATGCCGCCAGCGGGCAGTCCCTGACCACCGTGCGGCTCGGGGGCCTCCTGAACGCGGTGGTCTTCAGCCCGGACGGAACCGTCCTCGCGACGGGCGACGCGGGCGGAGCCGTGCGGCTCATCGATCGGACGACCCGACGGGTCCGCTCGTCACTGAGCCAAGCCGACGGGGTACGAGCGTTGGCCTTCAGCCCGGACGGAGCCACCCTCGCGGCCAGCGGCTCCGGAGCGATTCGCCTGTGGGACCTGGCCGGCAACCGAACCCGGACCACCCTGCCGAGTCCGGGTGAAGCGGTGTCCGCGTTGGCGTTCAGCCCGGACGGGGCCACGCTCGCGGCCGCGAGTGCCGATGACACGGTCCGCCTGTGGGACATGGGAACGAGTCGGACGCGAGCGACGCTCACGGGCCTCACCGACTCGGTGGAATCACTCCTGTTCAACCGAGACGGCACCACGCTCACCGCCGTCGAGGGAAACGGCACCGTACGGCGCTGGCAGTTGACGCTGCCGAAACCCGCCGAGGCCATCAGCGGCATATGTCGGGCCCTGAATCGGGACCTGACCTCGGAGGAACGTGCGCTCCATCTCCCGGACGCGTCAGCCCGTCCCCTCTGCCCTCCGGAAGCGGACGGGTAACGGCTAACGCCTCACCCGCCCGGGGACATCGCGCCCGGAGACGCGAGTTCCTTCCGCATCAGCGTGCACACCGTCTCGTAGCGGCGGACCGAGCCGTCCGGCGCCAGTTCGTCCCAGCCGTCCGGCTCGCTGCCGTAGGCGACGTAGCCCAGCCGCTCGTACAGCCTCCGGGCGCGGGGGTTGTCCTCCTCGACGCTCAGCTCGGCGCGGCCGAGGCCGCGGGCCAGGACGCGGGCCTCGGCCGAGCGGATGAGCAGTGTGCCGACGCCGCGGGACCGGAGCGCCGGGAGGACGGTCAACTGCCACAGCACGCCGGCCCCTTCGCGGGCCCGGTAGTCGACGCCGCAGAGCCCGACCGGGAGGTCGGACGGCGGGCACGCCGCCAGGTAGTCCGCCTCGCCGCGTTCGGCGCGGCGCAACTCCCGTGCGATCGCCTCCACATGAAGGGCCGACCCCGACCAGCCGCACCAGGCCAGGTCAGCCGGGGTCAGGTCGCGCATCGTGAGGCCCACCACGACGCTTTCCATCTCGTCACCTCCGGCCGCCCAGGATGGGCGCGGTGCCGCGACGGGCGCAAACCCTTTGTCAGGGTGCGCCGCGGGCTAGACGGCCGCCTGGGGGCAGGCCGCCCGGCGGGCGGTCTGGCGGGCGCGGAGGCGTTGGGCGGCCAGGGCGAGGGCGCCGAGCGCCACGACCGTGAGGCCGTAGGCCAGGGCCGTCGGGCGCAGCCCGGCCGAGGTGGCGGCGAAGCCGGCGATGACGGCCGGGAGGCTGAAGGCGAGGTAGGCGATGACGAAGACGACGGCGAACAGTTCGCCGCGCTGCGCCGGCGCGGCGAGTCGGGCCAGGGTGCCGAAGCAGGCCAGTCCGGCGCCGCCGAAGCCGACGCCGGCCACGACGGTGCCGACCGCGGCGAGCGCCACCGTGCCGGTCTCGATGCCGACCAGGGACACCACCGTTCCGCCGGCCAGCAGGGCAGCCGAGGAGTCCAACAGCCCCGCGGTGGGGCGGCCGCGCAGCAGCAGGGCCGCGGCGGCGCCGGTGCCGCAGAGCAGCGTGACGACCAGGCCGCCGATCAGGTGGCTGCGCAGGCCGAGCAGGCCGGCGGCGACCGAGGGGCCGAGCGAGAGGTAGAGGCCGGCCAGCGCCCAGCTGGCGATCAGGATGGGCAGCAGGGTGTACAGGTCGGGGCGGATGGCGTGGGGCACGCCGAGGCGCGGGGCGAGCGAGCGCAGGGCGCCCGGGCGGCGGGCCGAGGTCTCGGGGAGGAACAGCAGCACGACGGCCGAGAGCGCCATGCCGCCGAGCAGCAGGCCGTAGACGAGGCGGGTGGGCGCCGGCGCGTACTCGACCAGCGCGCCGGTGCCCAGGGCACCCACGGCCAGGCCGGTGAGCGGGATCACGCTGCTCAACGCGCCGGCCCGGCCCGGCGCGTGGGGTGGGTCGAGGTCGACGAGGGCCGCCCCGAGCGTGGTCATCGCGGCCCCGGTGGCGATGCCCTGCAGCAGTCGGGCGAGGAGCAGCACGGAGACGTGGTCGGCGGCGAGGAAGAGGCCGAGCGACACGGCCTCCAGGGCGATCGCCCCGGCGACGACCGGGCGGCGGCCGACGTGGTCGGAGAGCGCGCCGACCACCAGCAGCGCGCCCAGCATGCCGAGGACGTAGACGGCGAAGACGACGGTGAGCGTGGCGGACGAGAAGCCCCACGCCTCCTGGTAGACGACATAGAGCGGCGAGGGCGCGCTGGAGGCCGCGGTGAAGAGGACGAAGATCGCGGCCACCGCGGCGAAGGCCGCCGTGCCGCTACCGGGCCGCGCCGTGGGGCGCCGGGATATGTCGGGCACCCGAGCTCCATATTGCAGTGATCGCTGCGTTTGGTTCGGAGCGTAGCAGCAAAGGCAGCGATCAATGCAATAGTGGGGGTGTGGAGACGAACAGCAGCGGCACCAGCACCCGCCCCCGGCCGGGCGGCCGGTCGGCGCGGGTGCGGTACGCCGTACACCGCGCCGTGACCGAGCTCCTGGCCGAGGACCCGGCGGAGTCGCTCACCATCCCCGTCATCGCGGCCCGCGCGGGTGTGCACGCCACCACCGTCTACCGGCGCTGGGGGTCGGTGCCCGAGCTGCTGAGCGACATCGCCACCAGCCGGTTCAGCGGCGACGTGGTGGTGCCGGACACCGGCTCGCTGCGCGGCGATCTGGAGCGGTGGGTCGGCCAGGTCGCCACCGACCTGGCCGACCCCGACGTGCTCAAGCTGATGCGCGCGGCGGTCGGCACCGGCCCCCTGGGCTGCGACGCGTGCGTGGCGGACCGGCACGCCCAACTCGCCGCGATCCTCGACCGCGAGCGGAGCCGCGGCGGCGCCCCGCCGGAGGTCGAGCGCACCGCCGACCTGCTGCTCGGCCCGCTCTACTACCGCGCCGTCTTCATCGACCGCCCGGCCGGCCCCGACTGGGCCCGCACCCTCGTCGCCGGCCTCCTCGGCTAGCGTCTGTCCGGGCGGCGGCGGGTCCCCTCGGCACGCTCAGCGCAGGTCCAACATCATCACGTCGTGCGCGTCCGCACCTGGCCATGGCCGCGCCTCGCCGATCCGCCGATAGCCCCACGCGCGATAGGCGGCAGACGCTGCCGCGCCGTCCGGGTGGACGTTCAGCAGGACCCGCTCGGGCGTGACTCCGGCAAGCAGGGCCCGGTGCAGGCGACGCGCGACGCCCTGCCGGCGCCACGGGCCACGCACGGCGAGTTCCATCAGGCCGAAGGTTCGGCTCCCGTCCTCACGCCGCACGTCCTCGCGTACCCGTACGGTGAGCTGGTCCCACCAGCCGGTGTCGGCTCCGAGGTTGTAGCCGTATGCCATGCCCACCGGCACGCCCTCCGTGATTCGCGCGAAGGCGGCGCGGAAGGAGGGTTTTCGCACCTGCGCGCGGAACCGGCGAAAGGCTGCGGCCACATCGTCCGCCGTCTCGCGGTACGGCGGTTCCGCGAAGACCTCGGCGTAGACCAGCCGGAAAGCATCCTCGGCCCGCGCCGCCATCGTTCCGTCCATGGTCTCCACCGTGACGCCGATCTCGGGACTCAAGCGGCGCTCCTGGGGAAGATCCGGCCGATGCGCTCGCCACACTCGCGCGCCACGGCGCAGTCAACGCGGCCGATCGCCAACTGGAACTCCCGGAGCCGCCCCAGCAGTCGCGGGGAGGAGATGCCGTCGATCACGTCGAGCGCGGCGGACAGCTCCGCACACGCCTCGTCGACTTCCCCGGTTTCCAGGAGCACGGAGGCGAGCCGCACCCGGTACGAGGCACCGTTACGAGCGAGTTCGCCGTCGGTGCCGCGCGTGGCCGCGCGCAGGAACGGGACGGCGCGCTTCGGCTGGCCGGCCCTCACACACAGGTCCGCGGTGGCGTAGTCGACCTCGAACGGGCCGACAAACCGCGCCCAGTTGGGGACCTCGGCATCCTCGTCAGTCCGTGACTGACGGTTCACGGCGCGGCTGAGGGCTCGACGCGCCCCAGCGAGATCTCCGGCATGAGTGGCCACGTTGGCTTCACGAAGCGCGAGGACGAGATGGACCGTGTGCCCCGCGCCCGTGCGTCCGGCGAGCCGCGAGGCGTGCTCGACCGCGCTCGCCGCCTCCCACGATCGATCTGCCTTGATCGCGAGGAGAACGAGCGTCTCGAGTACGGAAACCTGAAGCAGGGCATCCTCCACGAGGTGCGCCGCCGCGAGAGCCTCCAGGCACGCGAGGCGCCCCTGTTCGACCCTGCCGCCGTCGTAGCCGTACCAGGCACGGTGACCGTGCAACTCGGCGAGCGTCGTCTGAAGCTCACGCCCGATGCGGACGGTGTAGGAGGCGGTCGCGATGACCCTCGTGATCTCGCGCTCGACGCGGCAGGCTTCTCGGTTCGCGGGCAGGCTGCCCACCGTGTGATCCATCCGGTACGGGCGGTCGAGCCCCGCCCGCAATCGCCCCACATCAGACAGACCGAACCGCGGGCCCGAGCAGGCCTGAACGACGGGTTCCGCCACAAGGGCTCCCACGTCGGCGACGAACGTCACTGGTCGGGCACCGCTACGACATCCCGTCGCGGGCTCGCCGGTGAGGAGCAACCGACATGAGTGAGGCCGTGAACAACCTTCCCCGCGTGGGAACGACCCTCAGAGACGAGGCACTTGGCCGCATCGGCGTCTCCATGGGCACCGCGGGGCCGTTCGTCATGCTTCGCCCGCTGTGCGGCGGAAGAGAGTGGGAGGCACGCCCCCGAGGACATCCGCGAACTCACTGCGGGGGATCCGTCGTGACCGATCGCGAGGTTTCGGAACAACCCAGGAGGGTGGACGTGGAACAGCTCCGGTCCGCCCGCCGGCTCCACGAGATCGAATGCGCGGCCTGCGTCAACGGGCCGCTCTGCCTCATAGGGCGACGACTGGCGCGGGCCTGCGCGGAAGCGGGCACCGCCGACCCGGCGAGGAAGGGCTCGTGAGGACTCGCCGTCAGGCGTCCGCGTCCTCCTCCGCGTGGGAGCGGTGGTCGATCGCGGTCAGGTGGGCCCGCATGGCCGCGACCGGGGCCGCCGGGTCCTCGGACTCGAACGCGGCCAGGATGGCCGCGTGTTCGGCGACGGCCTGCGCCGTGTCGAACGTGCCGTGGTCGACGGACTGGCGGAGCCGGTGGGCGTGGGCGTTCAGCGACTCCGCCATCTGGGCCAGGAAGTGGTTGCCGGCCGCGCGGATGATCACCAGGTGGAAGTCCCAGTCGGCGGTGAAGCACTCGCGGAGGTCGGCGTAGCCGGTCGGCGGGCCCTCGCCGCCGCGGAGCCGGGCGACCTGGTGGGCGGCCAGCACATGGCGGGCGTGGGCGGCGCGCAGGTCGGGCAGCAGCTCGGCGGCGCGGGGGGCCGCGCGTTCGACGGCGGCGATCTCGACGACGGCCCGCGCGTCCATCAGCTCCGTCATCTGGGCGGCGGAGAGCGGTGGCGCGACGCGGTAGCCCTTGAGCGCGGTCCTGGAGATCAGGCCGGTGTGCTCCATCTGCACCAGGGCCTCGCGCACCGGAGTCTGGGAGACACCCAACTCCCGTGACAGCGAATCGATGTTGAGCGAGCTGCCGGGCGGCGTGGAACCGTCGAGCAGCTTCTCCAGGATCGCGTCGTAGACGCCGTCACGGAGGGCGCGACGCGGGACCAGGGCGGTCTTCGGCTGGGTTGTCGGGCTCTGCGGAGTCATAGCGGATCGATGGTAACGGGCGGCCGGGGCCGCACACCGGGTGTACCCATGAGAATAGATCCTATACGATCCACGATACGGGCGCCCCCGCTGACATCGACGTTCGGAGACGCACATGCCCTTCTCTGCGCAGGACTGGCCCATCGGCGCCGCGCTGCTGCAGTTCCCCGACGCCCAGGACGCGCCGGCGGCGCGCTGGGCGGCGACCCTGTACGAGGTCGCGGACGCCGGTTTCGCGCACGTGGACCTCACGGACACCTGGACGCGGCCCGGCGACCTGGCTCCGGAGCGGCGCCGGGAGTTGGCCGGCGCGCTGCGGGAGGTCGGGCTCGGCGTGACCGCGATCTCCACCGTCCGGCGCAGCGTGACCGACCCGGACGAGGACCGGGCGGCGGAGAACCTGGCGTACCTGCTCAGGACGGTCGAGGCGGCGGCCGAGCTCGGGGTGGGCGTGGTGAGCGTCGGGCTGCACCGGGAGCTCACCGCGCGGCAGCGGGCCGCCGTCTGGTTCTGGACGGAGCCGGGGGCCGGCGATCCGGCCGGCGACGAGCGCGTACGGGCGCTGGCGGTGGGGCGGCTGCGGGCCGTCGGCGAGCGGGCCGCGGGCCTCGGGGTCGCGGTGTCGCTGGAGATGTACGAGGACACCTTCCTCGGGACGGCGGAGAGCGCGGTCCGGCTGGTGCGGGAGATCGGCCTCGCCAACGTCGGGCTCAACCCGGACATCGGGAACCTGGTGCGGCTGCACCGGCCGGTGGAGGACTGGGAGCGGATCATGGTCGAGACCGCGCCGTACGCCAACTACTGGCACCTCAAGAACTACTACCGGGACCACGACCCGGCCACCGGGGCCTACTTCAGCGTGCCGGCGCCGGCCGAGTCCGGGTTCGTCGACTACCGGCGGGCGGTGGAGATCGCGCTGGCCGCCGGCTTCGCCGGGCCGATCTGCGTGGAGCACTACGGCGGCGACGGGTTGGGCGTGTCGGCGAGCAACCGGGACTATCTGCGGCGGGTGTTGGCGACCAAGCTGCGCGGGGGTGCGCGGTGACGGTGCTGTGCAACGACCCGGCGGCCTTCGCCGACGAGGCGTTGGAGGGGTTCGTGGCCGCGCACGCCGGCCGGGTGCGGCGGGTGCGCGGCGGGGTGGTGCGGTCCGCCGCGACCCCGAGGGGGCAGGTGGCCCTGGTGGTGGGCGGCGGCAGCGGCCACTACCCGGCGTTCGCCGGCTGGGTCGGCCCGGGGCTGGCCCACGGGGCGGCGTGCGGGAACCTGTTCGCCTCGCCGTCCGCGGCCCAGGTGGCCTCGGTGGCGCGGGCCAGCGAGGCCGGTGGCGGGGTGATCCTCTCCTTCGGCAACTACGCGGGCGACGTCCTGCACTTCGGGCAGGCGGCGGTGCGGCTGCGGGCCGAGGGCCTTGACGTGCGGGTGCTGGCGGTGACGGACGACATCGCCTCGGCGCCGCCGGAGAGCCACGGGTTGCGCCGCGGGACAGCCGGCGATCTGGTGGCGTTCAAGGTCATGGGCGCGGCGGCCGAACGCGGCCTCGGCATCGACGAGGTGGAGCGGCTCGGCCGTCGGGCGGTCGCGGCGACGCGGTCGCTCGGCGTCGCCTTCGGCGGCTGCACGCTGCCGGGCGCGGCCGGGCCGCTGTTCACCGTGGCACCGGGCCGGATGGCGCTCGGGCTGGGCATCCACGGCGAACCGGGCATCGAGGAGCGGGAGCTGGCGAGCGCGGACGCGGTGGCCGACCTGCTGGTCGACCGGCTGCTCGCCGAGCGCCCGCCCTGGCACGTCGGCTACGGCGAGGACCGGGTGGCGGTGCTGGTCAACGGTCTCGGCGAGACCAAGTACGACGAGCTCTTCCTGGTACACCGGCGGGTGGCGGCCCGGCTCGCCGCACACGGCCTGCGGGCCGTGGACCCCGAGGTCGGCGAGCTGGTGACCAGCATGGACATGGCCGGGCTCTCGCTCACCCTGGCCTTCCTCGACGACGAGTTGGCCGAGCTGTGGCAGGCCCCGGCCGACTCCCCCGCCTATCGGAAGGGGATCGTCGAGCCGCGTCGGGACAGGACGGACGACCTGGAGACGTACGCGGCGCCGTCGCCGGTCGCGGCCGGCACCGAGCCGTCGAGATCGGCGGCCACGCGCCTCGTCGCGGCGCTGGGAGCGATCCGGGAGGCGGTGGCCGGTGCGGAGGAGCGTCTCGGCCGGCTCGACGCGGTGGCCGGGGACGGCGACCACGGCATCGGGATGCGGCGTGGCGCGGAGTCGGCGGCGACCGCCGGGGCCGAGGCGGCGGCGGCCGGCGCGGGGGCGATGACCACTCTGGTCCTGGCCGGCGAGGCGTGGTCGGAGCGGGCCGGCGGCACCTCGGGAGCACTGTGGGGCGCGATGCTGACGGCGTTCGGCGCGGCGCTCGGCGACGAGGCGGCGCCGGGTCGGGAACAGCTGGCGGCGGGGGCGCGGGCCGCGGTGGCGGCCGTGACCGACCTCGGCGGCGCGGCGCCCGGCGACAAGACGCTGGTGGACGCGGCCGTGCCCTTCGCCGAGACGCTGACCCGGGCCCTCGCCGAGGGCGAACGGCTGGCCGCCGCCTGGGAGTCGGCGGCCTCGGCCGCGACCCGGGCGGCCGAGGCGACGGCCGCCGTCCCGGCCAGGATCGGCCGGGCGCGGGTGCACGGCGAACGCGGGATCGGCACCCCGGACCCGGGCGCCGTCTCGTTCGCACTGATCGTGACGGCCCTGACCGAGGAGTTCTGACGATGCTGCGGATCGCGGTGGGCGCGGACGGCGCCGGCTACGACTACAAGGAGGCGCTCAAGGCCGACCTGGCGGCCGACGAGCGGGTGGTGGAGGTCGTCGACGTCGGGATCGCGCCGGGGCAGGGCACCGACTACCCCCATGTCGCCGTGGACGCGGCCCGGTTGGTCGCCGAGGGGCGGGTGGACCGGGCGCTGCTGGTGTGCGGCACCGGCCTCGGGGTGGCGATCGCCGCCAACAAGGTGCCGGGCGTCCGGGCCGTGACGGCGCACGACTCGTTCTCGGTGGAGCGTTCCGTGCTCTCCAACGACGCGCAGGTGCTCTGCCTCGGCCAGCGGGTGATCGGCCTCGAACTGGCCCGCCGGCTGGCCCGCGAGTGGCTCGCCTACACGTTCGACCCGGACTCCGCCTCGGCGGCCAAGGTCGAGGCGATCCGCTCCTATGAGGGGTAGCGTCCGCTGGCTCGGCACCAGCTTCAAGATGACCAAGACGATCGCCGAGTCGACGGCGTACGCGGCGCGGTTGCGGGACGCGGTCGGCGCCGAACCGCCGTCGGGCGTCAGGCTGTTCGTGATTCCCCCGGCGACGGCGATCGAGCCGGTGGCGCGGACGCTCGGCACCGACTCGCCGGTGCTGGTGGGCGCGCAGAACGCGCACTGGGCCGACGAGGGCGCCTGGACCGGCGAGATCTCGATGCCGCAGGCGGCGGACGCCGGGGCGCGGATCGTGGAGATCGGCCACTCGGAGCGCCGGGCGCACTTCGCCGAGACCGACGCCACGGTCCGCCTCAAGGTCGCCGCGGCCCTGCGGCACGGGCTCGTCCCGCTGGTGTGCGTCGGGGAGGACGCGGCGACGTTCGCCGCCGGCCGGTCGGCCGACCAGGTGGTGGCCCAGGCGACCGCCGCGCTCGACGGACTCGCGGGCACCGAGGCCGTGTTGCTGGCGTACGAGCCGGTGTGGGCGATCGGCGAACACGGCAGGCCGGCGGGGCCGGCGGAGGTCGCGGAGCCGGTGGCCGCCCTGCGGGCGGCGGTCGGCGGCCGGATCGGCGGGGTGCTCTACGGCGGCTCGGTCTCCCCGGCCAACGCCGCCGGGCTGCTCGACGTCCCGGGCGTGGACGGCCTGTTCGTCGGCCGCGCGGCCTGGCGGGTGGCGGGCTTCCTGGCCCTGCTGGAGCTGACCGCCACGCGCTGACCGGGCGCGCTTGTCGGCCGGTAGCGGATTGGTCATACTCCGGACACGTGCGGTGAGAACGCGCGTCGTCATGGGGTGGGAGGAAGCAGATGGTGGTGGGAGAGGGGCGGGGCGCCGAGGTGCGGCGGGTGCACCCGGAACAGCTCGACCCGGGGGCGGTGATCGCGCAGTCGCTGGACAACCAGTGGGTGGACGGGGAGTTGCTGCGCCACATGCTGGCGAAGCGCAAGTCCTTACGGGACGTGGCGCGGGAGCGGGACCGTGACGTGCGCGCCGAGTACCTGCGCAGTCTCATCAACGCCCGCCAACTCGTCGTCAACCGCGTGTACTTCTACAACAACCACGCCATCAGCCGGGACCTGCTCCAGGACGGTGCGGAGCGGGACGCGCACCGCCGTCTCCTCGCGGACGGGACGCTGGTGCCCTTCCTGGTCGGCGAGCACGAGCCGACCGACCGGCCGCAGCAGGTCGACGTCGTCGAGGACGCCTTCGTGGCCTGGCAGGAGACCGTCGCCGGCATGGCCGCCTCGGAGCGGATGACCTGCCTGCGGCTCTCCTGGAACGACGAACGCAACAGCCGCAACACGCGGTCGGCGCTGGTCGATCCGTTCGCGGCCCGCGTGCAGGGCCTGACGGCGAAGGACATCCCCCTGCTCGCGGACCAACTCGGCGTGCCCGCACGGGACACGGGTGCCTTCGCGGAGCACATCGGGCGGATCGTCGAGTGGAGCAACGCCCGCCGGGTGCGCGGCGAGGCCGTCAACCGGGGGCTGCTGTACGAGGAGTTCGTGACGGTGCCGGGCTCGCCGGTGGCCGACGGCCGTTACGACCGGTCCCGCCCGTTCAGCGGGGAGACCAAGCAGCTCCTCGACCTCGTCTACAACGTCAACCTCGCGGACGCCCTGGGCATGTACCCGCTGACGCCCAGCGGGAGCCTGCGGCGCCTGGTGCTGCAGGAGTGGCGGGACGTACGCGTCACCGCCTCGGGGGAGACCATCCGCGACCCGGAGCAGCTGGCCGGCTTCCTGCGGAGGCTGGCCTTCGCGACGGTGCAGGACCGGCTGACCCCGGCCAGCCTCGACGAGTTGACGTTGCAGGACGTGTGGCGGCTCCGGCAGAGCGGCGCCTGGCACGCCTACATCGCCGCCTTCACCCGGCTGACGGCCGATCCCGCGCACTTCGAGGACCACATACGCGAGGTCTTCAGCCACTACGCCACGCTCAACTCGGAGATCATCCGGCTCGCCGCCGAGCGCCCGCAGGCGGGCAGTTCACGGTGGAGTCCGGTCGTCGAGGTGGTGATCACCATCGGGGGCGCCACGTTCAGCGCGGTGAGCGGCAACGAGATCTGGGCGCTGATCGGCGGCATCGGGAGCGTCACCGCGGACCAGCTCGGCGGCTCCGTCCAGCTCATGCTGCGGAACCGGACTACCGGCCGGCGGGAACAGAAGTTCGCCAGGGAGCTCGCCACCGTCCAGCTGGACGGGCTGGCCGAGTGGCGACGCCTGCACGAGCTGGTGCGGGCCATCCCCGGCTACGAGGAGCGGCCGGCCGTCGGGGCCGCCACGAGTTCCACCACGATCCAGGAGACCTATGACGTGCCCGAGTACTGACCCGCAGCGGAGCGCCGGCGGGCCGGAGGCCGCGCTGACTTCCTACCACCGGCTGCGCGAGGCGCGGGCGGAGCTCTTCGCCAACGCGCCGGGCGGCATCGAGGTGCTGACCGCGCCCGAGGACGTGCGGGCCGCCCGGCACGCGGCCGAGGCCGCCTCGGGTACCTCGGAGCCCGTCGGGGTGGTGTACGCCGACCGGTTCGTCACGGTGGTGCGGGACGCGGTGCGGTTCCCCGACGGACACCTCGGCCTGTACGTGCGCGTCCTGCCGACCGCGACGGGGCCCGCCGTCGTGGTCCTGCCGCTCCTCGGCGACGGATGCGACGTGGTACTCGTCGAGCACTACCGCCACGCCACCAGGCGGTGGCACCTCGAGGCACCGCGCGGCTTCGGGGAGAACACCAGCGGCGAGGAGACCGCGGCACGCGAGCTGGCCGAGGAACTCGGCACCCGGGCACGGTCGTTGGTTCGGCTCGGCAGCCTCCATCCGGACACCGGCCTGCTGGGCTCCCAGGTCGAGTTGTTCGCGGCCCGGGTGGACCGGATCGGGCCGCTGGAACGCGCGGAGGGCATTCGGCGGGCCCTGACCGTGTCCGCCGCGGAGGCGGAGGCGATGATCGCCGACGGCCGGCTCACCGACGCCTTCACCATCGCCGCCCTCAGCCAGGCCCGGCTGGCGGGTCTGCTCGGCTGACGACCGGGTCGCGCCGGCGACCCGGATCGTCCGGGCGGATACCCGCCGCCGCCCCGCCCGCCGGGTAGGGTCCGTCCCACGTGACGGAACCGGGGAAGTCGAGGAGCGCCGGTGATCGACCTCAACAGCGATGTCGGTGAGGGGTTCGGGCAGTGGCGGCTCGGGGACGACGACGCGCTGCTCACCGTCGTCACCAGCGCCAACGTCGCCTGCGGCTTCCACGCCGGCGACCCCACCGTGATGCGGCGGGTCTGCGCCGGCGCGGCCGAGCACGGGGTGGCCGTCGGCGCCCAGGTCGGCTACCGCGACCTGGCGGGCTTCGGCCGCCGGTTCATCGACGTCGACCCGGCCGAACTGGTCAACGACGTCGTCTACCAGATCGGCGCGCTCGACGCCTTCGCCCGGCTGGCCGGCACCCGCGTCGCCTACGTCAAGCCGCACGGCGCGCTCTACAACGCGATCGTCCACCACGAGGCCCAGGCCGCCGCCGTCGCGGACGCGGTGCGCCGCTACGACCCGACCCTTCCGGTGCTCGGCCTGCCGGGCAGCGTCTGGCTGCGGGTCGCGGCCGAGGCCGGGCTGACCCCGGTGCACGAGGCGTTCGCCGACCGCGCCTACACCCCGGAGGGCACGCTGGTGTCGCGCCGCGAGCCCGGCGCGGTGCTGCACGACCCGGACGAGATCGTGGCCCGCTGCCTGCGGATGGTCGCCGAGGGCCTGGTGACGGCCGTCGACGGCACCGAAGTACCGGTCAGCGTCCGGTCGTTGTGCGTGCACGGGGACACCCCCGGCGCGCTGGACATCGCCCGGCGGCTGCGGGCCGAGCTCGAACGCGCGGGGCACGCCCCCGAGCCGTTCGCGGTGCCCGCCGCGTGACCGGGTCGCGGGACGGCCGGCTGCTCGGGGTGCGGCGGGTCGGCGACCGGGCGGTGCTCGCCGAACTCGACGGGCTGCCCTCGGTGCTCGCGCTGCGCGCCTCGCTCCTCGCCGACCGGCCGGCCGGCGTGGCGGAGCTGGTGCCGGCGGCCGCCACCCTGCTGGTCCGCTACGACCCGGCCGTCACCGGCCGGGCGGCGGTGGCCGGGGCGCTGGCCGAGCGGGTCGCGGGGCTGACCGCCGAGGACGTCGACCAGCCGCCGTCGCCGCACGACACCCTGACCGTCCCGGTGCGCTACACGGGGCCCGACCTGCCCGAGGTCGCCGAGGCGACCGGGCTCGACGTGGCCGAGATCGTGGCCCGGCACACCGCGCCGCTCTACACCGTGGCGTTCGCCGGCTTCGCGCCCGGCTTCGGCTATCTGACCGGCACCGACCCGGTGTTGCACCTGCCGCGCCGGGCCGAGCCGCGCACCGCCGTGCCGGCCGGCTCGGTGGCCGTCGCCGGCGGCTTCACCGGCGTGTACCCGCGGTCGTCGCCCGGCGGTTGGCGGCTGCTCGGCACCACCGACGTGCCGCTGTGGGATCCGGACCGCGACCCGCCGGCGCTGCTGGTGCCGGGGCGCACGGTGCGTTTCGCGGCGCTGCCCGGCGGGGCGGCGTGAGCGCGCGGGAGCTGGTGGTCGTCGCGACCGGGCCGCTGGCCACCGTGCAGGACCCGGGGCGGCCCGGCTACGCCGAGTTGGGCGTGCCGCACTCCGGCGCGGTCGACGCGCCGGCGCTCGCGCTGGCCAACCGCCTGGTGGGCAACCCGGCGGACGCGGCCGGCGTCGAGGCCACCTTCGGCGGGCTGCGGCTGCGGGCGCGCGGGCCCGGCATCCGCCACGTGGCGGTGACCGGCGCGCCGGGGCCGGTCGTGGTCGACGGCGTGCCGGCGCCGTTCGGCGCGCCGCTGCCGCTGCGGCAGGGGGCGCTGCTCGAACTGGGCGCGCCGACCTCGGGGCTGCGGAGCTATCTGGCGGTGCGGGGCGGGATCGACGTACCGCCGGTATTGGGCTCGCGGGCCACGGACCTGCTCTCCGGGCTGGGGCCGGAACCGCTGCGGGCCGGCGACAGGCTGCCGGTGGGGACGTCGGCCGAGGAGTTCGCCGGCGCGGACCAGGCGCCGTGCTCGGCGCCGCCCGAGGAGTTCACGCTCCGGGTGCTGCCGGGGCCGCGGGACGACTGGTTCACCGGCGAGGCGGCGGAGCGGCTCTGCTCGGCGCGCTGGACGGCGACCAGCCGGAGCAACCGGATCGGGATCCGGCTCGCGGGGCCGCCGCTCGACCGGGCGAGGGCGGGTGAACTGTCGGCCGAGGGCATGGTGTCGGGCGCCCTTCAGGTGCCGCCGAACGGCCAACCGGTGCTGTTCCTCGCCGACCACCCGGTGACCGGCGGCTACCCGGTGATCGGCGTGGTCCTCGGCGCCGACCTGCCGCTGGCGGGACAGATCCCACCGGGCGCCGGGGTGCGGTTCCGCGCCGTGCGCTGAGGGCCGCCGGCCGTGTCGTCACGCGACGACGCTGGTGAGGGCGGCCCACAGCAGCGGCGAGTGCTCCACGGCGCCGGTGGCGCGCCACCGGTCGAGCCGCTCACGTTGCCAGCGGCACAGGACCCGCACGGGGTCGGGGCGCTCGTGGGCGGCGTCGACGGCGACGATCGCCTCGGACAGCGGGCGCACCGAAGCCGGCAGCCCGGCCAGTCGGTGGAACGCGTGGCTGGTCGGGAGCACCCAGCGGGTGGCGGTGACCAGTTCGGCGCCGTTGTGGAGCATCGCCGTGGCGAGGCCGAACGATTCGGCGAAGCGCAGGTCCCCGCCGCTCTCGCAGGCGATCAGCGCGACCCGCGGTGGGGCCGGCCAGAGCAGCGCCCCCGGCACGCCGTCGGCCCGCAGCGGCAGGGTGCCGAGCAGCAGGTCCTTGACCGAGAGCGGCCGATGGGCGCCGCGCACCACCTCGGTGAGACCGGTCGTCCCCGGGCCGCAGGCCAGGTGCAGGGTGATGTCCTCGCTCTGCCCGCCGTCGACCGGCACGCCGCTCACATGCCCGACGTAGAGCAGCCGGCGCGCCCCGGCACCGAGCACGCCGCCGAGCCAGTCGCGGTCCAGGTCGGTGCGGCGGAACGCCTCGGCCGGGGCGGTGAGGTGCGGCGCGACGGGGCCCGCGTCGAGCCGGCGTTGGACCAGCGCCGTCAGCTCCGGGTCCGATCCCGGCGGTCCGAGGACCGAGCCGAGCGGGGAGTCGGCACGGAATCCGGGCACCCGGGGGTCGAGGACGAGCACCACGGCGTCGCCGTCCGGCGCCGGGCGGGCGCCGGGGCCCGGTCGGCGCAACGAGGCGGGCGCGGTGGTCACGACGTCCGCGAGGTCGACGAGCCGCGCCTCGTCGTCGACGGCCAGCAGTTCCCAGGGCACCTGGGCGACCCGGGGCGACGGCTGGATCCGGATCAGCGGGCGGCCGGCGGCGGCCGACACGTGGCGGATCTGGGCGGTGAGCCCGGCCGGCCACAGCGCCTCGGCCAGCATCCGCGCGAGCCGCCGCTCGGCCCCGTGGCCGGCCATCGCCCCGGACTCGAACGCCCGCCGCATCCCCTCGCCCGGCCCCGGCAGCGCGGCGGACAGGGCGGCGACCGCCTCGTCGACCTCGGCGGCGGGGGCGTGGCCGGTGCCGAACCCGCGGGCGCCGCTGGTCCAGGTCCAGGTCATGAACAGGTCGCCGGCGTCGGCCAACCTGACCTGGACGACCGGGCCTTCGCTCAGCTCGTCGGCGACCAGAACGCCACCTCCTCGTCGCTCACGATCCGCCGGTGGTAGCGGAACTCGGCGGCCGCTACGTACTCCTGGAGCGCGGTGCGGCCGGACTCGGGCGCCATCCGCACCCGTGGCGGGGGGTTGACGCGCAGCCCGGCCGAGGCGGCGGCCTCCGCGGCCACGCCCCCCAGGGACATGGCTCCCGCGAGGTGTCCGTGCGTCTTCATGGCGGCGCTCGGGAAGACCGACGCCGCTTCCCCCTCGGACGCGGTGGAGGGCGCCCGCGGTGTCGGGTCGAGCGCCAACGTGGCGCCCGCGCAGCGGTGTTCGACCAGCTCGAAGAGCAGGCCCTGGTCCTGGGAGCGCACGGCGAGCCGGAAGGCCAGCCGCATGGCGTGGTCCGCCACCTCCCGCCACTGGCTTCGCGCGTGCGCGCTGACGAAGTCGTACCTGGCCGCCTCGAGCGCCAACGCGGCGGGCAGGGCGAGGGCGAGCGCGGTCCTGACGGAGGCGGCCTCGTGGTCGCCGTGGTCCGTCCGGTTCAGGTTGTCCTCCAGGGTCTCGGCGAGTATCAGGTCCACCTGGGCGCACCGCTCGTACACGGCGCGCGCCTGGTAGACGTCGCGGGCCGCCTGCGCCAGCCGCTTCATCTCGTCGATGTCGCCCCGGTCGTAGGCCTGTTGGGCGCCGAGCAGCATGCTGTCCGCGGCGGCGATCTCGGCGCCGAGCCGTTCGAAGCGGGCCAGGCTCGACGCCATCAGGTCGCCGGCGCCCGCGACGTCGCCGCGCCGGCCGGCGAGGAAGGCGCGGGCCTGTTCGCAGACCGCCAGGTGGCCGAAGTGCCGCTGCCGCTCGAAGATCGCCGACGCCTCGGCGAACAACCGCTCCGCGACGTCGAGTTCGCCCCGTTGCATCGCGGTGTGCGCCCGGTGCGCGAGCATCAGGTGCTGCTCGCCGATGTCCCCCCGCGCCCGGAAGTCGTCCTCCGCGCGGGCGAAGTAGTCCTCGGCCAGGTCGAGCCGCCCGGTCGAGGAGCAGATCAGGCCGAGGGCGGTCAGCAGGCGCGCCTGGGCCGGCGCCGCGGTCGCCGGCGTGCTGGCCAGCAGCGCGGTGGCCAGTTCCTCGGCCGCACCCCACTCGCCGCGATCGATCAGCAACAGCACGCGGTTCAGGCCGAGTTCGGCGGTGCGCAGCCCCTCGGGGTCGTCGAACTCCGGCAGCCTGACCGCCGCCTCGTCCAGGCACGCGAGCGCCTCGTCGAGCCGCCCGGTGTTGCGCAGCAGGTCGGCCCTGGCGAGCAGGTTCCTCAGCAGGAGCTCCAGCCACAGCTGTCGGCCGCGCGGCCCCATCGGCGCCGACGCGACGTCGTCGAGCAGGCGGCGGGCGCCCTCGACGGCGTCGGCCGCCCCGGCCAGGTCCGTGGCGGAGAGCCGGACGCTCGCGAGGTTGGACAGCAGGTGCGCCCGCAGGAAGCGCACGTCGGGCGAGTCCTCCAGGGACTCGGCCAGGGTGAGCAGTTCCTCGTAGCCGGCGGACGCGGCGGCGAGATCGGCCGTCAGCTGGTGTTCCTCGGCCAGGGCCAGGCCGCTGTCGAAGGGCTCTCCGTAGAGCTGGGCCACGGCACTCGGACGGCGCTCACCGGCCGGCGGGCTCGGAGGCGGGCTCGGAGGCGGCATGTGAGGAGGGTACGTCGTCCGAGAAAGGGCGGGCGAGCCCGGGACCGGTGGATGTCGCCCGCCGACTAGCATCCACCCGTCAGGTCCGCACCACACCGGACGTCACCGACGGGAGAAGAGGGGGAGCCGTCATGGGCGTTCCCGGGATACCGCCGTACGAGGTGTTCGCCACCGACACCACCCTGCTCTGCTTCGACGGCCGGGTGCTCGAGGTGTTCGGCTTCAACGACACCCACCGCTACCACGTCCGGCAGGAGCCACGGCTGGAGTTCGACTCCGGCCGGCGCCCCCGGATGTCGATCGTCACGGGGCGGGACTACCGCCACACCTTCTCCTACGACCCGCACCGGCTCGACGGCCTGCGCGCCCTGGCCGACCTGTTGGCGCGGAGCCGGCCCGAGCCGCCGAGCCTCTGACGCGGGCGACGGCCGCGCGCGGCTGGGTGCCGTAGTGCTCGCGGACCTCACGGATCGTCGGAACCGCCGGGAACCCGACGTCGCCCGCGCTGACGACGATCGCCCCGTCCTCGCTCCGGTACTCCTGCGGCGTCGCCCATCGGGGTTCGAGGCGCGGTTCGGCGGCGAACGCCCGCAGCAGCGCGTCCACGACGCGAACCGCCTCGCCGCGAGACGAGGCCCGGAGAACCACCGTGCCCCGCTGCCATCCGCCGCCGAACGTGTCGCTACAGTCGAACTCGGCCGACACCACGCCGTCGACGGCGAGCGCCGCCTCCGCGAACGCGTCCTCGCCGTCGGAGTTCCTCGCCCGCCCCAGGCCGAGCAGTACGGCGAGCACGCCGCCGACCGGCCCCGCCCGGGACATCCGGCGCGCGAGTCGACGCCTGCGGCGTTCCCATGCCTTGCCCATCAGTGCTTCCGTCCCGTGGGGATGGCCTCAGCCTCGCACCGCCCCGGCCGGGCGGACAACCACTCCCGCCCGAGGGCGTGTTCCCCGAACAGGGGTCGTGCGCGGGGACGGCCCCGTCCATAGCGTTGTCCCTGGCGGAAGGCCCGGGTGAACGAACCGGGGCCGTCCCGCCTGACCGTCATCCGGCGTCCGGGATGCCCGGGCGCACACCCAAGGAGGTGGCTTTCGTGGCCAACGAAAACGCGTACGAGGTTCCCACCCTGATCGAGGTCGGCGACTTCGCCGAACTGACCCAGCTCACGTCGCGGGGCTACTGGCTCGACAGCCCGTGGGGCGCCTGGTGGCTCTGAGCCACCCGTAGGCCCACGGGGCTGAGTGAGACGGGCGGTACCGTCGGGGCGGCAGTCTGACGCGCGCCAGCCGTACCGCACCCCTTCGCTCCAGCACGAGAGTGGCCCGACCGACGCCACATGCCGGTCGGGCCACTCCACTCTGGCACTTCGGTGGAGGATACGCATGGAGTTCGTGGTACTTCCCGACCATCCGGCCGGCGCCGAGGCTCTCGCGCTGGCGCCGACTCCCGGGTTGCCGCGCCCCAGGGTGATCGAGCACCATTCCGGTCGGCCCTGGCTCGTGGGCGACTGGCGGGACGACGAGATCGTGTCCGTCTCCGCCGGCCCGCGCCGTGTCGTCCTGCTCGGCTGCGCATCCGTGCGACCGGACGCCCTGGCCGCCCGGTTGGGCCGGGTCCGCACCCTGGCGGACCTGGACGACCTGGCCCGCCTGGCTGCCGGCAGCTTCCACCTCGTCGCGTCGCTCGACGGCGACGTCCGCGTCCAGGGCACGCTGTCCACCGCGTGCCAGGTCTTCCACGCCACGGTCGCCGGCGTGACGATGGCGGCCGACCGCCCCGAGACGCTGGCCGACCTCGTCGGCGCGGGCGTCGACGAGGAGCGGGTGGCGCTCGAACTCCTGTCTCCGTTCGGGCCTCCCTGGCCGCTCAGCGAGCGTTCGGTGTGGCGCGGGGTGCGCAGCCCACGCGTCGGACACTGCCTGGAGATCGATCGGAACGGCGTCGGGCGCACCCGACGTTGGTGGACGCCGCCCGCGCCCGAACGCCCCCTGGGCGATGGCACCTTCGTCCGCGAGGCGCTGTTCGACGCCGTTGCGGCGCGCACCGCGGGCCAGCCCGTGGTCAGCGCCGACCTGTCCGGCGGTCTCGACTCGACGAGTCTCTGCTTCGTCGCCGACGCGTCCGGCGACACCCCCCTGGTGACCCTGCACTACGAGGCGCACGGCGGACGCGGTGAGGATCTGACCTGGGCGCGCCGGGCGGCGGCCGAACTGCCACGGGCCGACCACGTGGTGGTGCCGCCGGCGGAGACACCGGACTGGTACGCGCCGTTCGCTCACACCCCGCACGACCGGGAGGGCCCGCTGATGTTCGTCCGGGCCCGGGCCACCGTCGAGCACCAGGCCGCCCTCGTCGCCTCCCGGGGCGCGCGCCGTCATCTCCAGGGCGTCGGAGGCGACGAACTGTTCCTCCCGGGTGTGATGTGCCTGCACGGGCTGATCCGGCGCGCGCCGTCGGCGGCGCTGCCGCAGGTGCGCGCGCTGCGGTCCAGGCGCCGCTGGTCGCTGGCCACGACGATCCGCACGCTGGCGTCCGCGCCGTCCTATCCGCGGTGGCTGGCCGGCCAGGTGGACACGCTCGACGCGGAACGGGACTGGGGCTCGGGCGCGTACTGGGAGATCTCGCCGAAGCTCCCGCCCTGGATCACCGCGGACGCCGCGGCGACCGTCCGTCGTCTGCTTCGCGAGGCCGTCGCCGCCGGTCCCGAACCGCTGGCCGCGCTCCCGGTCCAACACGAGATGATCTGGATCAATCGGATCAACGGCTCGGCCATGCGCCGCAACTCGCGCATCGGCGCGCACGCGGGCGTCACCTTCCAGGCTCCGTACACCGACGACCGGGTGCTGGAGGCCGTGCTGTCCGTGCGCCTGGCCGATCGCGTGGCCCCGGAGCTGCTCAAGCCCGTGCTCGCGCGGGCGCTCGACGGTGTGGTGCCGGCCGGGATCCTGCGGCGGACCGGCAAGGACGACGCCAGTCCCACCCTGTACGCCGGACTGCGCCGGCGCCGCGGCGAACTGCTCGACTTCGCCGAGGACACGCGCCTGGCCCGGATGGGCCTGATCGACGCGGCGGAGCTTCGCCGCCTGCTCATCGGCACCCATGCCGACACCCGGCCGCTGATGCCCTTCGATCCCACCCTCGCCTGCGAGTTGTGGCTGCGGGCGGTGTCCCCCGAGAGCACGACCGCCGCGACCCCCACGTCCCGAACCACGTAAGGAGGCACGATGACCTTCGCCCTGGCGCCCGGGGTGTCCGTCGCCGACACCGAGAACGGCACGGTGCTGCTCGACGAACGCAACGGCCGTTACTGGATGCTGAACCGCACCGGGGCCGTGGTGCTGCGCTGCCTGCTGGACGGTGAGTCGCCTGAGGAGGCCGCCCGGACGCTGCTGCGGCGCTTCCCCGACACCCCCCAGCAGGCCGCCGACCACGTGGACGGCCTGCTCGATGCCCTGCGCGCGGCCAAGGTGATCCACCCGTGAGCGGCGCGACCCTGCGCCTCGAGTCGGCCAGCGCACCGCCGTGGCGCCTCCGCCCGCCGGCCAGGCTCGCCGCGGGCATCGCGCGCCTGCTGGCCCGGCTGCCGCCGGCCAGGCTGCGCCGGGTACTGGCGTTCGCGAGCCGGGGCGCGCGCCCCGCGAGTGCGCCACAGGCGCTGCGGGCGCGCAACGCGGTGGTGTACGTGAGCCTGGCCTGCGCGGGCCCGCGCTGCCTGCAACGGTCCATCGCCACCGCGCTGTTGTGCCGGCTGGGCGGCACCTGGCCCCAGTGGTGCACCGGGGTGGCCACCGAGCCCTTCGCGGCACACGCCTGGGTGGCCGTGGACGGCGAGCCCGTCGGCGAGGACACCGGCCACGTTCGCGCCTTCCACGTCATCATGTCCGTGCCGCCCCGCCGATGAGCGGCGACCGGCCCGACGCGGCGATCCACACGCGCGGCCTGCGGCGCGTCTACGGCGACGCCGTGGCGGTGCACGGCCTGGACCTGACGGTCGCCGAGGGGGAGAGCTTCGGCTTCCTCGGCCCCAACGGCGCCGGCAAGTCCACCACCATCGGCATGCTCTCCACCCTGCTGCGCCCGAGCGCGGGACAGGCGGCCGTGGCCGGGATCGATGTCGCGCGCCGGCCGGACGAGGTCAGGCGCAGGATCGGCGTCGTCTTCCAGGACCCGACCGCCGACCGGGAGCTGACGGGGTGGCAGAACCTCAGCTTCCACGCCCGCCTGTACGGGATGTCCCGGCGCGACGTGCACGCTCAGGCACGGGTTCTGCTGGAGATGGTGGGGCTGGCCGACCGGGGCGACGCGCCGGTGGGCACCTACTCAGGCGGCATGCGGCGCCGGCTGGAGGTGGCCCGGGCCCTGATGCACCGGCCGCGGGTGCTGTTCCTCGACGAGCCGACGACCGGACTCGACCCGCAGAGCCGGGCCCAGGTCTGGCAGAAGCTGCACGAGCTCGGTCGGCAGGACGGGGTCACCGTCTTCCTCACCACGCACTACCTGGAGGAGGCCGAACACTGCGACCGGATCGCCGTGATGGACCACGGCCGCCTCGTCGCACAGGGGACGCCGCACGAGCTCAAGTCGGCGATCGGCGCCGACGTCGTGCGCCTCAGGACGGGCGACGACCGGGAAGCGGCCAAGGCTATCCGCGAGCGGTTCGGTCTGGACGCCGAGGTCGGTCCGGACGGCGTGCGGGTCAGGACGGCGGACGGGGCGCGTTGGGTACCGCGGCTGTGCGCCCAACTCACCTCGGGCGTCACCTCGGTGACGGTCACGAGGCCGAGCCTGGACGACGTCTTCCTGCACCACACCGGCCGTTCCATGCGGGATTCGTAAGAGGAAGAGGAAAGGAGCCGACGTGCTGGAGTCCACCGCGGAGCGCCCCGGCCGGCTCACGACGCGGCCGGCCGGCCGGCGCGCCGCCGAGCTGGCGGCGCTGCTGGCGCTGTGCCGACGGGAGATGACCCGGCTGGTCGCGAGTCCCGTCCAGACGGGACTGACGCTGCTGAATCCCCTGCTCTACTTCGTGGTGCTCGGGACCGGGTTGAGCGGCATGCTCGGGTCCGCGTCCGGTACCGGGGACTACCTCACGTACGTCTACCCCGGGATCCTGTTGATGGCCGTGCAGATGCCCGCGCTGAACGCCGGGATGTCCATCGTCCGCGACCGCGAGACGGGGCTGCTGCGCGCCGTGCTGGTCGCGCCGGTTCGGCGGGCCACCGTTCTGGTCGGCAAGTGCCTGGGCAGCACGGCGACGGCGACCGCACAGGGCGGACTGCTGCTCTCCTTCGCCGGCGTCGCCGGCCTGCCCTACGACCCGCTGCTGCTGCTCGCGTTGCTGGGGGAGCTGGCGCTCGTGGCGTTCACCCTGACCGCGTTCGTGACCCTGGCGGCCGTCTGCATCACCCGGATCGAGACGTTCCAGTCCGCGCTCGGCGTGGCCATGCTGCCGCTGTTCTTCCTGTCGGGCGCGATGTTCTCGGTGGCCGGACTGCCGTGGTGGCTCGCCGCGCTGACGCACCTCAACCCGCTGACCTACGCGGTGGACGCGCTGCGGCAGACCGTGGCCTGGGGCACGCCGGGCGGCGCGCTCCCGCCCGGGCCCGACTGGGGCGGCTGGGCACCGCCGCTCGGGGTCGAGCTGATGGTGATGTGCGCCCTGGGCCTCGCCGCCCTGGCGCTCGCGGCGCGCCGCTTCTCCCGCGCCGAGTAGCCGGCGGCGGCGGGCGGCGAGCAACGGGAGGCCTGCGACGGGCGGCGGGCGGCGATCACGTCGACGGCGGCGTCCGCCGGACGGAGTTCGCGACCTCGCCGGGGGTGACCAGGCCGTCCTCGATCGCGCGGGCCAGCATGTCCGCCTTCGTCGGTGCGGCCCTGCCGACCTGGGCGTACTTGACCCGGGCCCGTTTGATGTACATGTCCACGGTGTGCACGGACACGCCCATGCGGCGGGCCACCGACGCCTTGGACATGGATTGGAACCACCACAGCAGCGACGTTCGTTCCTGGGGGGACAGCTGGGGACGTGCCGGGCTGCGGTCGCTCACCAGGACACCGGCCGTCGTCGGGGGCACATAGGGTCGGTCGGCGGCGGCGGCGCGCACCGCGTGGAGCAGGTGCGCCTGTCCCTCGCTCTTGGCGACGAATCCGCTGGCGCCCATGTCCAGCACGTCCATCACCAGCGATTCGTCGGTGAACTGCGAGAAGACGACGATCCGTTGACCGGCCGCGGCGAGCGCGCCGATGTCCGGGAGCACCAGCCGCCCGTTGAGGTTGAGGTCCACGATGAGGACGTCCGCCGCGCCGGAGCGCAGGTCCGTGATGGTCTCGCCGGTGTGTCTGACGCGCACTCTCGGCTCCTCGGCCAGCCAGGCCCGGACGCCGTCGATCACCACCGGGTGATCGTCGATGATGCCGACGTCGAACGCGGTCCGGGGACGCGCCATCGAGACTCCAGCCACAGCAGGTTCTCCTTCTCGTCGAACATCACCGATGTGTCGGTCGAACCGGACGTGCGCAGCGTGCCGGGGGCCGCGGCGTCGGCGGCCACGCTCACCGTGACCTCGTCGGCCGCCGCGACGACGGTCACCCGGGCGCTGACCTCCGCCGACGCCAGCGCCAGGAGCGGCCCCTCGGTGAGCCACCGGCGAACCGCCACGGGAACGTCGGGCAGTTCCCCGTAGCAGACGAACGTGACGTTCACGTCCCGGCGCTCGGCGACGTCGGCGCAGGCCCGGAGTTCGTGCAGCAGGGGATGGGCCGCGTCCTCCGTCTCGGCGAACAGCCGGCGCAGCCGCGCCGCCTCGATCGCGCTCGACCGCCGCACCGCTTCGTGCCCCGGGTGTGCCCGCCCCTCGGCCAGGTCACGGAGCAGCGGCGCGATCCGGTCGCGCATGTAGCGGTAGCGCCGCCGTCGTTCGGTGTGCCTGGTCTCCTCGGCCACCTGGCGGGCCAGGCGGTCCGCCTGCGCCCCTGCCGCGCGGGTCGCGAGTTCGGCGGCGTGGTGTAACTGCCGGGCGAGCAGGGCGAAGGTGAGCTGGATGCCTGCCGTGGTGTAGGAGGTGGTGATCAGCAGGGCCCAGGACACCGGGGTGTCCAACTCGCCGCTCGCCCCGAGCGCGATCACCGTCATCGCGACGGTGCAGCTCAACAGGGCGAGCAGCTCGTGGAGCGGGCGCTGTAACAGCAGCAGCACGCCGAACCAGCCCACCGTGTTGGCGGCCCAGCTGAGGTCGCTGATCGCCTGGCCCTCCGGATACGTCGCGACGGCGACGACCCCGGCCAGCAGGGCGACGAGGGTCAGCGCCCGGGCCACGCGGCCGCGCAGCGCGGACCGCAGCAGCAGCGTGGAGCCGATCACCTGGACGACGGAGAGCACCAGCCAGGCCGCGAGGGCGGCCCACGCCGGCTCGTACCGCGACCAGCCGCGGACCAGGACCATGGAGTCGTAGCCGAAGTGCCAGATGGCGACGATGACCACCACCACGACGCTGATCACGTGGGTGTAGCGGACCGCGATCAACTCCCCCGGCGGCGTGCTCACGTCGCTCCCGACGCGGGCCACCGCAGCATGACGCGGACCCCGTCGCCCGGCCGTGCCTCGATCCGCGCGCCGCCGCCCACCGCCGCCATCCGGCCCACGATCGACTCGCGCAGCCCCCTGCGGTGCGCTGGCACGGCCGCGGGATCGAAGCCGCGTCCCCGGTCGAGCACGACGACGGCGACGCCGGCGCCGACCGCCTCCGCGCGCACCTGGGCCGCCGAGGTGCCGGCGTGCCGGGCGACGTTCGTCAGGGCCTCCGCGACGGCGTCGGCGAGTGCGGTCACCACCGGCTGGGGCAGCCGCACCGGCGCGAGCCCGAACTCCACGGTCAGCGTGGGCAGTCCCGGCCGTGGCGTGGAGGCCGCGCCGCGCAGGGCCTCGTCCAACGGGACCAGGCGCACGGGAGCGGCCGACGTGCCGCCCCCTTCGTTCGCTTCGTTCGCTTCATCGGCTTCGTCGACTTCGTCCGCCAGGCCGTGGATCACGCGGAGGTCGGCCACCGCGCGGCGACGCAGGGTGTCGGAACGGTCGGCGATCGCGCCGGTACTCACCATGGTGAGCGTGGCGAGTACGGTGTCGTGCAGTCGCCGCTGGTGGTCGCGCTCGTCCGCGCGGGCCGCCGCCCTGGCCATCTCGTTCGCCTGCGCCACGGCCTCGGCCGCCAGCGCGGCGTCCGCCGAACCGGCGGCGCGACGTAGCAGGACGAACATCCCGGCGCTCAGGATGCCCTGGAGCACGAGCACGACGGGTGCCTCCCGCAGGCCCGGGGCGCCGATCGTGTAGGCCGCGGTGATCACGGCGGTCGCCAGGAGCCCGTGGGGTGGGCGCAGGAAGTACTGCGTGTTGAGCACGGTGGCGCTGGCCACGAGGTCGACCCACCCGCTGCCGGCGGTCGCCGTCAGCACGGATCCGGGCACCAGGCGGTCGTGGAGCAGGCAGAGCACGGCGCAGAGCACGACATCCGTCACGCCCAGCCGGAGGTTCGGGCCCCCGCGAAGGGACTGGACGCCGAACGAGCCCGCCCAGACCAGCACTCCGGCGACGGAGAGCAGCACCCACGCGGGGTTCGCGGCCGACGACAGCCCGAGCAGTGCGACCACCGCGGCCACCGCCGCGCTGGACAGTCGCAGGACCACGGTGACGATCAGGGCCCGGCGTTCCAGGGTGAGCGTGGCCGGACCGGCGGCGGGAATCGCACCGCGCCCCCACCTCGGCGCCGAGGCGCGCATGACGCGCCCGCGTTGCTCGGACATCCGGCCACTACCCCCGTAGCGGGGAGTTGGTCGCCCCCGGCACGACCATACGGGCCCGGGTGCGCCAGTGGAAGGGCATTGTGAAGGTTCGGAGGGGGGCGAACGACCAACGGGAGGTGGCGCGTCCGCCCCACCCCACCGGCGGCCCGAAGACGACACGACGACCACCGACCGTCCTGTCGGAGCCCCGGCGGTCCTCGGCTAGAAGTCCTCGTCGCCGGTGGCGGCGGCGAACTCGGCGAGGAACGGCCCAAGGGGCGCGTCGTACGGCGGGGATTGGGCCGCGGCCGCCAGCCGCCGCCTGACCAGGGCCCGGATCGCGTGGCGGTCGTCGCGGTCGTCGCGGGCCTCGGCGTCGCCCGACGCGTCGGGGCCCGGGTCGAAGCCGGGCAGCAGGACGTCCACGTCGATCCTGGGCGGCGTCGCCGCGGCCCGCAGGTCCAGATCGGCCCGGCCGGTCCACAGGTCGTCCCGTCTGGCGAGCGGCAGCCGTGCCGCCTCGCCGCCGTCCACCCGGACCTCGGCGGCGAGGAACGCGCCGCCGGTGGGTGCCGCGACGGCCTCGACCTCGATCAGTCGGCGGGCGCCCAGCGCGCGGGCGGTCCAGGTCACCGCGTGCTCGGCCGCGTCGACGAGGCCGGGTGGGTAGCGGCGCCAGTCGTTGGTGGCGGCGCCGCGGGCGATCACCCGGCCGCCGGCGTCGCCCGGGTGGCCGGCGGCGAGCGCGTGGTCGCCGTGGCGGGCGAACAGCGGGCCGACGTCGACGGGTTGGGGCACGGGCTCCGGCCGGTCGAGGGCGGCTTCCAACCGGCGCAGCTCGGGTCCTTCGAGGCCGGTGCGGTCCGCGGCGTCGGCGAGCAGCCGCAGCACGCGCTCCAGTTGGTTCTCCGGGCCGGCCGCCGCGCGCCACCAGCGGATCAGCGGGTCGATCGCGCCTCGGTGCTCCTCGATCAGCTCGGCCGCGCAGTCGTCGGGTTGGTCGTCGCCGTCGTCGAAGAGCTGCTGGCACCGGTGGGTGAGCGCGGCCAACTCCAGGCCGAGCACGTCGGCTTCGAGTGCCGGTATGCCGTCCAGCTGGGAGGCCGGCCACCAGCGGGCGGCCCAGTGCCCGAGGCCGAGCCGGGCGGCGGCGCCGGCGAGTTCGGTGGGTTCGGCCGGCGTCGGGAGGTCGGTCGGCTCCCCCGCCGCGGCGGCGTGCACGGCGGCGGCGACGCGCTCGCCGTAGAGGGCCCACAGCCACTGCTGCGCCCGGGCCGGGTCGTGGATCTCGGCCACCGGGGGGCCCGACCCGCCGAGCACGGGCCAGCTCAACACCGCCCCGGCGACGTCGAGTACGGCCCGGGCGACCGTGGGGCCCGCCGGCCCGGCCGCGACCCGGATCACGCCGTCCGCCTCCCGGGTCACCCGGACGTCGACACCGGCCGGCGTCATCACGCGCTCCGCCGCTCGACGGCCGGGGCGGCGTCCGCCGTCAGGGCGCGCAGCGCCGCCCTGACCCTGGCGCGGTGGTCCATCATCACCGAGCGGGCGACGCCGTCGAGCACCGCCCAGGCCGACGCCAGGTCGTCGAGCGGCGCCTCGTGGACGTCCCGGCCGTGCAGCCGCGCCCAGAGCCGCCGCATGTAGGCGGCCCAGGGGGTGCGCAGTTCCCGGGCGAGGGCGTCGAGGGGGCCGCCGTCCGGGTCGGGGCGCGACGAGAGGGTCATCCGGCGGGCACGGAGCGCCGACGCCTCGCGCTGCCAGCGGCCGTTGACGGCGCGGTGCGCGGACGTCCGGCCGGGGGCCGCTCCCCCGTCGCCCAGTGGGTCGAGCCCGGCCGCGAGCCGGCCGCCGAGCAGCGCGGCGACCCGCAGGCTCTCGTCGCCCAGGCCGAGGGGGGCGCAGCTGCGGCCGACCTCGCGCCGCACGAGCTCCGGCACCTCGGGCAGTTCGTCGCGCCGGGGCGCCGCCTGGAGCACCACGAAGAGCCGCTCGAAGAGCGTGCGGTCGAGCGGTGCCCTGAGGGTGGCGGTGGAGGCGCCGAGGCCGACCTCGGGGCACGGGGGCGTCGGG
>NZ_SMKI01000230.1 GCF_004348415.1 Streptomyces hainanensis
CCACGGGCGGCACCAGGCGCCCGCCGAGGAAGAAGGCCCGCACCACGCGTTCGGCGGCGAAGCCGTCGTCGTAGGGGCAGAAGCGGCGGCGGAACTCGGCGCGCAGTTCGGCCGAGCGCGGGTGGGACCAGAGCCAGTCGCCGGTCAGGGCGGCCGCCAGCTCGGGGAGGGTGCGGGTGACGGGGCCCGGCGCGAGTTCCGGCAGGTCGAGGTAGGCGCCGTGGACGGCCCGGTACGCCTCCCAGTCGGGGGCGTGGACGACGATCGGCCGGTCGAGGCCGGCGTAGTCGAAGAGCACCGGGGAGTAGTCCGTGACCAGCGCGTCGGCCGCCAGGCAGAGTCGTTCCGGTGGCACGTCCGGGTGCTCGTCCTGGGTCAACAGGACGAAGCCGGGGCCGAGTTCGTGGGCCAGTTGGGCGGTGTCCAGCGGGGTGTGGCGGTAGCCGCGGGGGGCCGGCGCGTAGAGGACGGCGCGCACGCCCTCGGGTACGCCGAGGCGTGCGCGGGCACGTGGCACCTCCTCGGCGTGCGCCGTGTGGAAGAGGTCGGCGCGCGGCGAGCCGTACTCGAGGATCGTGTAGTCGGCCGGATAGGCGGTGCCCCAGGCCAGGGTGGTGTGCCGGTTGGCGGACAGGCTGTGGTCCCAGCGGTCGATCTCGCGCAGCAGCGGGCCGAGTTCGGGATCCGCCGTGTCCAGTCCCCGATGGGCGAGCGGGGTGCCGCGGTGGGTCTGGAGCCGCAGTTGGCCGGGGCGGGCGGCGAGGGCGGTGGGGAAGGCGGTGTTGCCGACCAGGTAACGGGCGCGGGCCAGCGCCGCCCAGTGCTCGGCGGTGTCCGGCAGCAGCCGGCGCACGCCCTGGGGCAGCGGGTGTTCGGGACCCGCCACCCAGGCGGTGGCGATGCCGGACGTCAGCTCCCGCAGCTTGGCCTCGATGGCCGCCGGGTGGCAGCCGTAGCGCTGGTCGTGGGTGGTGAAGACCGCGAGTCCCGGGTCGAGCGGGCGGCGCAGCTGGATCAGATAGTGCGCGCGGAGCGCGATGGCGCGTGCGCGAGCGACGACGGCGCGCACGCCGGCGTCGAGGGTGCCGTGCGCCCGGAGCGCGAGGCGTCGGCCGGTGGCGAGCAGCCGGTACACGCGCCGGGCGCGGAGCCGGGGCCGCGGCAGGGCCGCGCCCGGGCGGCCGCCGATGGCGGTGGCGCCGGCGGCGGCCCGGTGCCTGGCGCACAGCTCCCGGCAGCCGCGGAGGAACGCGGCCCGGTCGGCCGCCGGCAGTCCGGGGCCGCGGTGGACGGCGGTGAGGTGGACGACCATCCGCCGGTAGAGCGCGGCCCGCCAGCGGTCGGTGGGCAGCAGGGCGAAGGCCAGCTCGTACTGGCGCAGCACGTCCAGGTGCCCGTCGCCGGCGCTCCGCGCCCGGCCGCCGCGCCGGCGCTCCCTGTGGTGCAGGCAGATCCGGTCGAGGACGGCGATGGACCCGGCGCCGGCCAGCGCCGGGTAGGCGAAGGGCACGTCCTGGTAGTGGCCGGCCGGGAAGCGCAGGCCGAGCCGGGCGACGAGGTCGCGGCGGTAGGCGCGGGCCCAGGCGACGGGCGGCAGCCGGAGCAGGTCGGCCCGGCCGGCGAGCGAGGTGACGGCGGGGGAGCGGGCGGAGAGGGTCCCCGGCGGGTCGCCGGGGGCGGCCTCGCCCCGCCAGGAGACCCGGGCGTGCCCGAACACCAGCAGCTCGGGTTCTCCGGCGGCCCGCAGCCGGGCCGCGACGGCGGCGAGCGCGCCGGGCGTCAGGGTGTCGTCGCCGTCGAGGAACAGCAGGTAGTCGCCGGTGGCCCGGTCGAGGCCGGCGTTGCGGGCCGGTCCCGGACCCGCGTTGCGGTCGAGGCGGAGCGCGGTGACCCGGGGGTCGGCGGCGGCGAACTCGGCGGCGATCTCGCCGCAGGCGTCCGGCGAGGCGTCGTCGACCACGATCAGCTCGACGTCCCGGAAGTCCTGGGTGAGCACGGACGTCAGGCAGGCGGGCAGCTGCGCCTGCACCTGGTAGGCGGGCACGATGATGCTGAAGCGGGGCACGGCACCACATCCACGGGAGGGATTGTCCGGACCATCTGACAATCGCTCTTCCGTACCGTCATTCCGGGGAGGGGCCGAGGTGTCGCGGCCCCGAACCCACCGAACGGCGTAGCCGCCGGTCCCCGGGACACGGGGGCCGGCGGCTACGGGCGGGTGGACGGACGGGGCGCTACTTCACCGCGCCCGACATCACGCCCGCGACGAACTGCCGCTGGAAGGCGAAGAAGATCGCCAGCGGGATCAGCATGGTCAGGAACGCGCCCGGCGCCAGCACGTCGAAGTTGCTGCCGAACTGCCGCATCTCCTGTTGCAGCGCCACGGTCATGGGCGGCGAGCCCGCGTCCGCGAAGATCAGCGCCACCAGCATGTCGTTCCACACCCACATGAACTGGAAGATGCCCAGCGCCGCGATCGCCGGCCCGCCGAGCGGCAGCACCACCCGGGTGAAGAGCCGCAGTTCGCCGGCGCCGTCGAGCCGCGCCGCCTCCAGCAGCTCCCGCGGGATCTCCGCGAAGAAGTTGCGCAGCAGGAAGATCGCGAACGGCAGACCGTACGCGGAGTGGAAGATCACCACGCCCAGCGTCGTCTCGAAGATCCCCAGCGTGTTGAAGAGCCGCGCCACCGGCAGCAGGGCCATCTGCACCGGGACCACGAGCAGCGCCACCACCAGCAGGAACCAGTAGTCCCGACCGGGGAAGTCCAGCCAGGCGAAGGCGTACCCGGCCGCCGCGCCCAGCACGATCACCAGCAGCGTGGACGGCACGGTGATCGCGATGGTGGTCCAGAGCGAGCCGGTGAAGGTGTCGTTGCTCAGCAGCGCGTCGTAGTTGGCGAACGTCCACTGCCCCGGGTCGGTCAGCGCCTCCCACCAGCCGCTCGACGCGATGTCGCGCGGGGTGCGGAACGAGGAGACGAACAGGCCGGCCGTCGGGAGCAGCCAGACGAGCGCGAGCACGACGAGCACGACGCGCACCGCGCCGCTCGCCGCGATCGAGGCCAGCCGGGAGCCCAACGAGGGTTTCGGCGGTCCGGACTCGGCCGTCGGCCCGCCGGCCTTCGCCGGCTCCGGCGCTTGCGCGGTCAAGGTGGTGGCGGTCACCGCTGGTTCTCCCGTCGCAGCCTTCGGAGGTTGAAGATGATCACCGGCACCACCAGCAGCAGCAACAGCACCGCGATCGCGCTGCCCAGGCCCTGGTCGGGCTCGGCGCCGAAGGAGGAGATGTAGAGCTGGAGCGCCAGCACGTTGGCGTCGGCCTGACTGGAGCTCGGCGCGATGATGTACACCAGATCGAAGATCTTCAGCACGTTGATCATCAGCGTCACCGTCACCACGGCGAGGATGGGCGCCAGCAGCGGGACGGTGATCCGGCGGAACACCTGCCACTCGTTGGCGCCGTCGACGCGCGCGGCCTCCAGGGTCTCCCGGGGCACGCTGGCCAGTCCCGCGGCGATCAGCACCATCGCGAAGCCGGCCCACATCCACACGTAGGCGCCGATGATCGCCGGCGTGATCAGCTCCGGGCCGAGCCAGCTCGCGCCGTTGTACGGCGGAGTGAAGCTGCTGGCCGCCAAGCGTAGTTGGGCCCCGTCCGCGTCCTCTGCCGGGAGCGTGAAGGTGCCGTCGGCCGCCGTGTCGGCCTCGGCCACCACGTCGCCGTCCCGCACCGCCTGGACGGTGACGCCGGCCAGCGCGCGCTCGTCGGCGTCGATGGCGTCCCGCGTGCCGCCGCCGCCCCGGGTGAAGTCCATCCAGACCGTGCCGGTGACCTGGCCCGGGTCGCTCGCCGCCGTGGCCGCCGGCTCGGCGTCCGCCAGCTCCGGCTGGGGCACCGCGACCAGCGGCAGCAGCACCGGGGTGCCGGCCGACACGGTGCCGTCCAGCAGGTAGGAGCCGTCGTCCTGCGCGCTGAGCGACCCGCCGGGGCGTGGCTCGGCGTCCGGCCAGGACGAGCTGCCGGCGAACGTGTCGTGGACCGTGGTCATCACCGCGTTGGCCAGGCCGCGCTCCGGGTTCTGCTCGTAGACCAGCCGGAAGATGATGCCGGAGGCCAGCATCGACACGGCCATCGGCATGAACACCAGCAGCTTGAACGCCGTCGCCCAGCGCAGCCGTTCGGTCAGCACCGCGAAGATCAGGCCCAGCGCGGTGGCCACCGTGGGCGCCAGGATGATCCATATCAGGTTGTTGCGCAGCGCGGTCCTGGTCGACTCGTTGGCGAAGATCTCCGCGAAGTTGTCGAGGCCGACGAAGTCGTCACCCGACGCGTCGAAGAAGCTGCGCCAGACCGAGTACCCGATGGGGTAGAGGACCAGCGCGCCGAGCAGCAGCAGCGCGGGCAGCAGGAAGCTGGCGACCGCCCAGGGGCGGGCTCTGATCACCGCCTTGCCGGAAGCCATGGGATCTCCGTCTCCGTCCGTGATGAGTCGTCATGGGGCCGTGGCGGGGTCCTCCGCCGGTCCCCGGCCGTCGCGGTCTCACTCGCCATACGCGCTCACCGCCTGGGACTCCAGGTACTCCTGGGCGCCCTGGACGTCGTCCGGGTTCCGCAGGAAGTTCTGCAGGCCCTGCCACATGCCCTGGCCCGTGGTGCCGCCGAACGCGGCCGGCGTCTGGTCCGAGAGGTCGAAGCGGAAGTCGTCGCCCGCCGAGATCAGCGCGTCGGCGATGCCGCGCTGCACGTCGTTCGGGTAGGCGGCGAGGTCGAGCGACCGGTTGGGGGAGACCATGCCGCCGCCCTCGGCCCAGATCCAGGCGGCGTCGGTGGAGGCGAGGAACGCCAGCATGGCCTCCTGCGCCTCGGACGCCTCGCCGTTCGGCGCCACGGCGACCGCCGCGTCGCCGGCGCTGACCACCGGCGGGTCGCCCGCGCCGACCGCGGGGAACGGGAAGACCAGCGCGTCCTCGCCGATCACCGCGTCCGTCGAGTCGGTGATGACGGACCCGACGAAGTCGGCCTCGAAGACCATGGCCGCGTCCGGGACCTCCAGGTTGATGAAGGTCTGGGTGACGGAGGTCGGGAAGTCCGTCTGCAGCGAACCGCCGTTGCCGTTGGCCAGCAGCTGGTTGTGCCCGAACAGCTCGCCGAGCGTGGTCAGCGCGTCGGTGACGGTCTGGTCGGTCCACGGGATCTCGTGGGCGATCAGCTGGTCGTACGCCTCGGTCCCGGCCTGCGAGAGGTAGATGTTCTCGAACCAGTCGGTGAGCGTCCAGCCGTCGCCGCCGGCCACCGAGACCGGCGTGGTGCCGGACTCCCAGACCGTCCACGCGGTGTCGACGAACGTGTCCCAGTCGGCGGGCGCCGAGACGCCCGCGTAGTCGAAGGCCGTCGAGCTGTACCAGACGAGCGACTTGTTGGCGACCTTCACGTAGACGCCGTACTGCTCGCCCTCGTGCTGGCCGACGGCCTGCCAGCCGGGCGTGTAGTTGGCGTCCAACTGCTCCTGGACGAGGTCGCCGACCGGAGGTATCCAGCCGTTCTGGGCGAACTCCCGGAGCACGCCGGGCTGCGGCACCATCACGATGTCGGGTGGCGCGCCGCCCTCGATCTTGGAACCGACGAACTGCGACACGTTGTCGCCGCTCGGCACGTAGCTGACCGAGGCCCCGGTCCTGGCCTCGAACTCGTCCATCACCCGGAGGAAGTTGTCACGCTCGGCGCCCGTCCAGACGGCCGCGACCTCCAGGTTCTGGCCGCTGAGGTCCGGTAGCTCGATCGTCGGCTCCCGGTCGGCCCGGTTCTCGTCGCCGTCGTCGCCACACGCCGTGAGTGCCGTGAGCATGGTCACTGCTGCGATCACGGCACGAGTGGTTCCTCTGGTTCCTCCGGCCCTTCGCCGGGATCCCCGGCCTGAACCGCGCATGAACACCGCCTCACCCCTTCAGGGTGCGGCAATGCGCCGAGCCGGCTGGCTGCAGGCCCTGCCACACCGCATGTCCTGTGGGCCATGTCCTACGCCCGGGGGGATGCGCGGGCAATACCGGGGTCTGGACCAACTCTCCTTTGTGATCGGGATGTTATGGCTCTGCACGCAACCCGGTCAGACAAGTCCGGATGCGTTCGCATCTGTTCATTCACAACCTGATGCCAACCGGAAGACGATCGCGCCCGAAAGGTGGGGCGGGGGCCTCAGACCAGCGTCGCGGTGGGGTGGTCCGTCTCGGCGGCGCGGGCGGCCGCGCTGGCGAGGAGGGCCATGTCCGTCGGGCCGTTGCCCAGCTCGCGGACGGGACGGGCGGTCGGGGGATCGCCGGCGCGGGCCCAGTCGAGCCGGGTGACGGTCGGCCGCAGCGTGGCCGTGCGGGGGATCCGGCCGGTGACCCGGCCGGCCTGGAAGGCGGTGGCGCCACCGGGGCGCCGCAGCTCGCCGCGCCCGGGCGGCTGGCCGGTCAGCGCGACCCAGGCCGTCGATCCGGGCGCCACCCGGCCGCCGGCCAGGATCAGCCGGACGCCCAGCCGGCGGCCCTCGCCGGCCACCGCGTCGAGCACGCGCAGCACCGAACCCGCGGCCTGCCGGCCTGGCGCGCCGAGCGGCGGGGTCAGCAGGGCGTCGAAGTCGTCGACCAGGACGACGAGCCAGGGGAGCGGGTCGCTGCCGCGCGCCAGCATCGGCGGCAGCTCCTGGTCCGCCGCGGGGCGTGGGGAAGGCGGGGTTCGACGGGTCCTGGTGGGGGCGCGGCCGAAGTCGGCCTCGCCGAGCAGCGTGGCCCGCCGCTTCAACTCCTCGCGCAGGGCCCGGGCGAACGCCCGTATCCGCACCGGGTCGGTGGCCCCCACGTAGGAGGCGACGTGCGGCAGCTCGGCGCTGGGCCGCAGCCCGTCGCCCGCGCCCTCGACCAGCAGCAGCGACAGGTCGCGGGGGCCGAGGGTGCTGGCCAGCGAGGCGGCCAGCGAGTTCACCAGCTCGGTGCGGCCGGAACCGGGGCCGCCGTCGACGGTCAGCGGGGTGGTCAGGTCGGCGAGCTCGACGGCGACCGGGCCCTCCACGCCGGTGCCGAGCACCAGCGGCAGCCCGGCGTTCCGGTGCCAGCGCTCCCGCAGCGTGCCGGGGGTGACCCGGGACAGCTCCAACGCGTCGAGCAGCCGACAGCTCTCCGGCAGCGGCGTGGCCGGCGCCCGCGGCGAGGGCGCGGCCGGCTGGCCCCCGGTCTCCTCGCCGACGGGCGCGAGCGCCCGCGCGAACCGCTCGGCCCAGGCCGCGGACACCGCGTCGGCGCCGGCCGCCGGGGACTCCGCGCCGTCCGAGCCGATCAGCCGCAGCGAGGTGGCGACGGCGCCGGTGAGCAGGCCCACCGTGCCGCAGGCGCGGAAGAGCGGGGACGCCGCGCGGGCGGCGGCCAGCGTCCGCGCCGTGGGCGAGGCCGGGGTGGCCGGCGGCGCCTCGGCGAGCACGATCAGATGGACGCCGGCCGCCGGCCCCGTTATCGCGAGGTGGGCCAGGGCGGCCCGCGCGTCGGCCGTGCCCGGGTCGCCGTCGACCAGCACCACGGTGCGGCGGCCGCCGGCCGGCTGGGCGGTGAGCGCCGTCAACTCCTTGATCCTGGCCGTCGCCTGCTTCGCGTCGAAGGCGAGCAGCAGCCGGCACTCCTGGCCACGGGTGGGCCGGGTGTGCGGGAGCCAGCCGAGCCAGGACCACTCGGCGGCCCGGCCCGGGGCCAGCACGACCAGCTCCAGCGCGCTCGGCGGGTGCAGCGCGGCCAGCTGGGCCAGGGCGGCCCTGGCCACCCCGGCCACCCGCTCGCGGGGGCCCCCGAGGCCGAGCGAGCCGGCCTCGGGGAGCGACACGGTGACCGGCCGCGGGGCCGCGGCGGCGCGCTGGGCGGTGCCGAGGCGGACGCCGTAGGCGTCCTGGTGGGTGGGGCCGCGCTCCCACAGCCGAGGGCCGGCGGCGGGGGCGCCGGCCGAGCCGAGGGCCGTGAGCAGCAGGGCGGCCAGGTCGGGCCAGCGCGCCTCGGCGGCACCCTCGGCCGGTGCCGGGGCCCCGGCGGGGGCCGGCGCCTCGGCCGGCTCGGCCGGCCGCCGCCCGGCCAGCGCCGAGAGGCCACGCCGGCGGGCCTGGGGCACCTCGGCCGGCGACGAGGACGGGGGCGGCGGCACGGCGTCCGCCGCCTCGACTCTTATCAGCGACTCGCCGAGCCGCAGCAGCGCGCCTGGCGGCATCACCACCGGGCCGCCGGCGACCGGCCGGCCGTCGAGCAGCGTGCCGTTGCGCGAGCCCAGGTCGGTGACGGTGACCCGGCCGCCCGGGCCGAGGGCCACCGCACAGTGCACGCGGGAGACGTCCGGGTCGTCGAGCGGGATGTCGGCCTCGGCCGAGCGGCCGATCCTGGCCTCGCCGCCGCGCAGCAGGTGCACGCCGCCCGCGTCGGGCCCGGCGACCACCAGCAGCCGGCCGGGCACCGGCTCGGGGCCCGGGCCCTCGACGGGCCGGTGGAAGGCGAGCACCGCGCCGTCCACCAGGGGCGGCTGGCCGAGCGGGGTGCGCCGCGGGTCGAGCCTGCGGTCCTCGCAGAAGACGACGCTCGGGGTGGCGGAGCCGGGGGCCACGGCGGTGGCCAGCGGCCCGAGCACCGCGGCGAGCGGGGTGTCGGCGGGTGCGGTGACCTGTACGTCCACACCCGAGCCGGCGTCTCCATGAACGAGAACGGTCAACCTGATCTGAATCGGCATCGGCCCTCCCGGTCACCACGCCAGCCCCGGCTGTCACGCGCCCGATCGCACCAGTCGTCGCATCGGATGCTGATGCGAGAAGCATCCTCGCACCCGCCACTGACGACCCGCCGCGCACCCGTCAGTTAATGATCTTGATTGCCTGTTTCTGACCGGAAACCGAGCAGAAGTTGTGACCAAAACTGATCGCTGGTGGCCACCTCGGCGCCCCCGGTGGCGCAGGTGATCGTAACGGCCCGCGCGACCGCGTGGCGCAACCAAGCGTCCCGGCACCGCGTCCCACCACGTGACCCGACCGCGATCGGGCGGCGCCGCCGTAGCACAGGCGGTCGCACTACAGTAGGGAACTCGAACCCGTCACCATCAGCGAAGCACCAGGGAGCGCGCGTGCGGCCGGTCGGCAGCAAATACCTGCTCGAGGAGCCCCTGGGGCGTGGTGCCACGGGCACCGTCTACCGCGGCCGGCAGCGCGAGGCCGCCGGGCACGAGGCGGCAGTGGCGGGGCAGCCGGGCGAACTCGTCGCCATCAAGGTCCTCAAGGAGGAGCTCGCCGCCGACCCCGACGTCGTGATGCGCTTCCTGCGCGAGCGCGCCGTGCTGCTCCGGCTCAGCGGGGACAACCACCAGAACATCGTCCGCACCCGCGACCTGGTCGTCGAGGGCGAGATGATAGCGCTGGTCATGGACCTGATCGACGGGCCCGACCTGCACCGCTACCTCTACGAGAACCGCCGCTTCACGCCGGTGGCCGCGGCCCTCCTCACCGCCCAGATCGCCGACGCGCTGGCCGCCGCCCACGCCCGCGGCATCGTGCACCGCGACCTCAAGCCGGCCAACGTGCTGCTCGCCGGCGTGAACGACGAGCACGCCGCGCTGCGGCCGATGCTCACCGACTTCGGCATCGCCAGGCTGGCCGACGCGCCCGGCGTCACCCGCGCCAGCGAGTTCGTCGGCACGCCGTCCTACGTCGCCCCCGAGTCGGCCGAGGGCCGCCAGCAGACCTCCGCCGTCGACGTCTACGCCGCCGGCATCCTGCTCTACGAACTGGTCACCGGGAACCCGCCGTTCGGCGGTGGCAGCACCCTGGAGATCCTGCGCAGGCACCTGACCGACGAGCCCCGCAGGCCCGCCGGGCTGCCCGACCCGCTGTGGACGGTCATCGAGTGCTGCCTGCGCAAGAGCCCCGACGAGCGGCCGAGCGCCACCTCGCTGGCCCGTTCGCTGCGCACCGTCGCCGCCGGCGTCGCGGAGGGCGCGAGCCCCGAGCAGCGCACGGCCGCGCTCGGCGTCGCCGCGCTGCTCGCGCCGGACACCACGCCGGTCCTGGTGCCGGGCACCGGCATCAGCCCGCCGGGATCGGCCGAGCCCACCCAGGTGATGCACGGCGGCTCGGCCGGTGGCGCCCCCGACCCCTACGCCGCCACCAGCGTGCTTCCGCAGCACGGCGCCGGTCCCGGCCAGGGCGGCGACGACCTGTCGACCACCCGCGCCATGCCGGCCCAGGGCGCCCCTGAACCGGAGCTCCCGACGGCCTGGGGCAACCAGCTGCGCGCCGCCCGCGACCGCAACGAGCCGACCAGGGTCCAGCCCGCCGAGCCGGCGCTCGACCCACTCCAGCGCGCCCCGCAGCGGCGCCCCCAGCGCCGCCCGCAGCACGTCGCGCCCCCGCCCCAGCAGCAGGGCGGCGCCTACGGCTACCCGGTCGCGCCGGCGCCGCAGTACCAGCAGCCGCCGCAGTACCAGGCACCCCCGCAGCAGTACCAGCAGCCCCAGCGCTACCAGCCGCCGGTGCCGCCGCCCTACCAGGAACCGGCGCCCCGCCGGGGCGAGGAGCCGCGCGGCCGGTCACGCAGCGCGAACCCGATGCGCATCCCGGGGCTGGGCTGCCTCAAGGGCTGCCTGTTCATGGTGCTGATCCTGGTCGTGATCGCCTTTCTCGTCTGGAACTTCACGCCGCTTCAGGACTGGATTGCTGACGGCCGGAGTTTCTGGGACACCGTCACCACGTGGTTCGACGATGTCCGTGAATGGCTTGGCCTGATCGACGAAGCCAATCAACAGGTCGAGGACATCCAGAACAGCGTCCCCGAATAATCGGCGACCTCGGAGATTTATCGACTTCCGGGAGTGGAATTTCGCCGAGGCATGCCAATAAAACCGGGCAAGCCGGGCATGCGGTAGTCCCGTCACCTGACGGGTCGTCGTAGCCTCACGCCATGGCACGGAACATCGGCAGCCACTACACCACCCACCGTGTGCTCGGCCGCGGCAGTGCCGGAACGGTCTGGCTAGGGGAAGGGCCGGACGGCCCCGTGGCGATCAAGCTCCTGCGTGAGGACCTGGCGGCGGACCGCGACCTGGCCGAGCGGTTCGCCCACGAGCGGCACGCCCTGCTCGGTCTCGAACACCCCAACATCGTCGCCGTCCGCGACCTGGTCATCGCGGAGCAGGACGAGACCCGCGAGCACCAGGAGGTCGCCCTGGTCATGGACCTGGTGCGCGGCCCCGACCTGCGCCGCCACCTGGAGCGCGAGCGCCGCCTCGCGCCCCGCGAGGCCGTCGAGATCGTCGCCGCCGTGGCCAACGGCCTCGCCGTCGCGCACGCCGCCGGCATCGTGCACCGCGACGTCAAGCCCGAGAACATCCTGCTCGACACACCCGAGGGCGGCCGCGTCGCGCTCCTCACCGACTTCGGCGTCGCCAAGCTGATCGACGAGCCCCGGCACGGTGGCAAGGGCGGGGTCGTCGGCACCCCCGACTACCTGGCCCCGGAGATCGTCGAGGGCCTGCCGCCGCGCGCCGCCGTCGACATCTACGCCCTCGTCACCGTGCTCTACGAACTGCTCGCCGGCTTCACCCCGTTCGGCGGCGGCCACCCGGGCGCCGTGCTGCGCCGCCAGGTGACGGAGACCGCGGCCGAGCTGCCCGGCATTCCGCGCGAGCTGTGGGAGCTGATCCAGCAGTGCCTCGCCAAGGCCCCGGCCTCCCGGCTGCGGGCCGCCGAACTGGCCTCCCGACTGCGTGAGTTGCTGCCCGACCTGGCGGGCCTGCCGCCGCTCGACATCGGCGACCCCGAGGCCGCGGCCGAGCCGGCCGTGGTCGAGGAGCCCGTGGTGGCCATGGCCGGCACGGGCGGCGGTGGCGGGGGGCGCGCGGCGGTGCCGTTGGTGCGCGGCACGGCGCCCGACTCGGAGCGCGAGACCCACACCCGGATGCGGGTGCCGGACGCGGAGGAGCTGGCCGGGGGCGCGCACGGCACCGCGCGCACCATCAGGCCCGCCGGCGAGCCGCGTGCCGGCTCGGCCCGGCACACCGCGTCGGCCCGCCGCCGGCGCCGGCTGACGGTGACGGCCGCCGCCCTCGTCTGCGCCGCCGCCCTGGGCGGCTGGCTGCTCCTCTCCGGCGGCGACAGCGGCGACGACGGCCTCGGCGAGCCGGCCGGCGACGGCCGGCTCGCCACCGTCGAGCTCCCCGAGCCCGCGTAGGGCCCGGGGCCTGCGGCGACCGCGCTCCCGGCGCCCGGCCCGGCGCCCGGCCCGGCGCCCGGCCCGGCCCCCGGCC
>NZ_SMKI01000231.1 GCF_004348415.1 Streptomyces hainanensis
CCTCCGGGGCTGCGGTCGCGGGGGGGCCTCGGTTTCCGGGGTCCGGTCTCGGGTCCCAGGGCGGCCCGGGTCGGGGCCGGGGGCTTCGCCCCGGTTCCCCTCGGCCGGGGGCGGCCGAGGGCTTCGCCCCGCTGCCGGGGGTGAGCGCGTACGTTCGCAGCAGACCTCGTGACCTCCACACCACACACACAGAAGGGCGCACATGAACAACCGCACCACCCCCCTCGGCGTCGCCGTCATCGGTACCGGGACGATGGGGGCCGACCATGTCCGTCGGGTCGACCAGGTGGTCAGCGGCGCCCGCGTCGCGGCCGTCGCCGATCCGGACGAGGGCCGCGCCAAGGGCCTGGCCGCCGCCATCGACGGCTGCGCCGCGCACGCCGACCCCACCGCCGCCCTCGACGCCCCCGGCGTCGAGGCCGTGCTGATCGCCTCGCCAGGGCCGGCCCACGAGGAGACGCTGCTCGCCGCTCTCGACCGTGGCCTGCCCGTGCTGTGCGAGAAGCCGATGACCCCCGACACCGCCGGCGCCCTCCGCGTGCTCGACGCCGAGCAGCGGCACGGCGTCCGCCGGATCCAGGTCGGCTACATGCGCCGCTACGACACCGAGTACGCCCAGCTCAAGGACGTGTTGACGGCCGGCGAGCTCGGCCGGACGCTGCTCCTCCACTGCCGGCACCGCAACGTGTCCGTGCACTCCTACTTCACCGAGCCCATGCTGATCAACGACTCGGTGGCGCACGAGTTCGACGCCGCCCGGTGGCTGCTCGACCAGGAGATCGCCGCCGTCACCGTGCTGCGGCCCACCCCGAGCCGACTCGCCGCGCCCGGCATCGGCGACCCGCAACTCGTCGTGTTCGAGACCGACGCCGGCGTCCTCGTCGACGTGGAGATCTTCGCCACCGCCGGCTTCGGCTACCAGGTGCAGGCCGAGGCCGTGTGCGAACGCGGCACGGCCCGCATCGGGGACGCGCACGGCCTGCTCACCAACACCGCCGGGCGGTGGGGCGGCGGCATCGCGCAGGACTACCTGGCCCGGTTCGCCGACGCCTACGACCGCGAGGTGCAGGCGTGGGTCGACGCCACCCGACGCGGCGAGGTCACCGGGCCCAGCGCCTGGGACGGCTACGCCGTCGCCGCCGCCTGCGAGGCCGGCGTCGAGGCCCAACGCACCGGACAGCGCGTCGCCGTTGACATGATCAACCGCCCGGCCTTCTACAGCTGAGGCCGTATATTCGGCACCCGAAGACCGAGGAGGGAACCGCGGTGGACCTGAGGTTCAGCATCGACCGCAACAGCCCCGTGCCGCTGTACTTCCAGCTGTCGCAGCAGCTGGAGGCGGCGATCGAGCAGGGGAAGCTGCTGCCCGGCACCCGCCTCGGCAACGAGATCGACCTGGCGGGCCGGCTCGGCCTCTCCCGGCCCACCGTCCGCCAGGCCATCCAGGCCCTGGTCGACAAGGGGCTGCTGGTCAGGCGTCGCGGCGTCGGCACCCAGGTGGTGCACAGCCAGGTGCGGCGGCCGCTGGAGCTGAGCAGCCTCTACGAGGACCTGGAGGCGGCCGGCCAGCGGCCGGCCACCCGGGTCCTCGACGTGGCCACCGTCCCCGCCCCGGCCGAGGTCGCGGCCGCGCTGGGAATCGCCGAGGGCGCCGAGACCCAGCGCATCGAACGCCTCCGTCTCACCCACGGCGAGCCGATCGCCCACATGCGCAACTACCTGCCGCGCGAGCTGTACGACTTCGACCGCGACGACCTGGAGGCCACCGGCCTCTACCGCCTGATGCGCGCCGCCGGCACCGCCCTGCACAGCGCCCACCAGTCCATCGGCGCCCGCGCGGCCACGGCGGCCGAGGCGCAACTGCTCGCCGAACCGCCGGGCGCGCCGCTGCTGAGCATGCGGCGCACCGCCTTCGACGACACCGGCCGCGCCGTCGAGTACGGCTCCCACCTCTACCGCGCCTCCCGCTACACCTTCGAACTCCAGCTGCTCATCAGGCCGTGACCCGGCGTTCCGTGAACGCCACATGTACCCCCGTGCCGTTCCCGTTGCGGATCACCCGACCCCGTTGACCCGGCCACCGTCCGGCGGTGAGAGTGGTGATCACGCGAAAGCGCCCGGCCGTGTGCCCGAGAGGTTCAGGGGCTCGCCTGCAAAGCGAGTTACGTGGGTTCGATTCCCGCCACGGCCTCCACCCCCCGCCGTGACCGGCCCCGCCTGATCGGTTCGCCGTCTCCCCGGCGGGGCCCGGCGGGACACCCGTGATCGACACCGATGTCGGGCTTGGTCAACTTCGCCGGATCCACTGCTAGATTCGCCGCTCGAACGTGTTGTCGATCGAGAGGTGGCGACGTGACTGACTCCTTAGCGGGTCCGGCCCGTCCGGCGCACAGCCGAAGAGGACTGCTCACCGGTGGCGTCAAGCTGGCCGCGGGGGCGGTGGTGCTCGGCGGCGGCTCGCTGCTCACGGCGGGTCCGGCGCACGCGGACGTGGACGACACGCCGAAGTTCAAGCTGAACGGGAACGGCGGCAACCCGGTCTGGCGCCGGACGCTCCACCAGCCCTACTGGGCGATGCAGTCGTTCGCCTTCGACAGCGTCAACAGCCAGATCTACTTCGCCCAGCACAAGGTGGGCGGCGACAACGGCGACCTGTGGCTGAGCAGGACGGACCTGTCCGGCACCGTGCTGAGCACGATGGCCATCCACGGCTTCGGCCACGGCTCGTCGATGGGCGTGGAGTCCGCCGGGGTGGGCACCCCACCGTTCATCTGGATCGAAAGCCACTCGGTCAACGACGCCGGTACCCGGATCGCCCGCTTCCGCTGGAGCGACGGAGCGGAACTGAACACGTCGTCCCCCACCATCCAGAACCGAACCCCCACGGTCTCCACCTTCGCCCACAGCCCGCGGCCGGCGTTCGACCCGCACTACGGCCGGATGCTCTTCCGCTACCACTCGGGGAGTGGCTCCCGCCCCTGGCGCCTCGCCCTGTTCTCCCAGGCCGACGCCGTGGCGGGGCGGTTGGGCGACGGCACCCGCCTGACCGAGCGGGCGATCCCGACCAACCAGGAACTGGGCCTGACCGACGCCGACCTGTTCCAGGGCATCACCGCCTGCGGCCGCTACGCCTATCTCCTCTTCGGCGGCACCAACCGCTCCTCCTACCTCGTCACCCTCGACATGAACGCCACCGCGGACAGCTACGTCGAGAAGTACCTCACGAGCGCCGGCGAGTCCCTCGGCGGGCGCGAGGCCCAGGGCATCGCCATCTGGCGGGTGAACGGAGCGCCCAGGCTCGCCTTCGGCTACTCGTCGAGGGACACCTCGACCACCCCGGACTCCTTCGAGGCAAGCGTCTTCTACAAGAGCGAGTTCCTCTGACCGACGGGGCGAACGCCCGGCATCCGGCGGAATGCCGGGCGTCCTGGCCGAGTGCCTCGGTGCCGTGTCAGCATGCGGCACATGCCTGTCTGGCGGCCTCGGTTCTCGCGCGGCGGGTGGTGCGCGGGCGGGCGGTGGTCAGCCGGCCGGCCGGGTGAGGCCGGCCGAGGCCGTCTCGATGGCCTCGTCGAGGACGTCGCGGGAGAGAAGCAGGTCGCGGATCATGCCGTCGAGCCGGCGGCGTTCCTGGGCGAGCTCGGCGACCAGCTTCTCGTTGCCGATCGACGAGAGGCCGCCGTCCGCGTCCCGCATGCACGGCAGCAGCCGCGCGATCGTCTCGCTGCACAGCCCGGCCGCGTAGAGCGCCTGGATCCGGATCACCCGGTCCACCGCCCAGTCGCCGAACTCCCGGTGGCCGCCTGGCGTACGCTCGGCCCGCAGCAGGTCCTGCTGCTCGTAGTAGCGGAGCGACCGCTCGCTCACCCCGGTGCGACGCGCGAGTTCCCCGATCCGCATGGCGACCTCCGGATCCACACTTGAATCTGACACTGATGTCAGGTTCTACCGTACCGGCATGACGCGCTCCCCGGAATCCTCCCGCCTCTTCCAGCCCACCCGCCTCGGCCCGCTGACCCTGCCGAACCGGCTGGTCATGGCGCCGCTCACCCGCAACCGCGCCGGCGCCGACGGGGTGCCGAGCGAGCTGATGACCGCCCACTACGCGCAGCGTGCCGCCGCCGGGTTGATCATCGCCGAGGCCACCACCCCCAACGCCGTCGGGCAGACGTACCCCAACATCCCCGGCCTGTACACCGAGGCGCAGGTCGCCGGCTGGCGCCGGGTCACCGACGCGGTGCGCGCCGCCGGCGGCCGGATGTTCGTCCAGCTCCAGCACGGCGGCCGCGTCGGCCACCCGGACAACAGCGGCCTGGTGCCCGTCGCGCCCTCCCCGATCCCGCTGCCGGAGACCATCCACACCCCGACCGGCCGCCAACCGTCCGTCACGCCACGGGAGATGACCGTGGACGACATCCGCGCCCACGTCGCCGACTTCGCCGCCGCCGCGCGCAACGCCGTGGCCGCCGGCTTCGAGGGCGTCGAGGTGCACGCCGCCAACGGCCACCTGCTGCACCAGTTCCTGGCCACCAACACCAACCACCGTGCCGACGCCTACGGCTCCACCGTCGCGGGCCGCGTCCGGTTCGTCGTGGAGGTGGTCGAGGCGGTCGCCGACGCCGTGGGACAGGACCGGGTGGGGCTGCGGATCTCCCCGCGGAACACCGTCAACGGCATCGCCGAGAGCGACACCGACACCCTCTACCCGGCCCTGGTCGACGCGCTGGCCGGCCTGGACCTCGGCTATCTGCACGTGGTCCGCACCGACGCCGCCGACCCGCTGCTCCGCGACCTCCGCGGGCGCTGGGCCGGCGTCCTGATGACCAACCCCGACCTCGGCCCGGACGGCGGACTCCCCGCCGACGGCGGCCGCGCGGCCGGCGAACGGCTCCTGGCGGCCGGCGCCGACGTGATCGCCCTCGGCCGTGCCTTCATCGCCAACCCCGACCTCGTCGAACGCCTCCGCCGCGGCGCCCCGTTGAACCCGCTCCGCCAGGGCCCGCTGATGTACGTCGGCGGCGCGACCGGCTACAACGACTACCCCGTGCTGGCGGCCGCGTGACGCGGTGCGGTGTGGTGTGGTGCGGCGTGCCGGAGGGAAATCCGATTGTCGCCCCGCGCGGCCGCGGTGAGACTGGCCGGCATGCTGACGCGAGCGGAGATCGAGGAGTTCGTGGCGCACGGCTTCGTCCGGGTGGGCGGCGCCGTGCCGGCCGAGGTCGTCGACCGGTGCCGGGCCGAGCTGTGGGAGGCGACCGGCTGCGACCCGCGCGATCCCGCGACCTGGAAGGAGCCGGTGATCCGGCTGGGCGGCTTCGCCACCCCGCCCTTCCGCGCCGCCGCCAACACCCCGGTGCTGCACGAGGCGTTCGACCAGCTGGTGGGCCCCGGAAAGTGGCGGGCGCCCGGCGGGCTCGGCACCTTTCCGGTGCGCTTCCCCAGTGACGCGGAGCCCGGCGACGACGGCTGGCACGTGGAGGCGAGCTTCGCCGGCGAGGCGGGCGAGTACCGGCTCAGCCTGCGCTCTCGCGGCCGGGCGCTGCTGATGCTGTTCCTCTTCTCCGACGTGGGTCCCGACGACGCGCCGACGCGGATCAGGGTCGGCTCGCACCGGGACGTGCCGCCGCTGCTGGCGGACGCCGGCGACGACGGGCGCGAGTGGTTCGCGCTGTGCCGGGACGCGGTGGCCGCCAGCGAGGGCCGCCCCGAGGCCGCAGCGACGGGGCGGAGCGGCGACGTGTTCCTCTGCCACCCGTTCCTGGTGCACGCGGCCCAGCCGCACCGCGGCACGGTCCCACGGTTCATGGCCCAGCCCCCGCTGCACCCCACGGGACCGCTCGACCTCGACGCCGCGTCCCCGAGCCCGGTGGCCCGGCCCGTCGTCGAGGCCCTGGGGCGCGCGGCGCGGTGAGCCGCCGCCACCCCGGCTACGCGACGTCCGCCGCGGACTCCTCCCAGGCGACGCGGTAGCGGTGCGTCGGGCCCAGGTTCCGCTCCGGGTTCATCGCGACCTTCACCAGCACCCGCATCAGCAGCGGCATCACCGCCCGCGCCAACGGCCCCGGCGCCTTCGCCTGGTTGATCCGCCTCGCCCGGGCGGCGATCCCCTCGACCCGCGGGCGACGGGCGCGCTCGTAGGCGGCGAAGGCGGCGCCCGGGTCGGGCAGGTCCCGGAGGCAGCGGGCCAGTTCGATCCCGCTCTCGATGGCCAACGAGGCGCCCTGCCCCGAGCTGTTGGACGGCGCGTGCACCGCGTCGCCCACCAGGACCAGCCGCCCGCGGTGCCAGTGCGGCACGCTCGGCATGACGTGGGTCGCGCCGGTGACGTGGAGCCGGTCGGCGTCGACGTGGCGGAGCAGGTCGGCGGCGGGGTCGTCGTCGCCGTAGGTCTCGCGCAGCACCGCCAGCCACTCCTCGGCGGGAACCGCCCGCGCGTCCGTCAGCCGCAGCGGCTCGGCGTGCGGCAGGTTCGCGGCCCAACGGGTGCGGCCGTCGAGGGTCTTCCAGTAGAGGTGGAAGGCGCGCCGCCCGAAGGCGAAGTGCAGCACGCCGGGTTCACCCGACACCGGCCGGTCCACCAGGACCTCGAAGCCCAGCACCCCGGTGTAGTCGGGTCCCGGCGCCGCCGGGTCGATCAGCCCGCGGACCGTGGAGTGGACGCCGTCCGCGCCGACGAGCACGTCGCCGGTGGCCGTGCTGCCGTCGGCGAACCGCGCCGTGACGCCGTCCGCACCCTCCTCGACGCCGACCAGCCGCCTGCCGCGCTCCACGCGGACGCCGTGGGCGGCGGCGGTCTCGTCCAGCACGCGGTGCAGGTCGTCGCGGAGGATCTGCCGCTGCGGCGGCATGTCGGCCAGCTGCGGAATCTCGAACGAGTGGCGGCCGAACGACATGGCCGTCCACGGGATCGGTTGGGAGACGGCCTCCACCGCGTCCCGCGCGCCGACCAGCTCCAGCGCGGCCAGCCCGTTGGGCGCCATCGTGAGGGTGCCGCCGACGCCCTCGGTGGACCTCGGGTACGCCTCGTAGACGGTCGCGTCGATGCCCGCCCTGCGCAAGGCCAGCGCCGTCACGGGGCCGGCGACACCTCCGCCGACGACCAGCGCGTTCCGTGCTCTCTCCATCGTTGTCTCCCCTGCCTGGGATCCGGGTCGGGCCGCAGGTCACGGCGCCGACCGGCTGATCCGTGCCCTCGGGCACGGTGAACCGTCCCGGCGGGGGAGTCCGGCTATGGTTGCGCGTGTCCATCTCGCGGCCGGATCCGCCTCGCGCGGGTCCCGGTTCGGGATCGAAGGGCCCGGTGGCGGTGCTGCAACACCCCGCCGGGCCCGTTGGTCACTCCTCGTGCCCCCGTTCCGCCAACTCGGCCAGCTCGGGGGACATCTCGCCGGTTGCCTTCCAGCGCCGCCACTCGGCGAGGCCGGGGAAGGTGCCCGAGGTGAGCTCGTCGAGGAGCGAGCGCACCCACGCCGCCTCCGCCTCGTGGGCGGCGAGCTCGTACTCGTCCTCGACCAGGAACAGGCGCGGCACGGCCAGGACGTCGCGGGCCAGCGACTCGCGGCGGGCGCCGCACTCCCGCTCCAGCAGTTCGAGCCGTTGCCGCAGCAGGGCGGCGCCCTCCTCGGGGCCGACCGCCGCGAGCACCGAGAGGCCGGCCCTGAACCGCCGCGGCTCCGGCTGCGGCGTCGACACCAACTCCCGGACCCAGTCGACCATTTCGGCCCGCCCGGCCTCCGTGATCCGGTAGACCGTCCGCTCCGGGCGGGCCCCCTCCCGGGTGGTGCCCGCGACCTCGACGAACCCGTGCCTGGCCAGGTTCCGCATGACCGTGTACAGGGAGCCCAGCTTGATCTCCATGTCGGCGTCCTTGTCCCGGGCCCTGAGCAGCGACATCACCTCGTACGGGTGCATCGGGCGCTGCGCGACGGTGGAGAGCACCGCGAGCGCGAGCAGATTGCCCACCTTGCGCCGTTTGGCCACGGAGCCCTCCACTCGTAGGCGAGTACTTGCAGACGAGTATACGGGGTTTGCGGCAGGTCCTAGCGGGGCGCCGCGTAGCAGTGCATGGTGACGGTCTGCTCCGGGCCCCACCGCTGCTCGACCGTCGCCAGCAGGCGCCAGCCCAGCCGCTCGTAGAGGGCGGCGGCGGCGGTGTCCGTGGCCACGACGTCCAGCACGGGGTGCAGGCCGCGGCGGCGGGCCTCGGCGTCGGCGCGGCCGATCAGCAGGGCGCCGAGGCGGTGGCCGCGGGCCCAGGGCGCGACGAACAGCCGGCTGACCACGGCCGTGGGTCCTTCCGGCCACCGGGTGGGAGCCACGTCGCCCTCGCCGGCCGCGTACAGGGCGACGTGCCCGGCGACGCGGCCGTCGAACTCGGCGACCCAGGCGCCGAGTCGGGCGCCGGAGGACAGCCAGTCGGCGGGCCGGTCGGGCCAGTTCACCGGGTAGCCGTCGCGGTGGTGGACCTCGGCGAGCACCTCCACGCACGCGTCGAGGTCGTCTTCGGTCCTGGGACGAGTCTCCGGCACGCTGTTCACCTGGGGATTCAAACACGGCGGCCCGGGCCGTCTTGACGCGCTACCCGCGTAGCATCATCCTGGCGGCCGTGACTGGGCGACGTGGAGTGATGGGCGCGCTGGCGTTGGTGTTGCTGGCGGCGTCGGCGATGGTGGCGACGAGCCAGGCGCGGGCGGCGGAGGCCGCCGCGGTGTCGTTGCGGGTGCTGGACTGGAACGTGCAGGGCGGCCAGGGCACGGACGGCGTCACGGACTTCGGCCGGATCGTGTCCGTCATCCGGCAACAGAACCCGGACGTCGTGACGTTGCAGGAGCTGCACGACAACTCGGCGATCGGCGGCGAGAACCAGTGGCAGCGACTGCTGGACGAACTCCCCGGCTACCAGGCGCACTTCGCCCGCAGCGACGACAACGCGTTCGGCGGCTCGGCGGGGAACCTGATCCTCAGCCGCCACCCGATCCGGGAGCGGTTGACCACGCTGCTGCCGCAGTACCCGGCGGACACCACCGCCGTGCGACGCAGCCTCGGCGGGGTGCGGATCGACGTCGGCGGCACGGACGTGCGGGTCTACACGACGCACCTCTCCGCCGGCGTGGGCGCGGAGGCGACGGAGCGGCGGGCCCGGCAGGCGCGGGCCGTGGTGGACCGCGTCTCGTCGGCGGCGACCATGCGGACGCCGGCGCTGCTCACCGGCGACCTCAACGTGCGGCCGGGCGACGCCGTCCGGCCCTGGTTCGCGGCGCCCGGCTGGCTCGACGCCTGGACCCAGCTCAACCCCAACACCGGCGCCGCCACGGTGACCCTGCCGGGCAACGGCGACGACGCGCGGATCGACTACGTCCACGCCACCCCGGCCCTCGACGTGACGGCCGCCAGGACGGTGACCACGTCCGCCTCCGACCACCGCCCGGTGGTCGTCGACGTCGCGGTCCACGAGCCGGCCCTCGCGACCACCGGCACGGTGCTCGCCGGCGCCGACCAGAACGCCGGCTGGGCCAACGTCACGGCCTACGCGGACGCCGGTGTCCGACTCCGCGTCTGCGACAACCGCGCGGACGGCTGGGGCGTCAGGGCCTACGTCGACGGCACCGCGGTGACCGCCGCCGACCCGGCCTTCGCCGACCGCTGCACCACGGTCGACGCCCCGGCCGGCACGGCGAGTTCGCCGGTGGTGCGGGTCTGCCTCTACCAGGCCGGGGTGGAGAAGGAGTGCCGGCAGGCGCGGGCCACCGCCGGTTAGCCGGCCGTCACGTGGGCGGCCGAGGCCGCCAGCGCGGCGGGGAGGTCGGGCGGGGTCTCCAGCGGGACGCGTTGGCCGGCGATCAGGACGGCCTGGATGTTGCCGGGGTGGGCGGCCGTGACGACGGTGGCGACGGGGTCGTGGTGGCCGCCGAGCAGGTTGGTGTCGGTGGCGCGGAGGAACACCAGGTCGGCGGCCGCGCCCGGGGCCAGGGAGCCGACGCGGTCGGCGAGGCCGAGGGCGGCGGCGCCACCGGCCGTCGCGTGGCGTAGGACGTCGGCGGGGGAGAGGCCGCCGCTGGTCAGCATGGCGCGCATCAGCGAGAACATGTCGCCCGCGGTGGCGCTGACGACGTCGACGCCGAGGCCGGCGGTGACGCCGTGCCGGCGGAGCCGGTCGGCGAGCGGCGGGCCGAAGCCCATCCGGGCCTCCACGGCGGGGCACACCGCCATGGCCGCGCCGGCCTCGGCGATCAGGGCGAGCTCCTCGTCGGGGAGCGAGTTGCCGTGCGCGAACGTGATGTTCGGGCCGAGCAGTCCGGCCGACCGGAGGGCGGCGACGGGGAGTTCGGCGACCGGGCCGCTGGCGACGTGGCTGAACACGCGGAGGCCGAGCTCGGCGGCGAGGGCGAAGGAGTCGGTGACGTCCTCCATCGGGGAGTAGGAGGGGCCGAGCGGGCCGAGGGCCAGGGTGATCAGGTCGTCGGGGGCGGGGGCGAAGTGGTCGCGGTGGACGCGGCGGATCTGGTCGGCGGTCAGGCCGTCGCCGAACACCGGTTGGCCCAGGGCGAGTACGGCCCGGATGCCGGAGCCGCGCAGCGCGAGGATGGCGGCCTCCGCGTGGTCGGGGGTGAACAGGACGTGGGAGTGGTCCTGCACGGTGGTGATCCCGGAGGCCAGGCACTCCAGGGCGCCGGCGAGGGTGCCGACGTGCACGTCGGACGGGCGGTAGCGCGGCGCGATCTCGCCGAGCACGAGCCGGAGGTAGCCGTCGAGGTCGACGTCGGTGGCGATGCCGCGGAGCGCGGCCTGCCAGACGTGCCGGTGGGCGTCGACGAATCCTGGCAGGACGATCAGCCCGGTGCCGTCGATCACCTCCGCGGCGTCGTGGGCCGGCAGGTCCTGGCCGACGGCGGCGACGCGGCCGTCCTCGACCAGCAGGTCGTGGGACGGGAGGGCGACGGCCGCCGGGTCGGTGTCGATCAGCAGCGCGCGGCGGATCAGCAGGCGTTCCATGGCTGCCCGGTTTATCACGTTCCGCGGCCCGGCCGGGGGAGCGGCCGGGCACAGGTCTCGTGCCGGGAGCGGGCTCCGTCGCCATACCGTGACGCGGCGGGGATACGGGGCACGTCGGCGTGGAGGGACAATGAGCGCCGTGACCGTCTCGGCCGTCGGGGCCGGGACCGCGAGGGGGCGAGACTGGTGGACCTTTCCGTGGCGTGGCCGACCGGGAGCGCCGGGTGAGGCCGCTCGGCGCGGGAGATCCGCGCGCGCTGGGCGAGTACCGCGTGTTGGGCCGGCTCGGCACCGGCGGGATGGGGCAGGTGTTCCTCGGCCGGACGCCGGACGGGCGGACCGTCGCGATCAAGCTGATCCATCCGCATCTGGCGCACGAGCCCGAGTTCCGCCGCCGCTTCCGGCAGGAGGTCGCGGCCGCGCGGCGGGTGTCGGGCGAGTGGACGATGCCGGTGCTCGACTCGGACACCGAGGGCGAACTGCCGTGGCTGGCAACCGGGTTCGTGCCGGGCCCCTCGCTGACCCGGGTGGTGGAGGAACTGCACGGGCCGCTGCCCGAGTTCACCGTGTGGCGGCTCGCTGAGGGGCTGGCCAGCGCGCTCGGCGCGATCCACGGCGTGGGCGTCATGCACCGCGACCTCAAGCCGTCCAACGTGCTGATCACGCTGGAGGGGCCGCGGGTCATCGACTTCGGCATCGCGCGGGCCGCCGACGCCAGCATCGCCACCAGGACCGGGATCGCCGTGGGTTCGCCCGGCTACATGGCGCCCGAGCAGGTGCGCGGCGAGCGGCTGACCGAGGCGAGTGACGTGTTCGGGCTCGGCGCGGTGCTCGCCTACGCGGTCACCGGCAACGGCCCGTTCGGCGACCGCGACTCGGCGGCGCACACCCTGATGCACCGGGTGATCGCCGAGCCGCCGGACCTCACCGGTCTCGCCGGGCCGCTGCGCGACCTCGTCGAGCGCTGCCTGGACAAGGACCCGGCGCGGCGGCCGACGCCGCTGGAGATCGCCGCCGAGGCGGCCCGGCACGTCGACCCGAACGGCGAGGAGGGGGTGTGGCTGCCGCCCGCGCTCACCGCGCGGCTCGGCAAGGAGGCGGCCGGACTGCTCGCGCTCGGCGGCCCGGCGGCCGAGGACCCGACGGCGGGGCCGGCCGAGCCGTCGAGCACGCCGTACAACATGCCGACCATGACGGCCTCCTCGGGCGAGCGGACCCCGCCGCGGCCGGGCACGCCGCCCCCGCCGCGGGC
>NZ_SMKI01000232.1 GCF_004348415.1 Streptomyces hainanensis
ACCCTGCCCCCCGGCGCCGACCCGCTGGAGTTCGTGGCGCGCGCCCACGACACGCTGCTCGGCCTCTCCGGGGACACCACGGGGCATCTGATCCGGGAGCTCACCGCCACCCTCAGCGCCGACGTCGCCCTCGCCGCCGATCCCCTCAGCGCCGCTGAGCTCGCCGACCTGGGCCACGCGGATCTGGAGGGCCGCTGCACCGGCCACCCCTGGCTGGTGGCCAACAAGGGGCGCCTCGGCTTCTCCGCTGCCGACGCCGGCCGCTGGGCCCCCGAGGCACGCACCGCACGCCCGCTGCCCTGGCTGGCCGTGCACCGCGAGTTCGCCCGCTACCGGGGCATACCCTCGCTGGCCGCGCCCGAGGCGCTCTACGCCGAAGAGCTGACCGCCACGACCCGCGAGGCGTTCGCCCACGCCGTCGCGGCCCAGGGCCGCGACCCGGCGCACTACCTCTGGCTGCCCGTCCACCCCTGGCAGTGGGACGAGACGATCGCCCCCCTCTTCGCGCCGCAGATCGCCGCGGGCGCGCTGATACCCCTCCCCACCGACGGCGACCTGCGGCTGCCACAGCAGTCCATTCGCACCTTCCTCAACGTCAGCCGTCCACACGCCCGCACCGTCAAGCTGCCGCTCTCCATCCTCAACACCCTGGTCTGGCGCGGTCTGCCCACCGAGCGCACGCTGGCCGCCCCCGCCGTCACCGGCTGGGTGCACGGGGTGCGCGACGGCGACCCGTTCCTCGCCGAGGAGACCCGCCCCGTCCTGCTCGGTGAGATCGCCTCCGTCAGCGTCGAGCACCCGCTCTACGACCGGCTGCCCACCGTCCCCTACCAGTACCGGGAACTGCTGGGCTGCATCTGGCGGGAGCCGATCGGGCCGTTCCTCGGCGCGGGGGAGCGGGCCCGAACCCTCGCCGCGCTGCTCTGGACCGACGAGAGCGGGCGCTCCCTCACCGCCGAGCTCGTGGCGCGCTCGGGCCTACCGGCCCACAGCTGGCTGCGCAGCCTGTTCGCGGCGCTGCTGCCGCCGCTGCTGCACTTCCTCTACCGCTACGGCACGGTGTTCTCGCCGCACGGCGAGAACGCGCTGGTGGTCTTCGACGAGCGGGACATCCCCGTCCGGCTCGCCGTCAAGGACTTCGTCGACGACGTCAACCTGAGCGCCGAGCCGCTGCCCGAGTTCGACCACGTCCCGCGGCAGGTCCGCGAGGTGCTGCTCACCGAACCGCCGGCCTTCCTCACCCAGTTCATCCACTCCGGCCTCTTCGTGGGCGTGTTCCGCTTCCTGGCTCCGCTGTGCGAACGGGAACTCGGCGTGACGGAGGTCGACTTCTGGTCACTCGTCCGGGCGGAAATCCTGCACTACCAACACCGCTTCCCGGAGCTCAAGCACCGCTTCGAGGCGTTCGACCTGCTCACCCCGCGCATCGACCGGCTCTGCCTCAACCGCAACCGGCTGCACCTCGACGGCTACCGGGACCGCGCCCAGCGCCCGCACGCGGTGGTGCACGGCACTGTCGCGAATCCGCTGCACTCTCCCTGAGCGGGGCGGGAGTGTCAGTGGGTCCGCGTAGGGTGTCACCCCTATGACTGCCACATCTGGGAAGCCCACCCTCACCGATCTGCTGCACTCCGCCGTCGCCTCCGTCGGAGGCAGCGAGCGGCCCGGGCAGGTGGCCATGGCCGAGGCGGTCGCCGAGGCCTTCCAGGACGGCTCGCACCTGCTCGTCCAGGCGGGCACCGGCACCGGAAAGTCGCTCGGCTACCTGGTGCCGGCCATCGCCACGGGGGACCGGGTGGTGGTGGCCACGGCCACCCTCGCCCTGCAACGGCAGCTGATCGAGCGTGACCTCCCGCGCACGGTGGAGGCGCTGCACCCGCAGCTGCGCCGCCGCCCCGAGTTCGCCACCCTCAAGGGCCGGTCCAACTACCTGTGTCTGCACCGCCTCCACGAGGGCGTGCCGCAGGAGGACGAGGAGGGGCTCTTCAACCAGTTCGAGGCGGCCGAGGCGGCGGGCGGGCCGACCAGCCGGCTGGGCAAGGACCTGCTGCGGCTGCGGGAATGGTCGGACGAGACGGAGACCGGCGATCGGGACGATCTGACGCCGGGCGTCTCGGACCGGGCCTGGGGGCAGGTGTCGGTCTCCTCCCGGGAGTGCCTGGGCGCCAGCCGCTGCGCCTACGGCGCCGAGTGCTTCGCCGAGGCGGCACGGGAGCGCGCCAAGCTCGCCGAGGTGATCGTCACCAACCACGCGCTGCTCGCGATCGACGCCATCGAGGGCGCGCCGGTGCTGCCCGGCCACGACGTGCTCATCGTGGACGAGGCCCATGAGCTGGTCTCCCGGGTCACCGGGGTGGCCACCGGTGAGCTGACGCCTGGCGGCGTCGGGCGGGCGGTGCGGCGGGCCGCCAAGCTGATCGACGAGAAGACGGCGGACCGGCTGGCCACCGCGGCCGAGGGCTTCGAGCGGCTGATGGAGCTGGCGTTGCCCGGCCGGCTCGAGGAGATCCCGGAGGACCTCGGCTACGCGCTGACCGCCCTGCGGGACGCGGCGCGGGCCGCGATCACGGCGCTCGGCAACACGAGGGACTCCTCCCTGGCCGACGAGGACGCGGTGCGCAAGCAGGCGCTGGCCGCCATCGAGACGGTGCAGGGGGTCTCCGAGCGGATCGTCGAGGGTTCGGAGTTCGACGTCGTCTGGTACGAGCGGCACGACCGGTACGGCGCGTCGCTGCGGGTGGCGCCGCTGTCCGTCTCCGGGCTGCTGCGGGAGAAGCTGTTCGAGGACCGGTCCGTGGTGCTCACGTCGGCCACGCTCAAGCTCGGCGGCGACTTCAACGGGGTGGGTGCCTCGTTGGGCCTGGCGCCTGAAGGGCAGCACGGCGAGGAGTTCCCGCCGTGGAAGGGGCTCGACGTGGGGTCGCCCTTCGACTACCGGCGGCAGGGCATCCTCTATGTCGCGCAGCACCTCTCGCCGCCCGGGCGGGACAGCAGCCGCGCGGACATGCTCGATGAGCTGGCCGAGCTCGTGGAGGCCGCCGGCGGGCGCACGCTGGGGCTCTTCTCCTCGATGCGCGGCGCGCAGACGGCGGCCGAGGAGCTGCGTGGGCGGCTGGATCTGCCGATCCTGCTCCAGGGCGAGGAGACGCTGGGTGAGCTGATCCGCACCTTCGCGGAGGATGCGCGCACCTGCCTCTTCGGCACGCTCTCGCTCTGGCAGGGGGTGGATGTGCCGGGGCCGAGCTGCCAGTTGGTCGTGATGGACCGGATCCCCTTCCCGCGCCCCGACGATCCGCTGGTGAGCGCGCGGCAGAAGGCCGTGGAGGAGGCCGGCGGCAACGGCTTCATGGCCGTGGCGGCCACGCATGCCGCGCTGCTGATGGCGCAGGGGGCCGGCCGGTTGGTGCGGGCGACGGGGGATCGCGGCGTGGTCGCGGTGCTCGACCCTCGGCTCTCGAAGGCGCGTTACGCGGGCTTCCTTCGCACTTCCATGCCGGACTTCTGGTACACGACCGACCGGAATCAGGTGCGGCGCTCGCTCGCCGCGATCGATGCCACCGCCCGGGACGCGGCAGGCGAGGACGCCGCCGCGTCGTAGGCCAAGCCCGGGGGAGCGGGGTGCCCGGGACACTCGGAGAGGCGCCGGGCCGCAGGAGAACGAGAGCGAGGAGGCGGCAGGGTCAGATCCGCCGCATGACGGCGACGACCTTGCCCAGGATGGTGGCCTCGTCGCCCGGGATCGGCTGGTATGCCGCGTTGTGCGGGAGCAGCCAGATCTGGCCGTCCTCGCGCTTGAAGCGCTTGACGGTGGCCTCGCCGTCGAGCATGGCCGCGACGATGTCGCCGTTCTCCGCGACCGGCTGCCGGCGCACCGTGACCCAGTCGCCGTCGCAGATGGCGGCCTCGATCATCGAGTCACCGACGACCTTGAGCACGAAGAGCTCGCCGTCGCCCACCAGTTGCCGAGGCAGCGGGAACACGTCCTCCACGGACTCCTCGGCGAGGATCGGGCCGCCCGCGGCGATCCGGCCGACGAGCGGCACGTAGGAGGCGGCCGGCTTGCCGGCGGTGTCCGTCACCTGGGGGGTCGGTGTCTCGGCGCCGCGGACCTCGTAGGCACGGGGGCGGTGCGGATCGCGGCGGAGGAAGCCCTTCCGCTCCAGGGCCATCAGCTGGTGGGCGACCGAGGAGGTGCTGGACAGGCCGACGGCCTGGCCGATCTCACGCATCGACGGTGGGTAGCCGCGGCGCTGCACGGAGTCGCGGATGACCTCGATCACCCGGCGCTGCCGGTCGGTCAGGCCGGAACTGTCCGCCCTGATGCCGGGAGGTCGGCCGGGCATCGAACGTGGAGCCGCGGGGGCCGCGACGCGGTCATGGCGGCGCTCAGCGGCGGTGATGGCGTCGTCTGCTGCGGTGGTCATGTCGGCCCCTTCTCGGTGGTTCTCCCTAGTCAGACAACGGTAGTTGCTATCGAAAGGTTGCGCCAAACACACGTTCGAGTGAAAAATCGCTGATCAGCTGACGTGATCAAGCGAGCGGGTGTACAAGGAGGCCGTCCTTCGGCGGGGTCGGCCGCGAACGGTAACCGGGTCATGCGGTAGCCTCCCATGCGTTCGCCGGCCCGCGGGTGCGGCCCACCGCCCGGCCGTCGACCTACCCGCTCGCGACACGCGCGGCGATGATGTTGACAGCCTACCCGCTGTCACCCCTAGATCTAGTGGTAGCGCATCGGATCAATCCCCAGAAATTGTGGTTCCGGGTCATCCTCGGTGCGAGACATCGCCTATGCTGGGGAGTGTCCCCCGGGGAACGCGGATCGCGTCCTCCGGGGCGTCGGAGTCGTCACGCCACGCCCGTGGTGTGCACGCTCAGTGAGCAACGTCGCGAGAGCGCGTCAGAGTGGTGAGGAAGGGAGAGAGCGATGCACTGCCCCTTCTGCAGGCACCCCGACAGCCGCGTCGTCGACAGCCGCACCGCGGACGACGGGACGATGATCCGTCGGCGCCGGCAGTGCCCGAGCTGTTCCCGGCGGTTCACCACCGTGGAGACGGCCTCGCTGATGGTGATCAAGCGCAGCGGCGTGACCGAGCCCTTCAGCAGGGACAAGGTGATCGCCGGCGTGCGGAAGGCGTGCCAGGGGCGCCCCGTCACGGAGGACGCGCTGGCCAAGCTCGGCCAGCGGGTGGAGGAGGCCGTGCGCGCCACCGGCAGCGCCGAGCTCTCCACCCACGACGTGGGCCTCGCGATACTCGGCCCGCTCCGCGAGCTCGACCTGGTCGCCTATCTGCGCTTCGCCTCGGTCTACCGGGCGTTCGACTCCCTCGAGGACTTCGAGGCCGCCATCACCGAGCTGCGCGAGGGCTTCGCCCCCGAGCGACCACCCACCGCCGTCAGCGCGGTGCCCGTCCCCGGGGGGCGGCCGGCCGCCGCCGGATAGGCCCCTCCGCCGCAGGACGGCGTGGGGCGCGCCGGGTCCGCCACGGGCCGCCCGGACCACACCACACAGCTTGGCCGAGGCGCATGGACGCGCCCCGGTCATCAGAACAGAACAGGCGATCCGGTGCGAAACCGGATGGCACGAGGGCGCATGCCCGCACAGGGAGGCGGAATGACTGAGACGACGAGCGGCCCGGCACGTGGGTCCCGCGCCAAGGGTGGCAAGGGGACCAAGGGCCTGCGGATCGAGCGCATCCACACCACGCCCGGGGTGCACCCCTACGACGAGGTGGTCTGGGAGCGCCGTGACGTCGTCATGACCAACTGGCGCGACGGCTCGGTCAACTTCGAACAGCGCGGCGTCGAGTTCCCCGACTTCTGGTCGGTGAACGCGGTCAACATCGTCACAAGCAAGTACTTCAGGGGCGCCGTCGGCACCCCGCAGCGGGAGACCGGCCTCCGGCAGCTGATCGACCGGGTGGTGCGGACCTACCGCGCCGCGGGTGAGGAGCACGACTACTTCGCCTCGCCGGCGGACGCCGAGATCTTCGAGCACGAGCTGGCGTACGCGTTGCTGCACCAGATCTTCAGCTTCAACTCGCCGGTCTGGTTCAACGTCGGCACCAAGCAGCCGCAGCAGGTCAGCGCCTGCTTCATCCTCTCGGTCGACGACTCCATGGAGTCGATCCTCGACTGGTACAAGGAAGAGGGGATGATCTTCAAGGGCGGTTCGGGCGCGGGGCTCAACCTCTCGCGGATCCGGTCGTCCAAGGAACTGCTGTCCTCGGGCGGCAACGCCTCGGGGCCGGTGTCCTTCATGCGGGGCGCGGACGCCTCGGCCGGCACCATCAAGTCGGGCGGCGCCACGCGGCGGGCGGCCAAGATGGTCGTCCTCGACGTGGACCATCCGGACGTCGAGGCCTTCATCGAGACCAAGGTGAAGGAGGAGGCGAAGATCCGTGCCCTGCGGGACGCGGGCTTCGACATGGACCTGGGCGGCGACGACATCACGTCCGTCCAGTACCAGAACGCCAACAACTCCGTCCGGGTCAACGACGAGTTCATGCGCGCCGTGGAGTCGGGTTCGAAGTTCGGGCTGCGGGCGCGGACCAGCGGCGAGATCATCGAGGAGGTCGACGCCCGGTCGCTCTTCCGCAAGATGGCCGAGGCCGCCCACGCCTGCGCCGACCCGGGCATCCAGTACGACGACACCATCAACCTCTGGCACACGTCGCCCGAGTCGGGGCGGATCACCGCCTCCAACCCGTGCAGCGAGTACATGCACCTGGACAACTCCTCGTGCAACCTGGCCTCGTTGAACCTGATGAGGTTCCTCAGCGACGACGACCGGGGCAACCAGTCGTTCGACGTGGAGCGGTTCGTCAAGGTCGTCGAGCTGGTCATCACGGCCATGGACATCTCGATCTGCTTCGCCGACTTCCCGACCCAGAAGATCGGTGAGACGACCCGGGCCTTCCGGCAGCTGGGCATCGGGTACGCCAACCTGGGCGCGCTGCTGATGGCGACCGGCCACGCCTACGACTCGGACGGCGGCCGCGCGTTGGCCGGGGCCATCACCTCGCTGATGACCGGCACCTCCTACCGCCGCTCCGCCGAACTGGCCGCGGTGGTCGGCCCCTACGAGGGCTACGCGCGCAACTCGGACGCCCACAACCGGGTGATGCGGCAGCACGCGGACGCCAACGGCGCCGCCAAGCGCATGGACGACCTGGACAGCCCCGTCTGGGCGGCGGCCACCGAGGCGTGGCAGGACGTGCTGCGGCTCGGCAAGAAGAACGGTTTCCGCAACGCGCAGGCCTCGGTGCTCGCGCCGACCGGCACCATCGGCCTGATGATGGACTGCGACACCACGGGCGTGGAGCCCGACCTGGCGCTCGTGAAGTTCAAGAAGCTGGTCGGCGGCGGCTCCATGCAGATCGTCAACAACACGGTGCCCAAGGCGCTGAAGCGCCTCGGCTACCAGCCGGAGCAGGTCGAGGCGATCGTCGCGCACATCGCCGAGCACGGCAACGTGGTGGACGCGCCGGGCCTCCGGCACGAGCACTACGAGGTGTTCGACTGCGCGATGGGCGAGCGGTCCATCGCCCCGATGGGGCACGTGCGGATGATGGCGGCGGCCCAGCCGTTCCTGAGCGGCGCCATCTCCAAGACGGTCAACATGCCGAGCACCAGCACCGTGGACGACGTCGCGGAGATCTACCTGGAGGGCTGGCGGCTCGGCGTCAAGGCGCTGGCCGTCTACGTCGAGAACAGCAAGGTCGGCCAGCCGCTCTCGGCCAAGAAGAAGGAGCCGGCGAAGGCCGACGCCCCGGTGGCGGCGGCCGAGCGGGAGACGGTGGTCGAGTACCGTCCGGTGCGCAGGCGGCTGCCGAAGGGGCGTCCCGGCATCACGACCTCCTTCACGGTCGGCGGCGCCGAGGGCTACATGACCGCCAACTCCTACCCGGACGACGGGCTCGGCGAGGTCTTCCTGAAGATGTCCAAGCAGGGCTCGACCCTGGCGGGCATGATGGACGCCTTCTCCATCGCGGTCTCCGTGGGCCTGCAGTACGGCGTGCCGCTGGAGACCTACGTCTCCAAGTTCACCAACATGCGGTTCGAGCCGGCGGGCATGACGGACGACCCGGACGTGCGGATGGCGCAGTCCATCGTGGACTACATCTTCCGCCGCCTGGCGCTCGACTTCCTGCCCTTCGAGACCCGCTCCGCGCTGGGCATCCACACCGCGACCGAGCGGCAGCGCCACCTGGAGACCGGCTCCTACGAGCCGGCCGACGACGAGCTCGACGTCGAGGGCCTCTCCCAGTCGGCGCCCCGCCAGGTCGAGGCACCCCGGCCGTCCAGCTCCCCGACGCCGCCCGCTCCCGCGGTTCCGGCCCAGGAGAGCCCGGCGCCCCGCGAGGCGCACAGCTCGACCGAACTGGCCGAGATGCGGCTCGGCCTGAACGCCGACGCCCCGCTGTGCCTCGCCTGCGGCACCAAGATGCGGCGGGCGGGTAGCTGCTACCTGTGCGAGGGCTGCGGCTCCACCAGCGGCTGCAGCTGATACCGGGCGGAATCGCGTCGGACGCGGCATCCGACGTAGCCCGCACGGATGGCTGACCAGCAGCTCGCGAAGGGGACCGGCCGAAGGCCGGTCCCCTTCGTCGTGCCTGTGACCTGCGGGGAGTGACCGATTCAACGATGTTGAGTGAGACGCGTCGTGAGTCGGGCGGTTGATCTGCCCGGTGCCGCGCGCCGTGACGCGCCTGTGGCGAGGGTCCGCCAACCACCCGTCGCCGTACGGATACGCCGCCAGATCGCGGGGACGGAGCGGGGGTGGCCGAGCTGGAGCGGATCACTGCCCGCCGGAGAGAGCCGGAGGCGCTCGTCAAGGAGCTCGGCAGGCGACTTCAGGCCACGTGTCGGCCGTCCGCCGCTGTAGTTTGCTGCATCATGAGATTCCAACTGTTCCGTGCCGCGATACCCCTGGCAATGATCGGCGGACTCATCTGGCCCACGATGCTGGCGTACACCTTCCTGGCCGGAGAGCGGGCCACCGCGCAGGTCGCCGAGTGTCATCGGGGGGAGAGTCGCAGCCCGCTCAGGTGCACGGGGACGTGGCGCACCGCCAGCGGCGACACCGGTTCCGGCGCAATCTACGGCCTCAGCCGCAGCGACGCGGGACGCACCGTCGAGGTGCGCGTCGGCCCGTTGGGTCCGTACCGCCCCGGCCTCAGGGCCGCCGCTCTGCCTGGCTCCCTGTCGTTGTTCTGGGTGGCCTCGTTCGGTGCCCTGACGGTGCAGCAGATCCGGGCAGGGAAGCGCACCCGCCGGCTCCTCGCGGAACCCGGCGCCCCTGGGGATCTGCTGATCGTCACGGGCAAGGGCGCGCACACGCCCGACGGTCGGCGCTCGGCGTCGGTGGTCACGCTCCCCCGGCCCGTGCCTGCTGCGCCCGGGGTGAAGACGACGTACTGGGAGGTCCGCGACTCCGCGGGACAGCCCATGTTCCGGGTCGAGAAGCGCCGCGCCGGGAAATCCGCGCCGGAACTGGTGGTCTGGGACCCCTCCGGTGTGTCCGGGCACATCATCCGCGGCACCGGCAGGGACTCGTCCGGCGGCTACGCGCTGCTGGCTCTTGACGGTACGCCGGTGGGCTCCGTCGAACCTTTCGCCGGTACGAAGTGGGGTGCCTACGAGTTCAGGGACGACCGGGGCGTGATACGGGCCCGGAGCGCCTGCCGCATGCCCGAATGGGTGCTGCGCCTGGACCCCGCCACCTCGCCGCCCTTTTCCCGGCTCGCACTCGCCTTCGTCATCGGGCAGCGCCGGCACAGGTGAGGGTTCGGTAGGGACACCCGCCGACGACCGGCACGAGTATCCCACCAACCCCTCACACCAGACCCGGACGATGTGCGCGGACATCACTCCGTCCGGCAACGACTGGCTGACCTCCACGAACGTCCTGAGGTGAACTGCCGAGCCCCGGCAGCGGATTGAAAGGGCTTGCCCGAGCAGGGGCCGGATGTCATGATCTGCGACGTGATCAAGAGAATCGGGCCCTCCCCCCGCTGGTGAGCGCGGCTGTCGGGCACGGGCTGCCCGAACCACGGACGAGCCTGTTCGACTATGCGCTGAGGCTGCACGAACAGACGCCGGACAAACCACTCCCACGTGACGGCGAGCCGTATCCGGACGACGGACCGCATCGCCGCCGGCCCCGCCCCAAACCACCCGAGGACCGACGCACTGCCGGTGCCGGCATCGCCCGCATCCTGGACGAGCACTTCGCTCAGCCGTCCGCTCCGCCGAGTGCCCTGACCGGGGCCTTCCACGACATCTACGTCCCGATCCATCGCAACGACGACATCGCCAATGCGGCCCACCGGGCCGATGCCGACCGCGTCCGGAGCACCGGGCGGTGGCTCGTCCGCCACGCAACCGACCGATGTGCGGCCACAGTCGGGCTTGCCCTGCTTGCCGCGGTCGGCACGACGGATGACATCCCGCTGATCCAGACCATCGGACTGCTCTCTCACCGGTTCGGCCCGCTCGCGGCACATGCGCTGGAACGGTTGCCGGGGCGCCTGGAATCCCTGCTTTGGCTGGCCGACCGGGTGACTGGCTGGGGTCGGGTCTATGTCGTCGAGGCGCTCTGCCGTCTTGACGATCCCGGCGCCCGCCCCTGGCTTCTGCGGAAGGCCGTCGACGGTGACTTCCTCAACGGCTACTTCGCAGGCAAGGTCGCCACAGTCGCCAGACTGCATGAGGCACTCTCGGAGTTCGAACGCGACAGCGAACTGCTCGACCACACAGGCCGACTGCTACACGTGATGACGTACTGCGGAGGGATGGGAACGACCCTTCGGCGCTACCCCCATGCCGCGGTTGTCCTGGAAGCTCACGCTCGACATGTCGGCCGTCTTGCACCGACCATTGAGCGCTTCTTCATCGTGGCCGTGCTCGCGCGACACCTCACCACCGAGCCCCCCGAGAACCACGGCAGCACTGAGGCGCAGCGCGACGCGGTCCTCGCCGCTTACTTCTCACTCCTTGATCGTGAGGACTGGTGCGGGCTGGCCCGCGCCGGTCTCGCTGCGGAGGACAACCGGCTGCAGTGGCTCGCGGACTCTGGGGCACCCCAGCTCCACCTGCGGGCGTTTGCCGACCGCGATGTACCCGCCGACGACGAATAGCGCACGTCGGGGACAAGTGACCTCCGCCAGTATCCCGGGGCGGTGCGCGGGAGGGCCCTGGTGCCCTCCCGCGCACCGTCGTTTCCGGAGGCGAATGCTTCTGAGGCGGGATGCGCGAAACGGGTGATTCCATGACAATGGGGGTGGTGGAAGGCGGTGCTCATGAGCGTGATCCTGGTGACCGGCGGCTCGGGGACGGCGGGGCGTGAGGTGGTGGCCCGGCTGCTGGAGGACGAGCACGAGGTGCGGATCCTCAGCCGGCGGAGCCGCGACGAGGGTGAGCGGCTGCCGGTGCGGTGGTTCACCGGCGACCTGAGGACCGGCAGTGGGCTCGGGCCGGCGATGGCCGGTGTCGACGCGGTGGTGCACTGTGCCACGACCGGTGGGCGCGGCGACATCACCGCGACCCGGCGGCTGATCGGGGCGGCCAGGGAGGCGGGGGCCCCACACCTCGTCTACATCTCGATCGTCGGGGTCGACCGGGTGGCCGGCTTTCCCTACTACGGCGCCAAGCTGGAGTGCGAGCGGCTGGTCGAGGAGTCGGGGCTGCCCTGGACGATCCTCCGTGCCACCCAGTTCCACGCCCTGATCACCCGCTTCGTGCGCGCGCAGCGGCTGCTGCCGGCGGTGTTCACGCTGGGCGGCGGGGTACGGCTGCAGCCGGTGGAGGCCGCGGAGGTCGGCCGGCGGCTGGCGGAGCTGGCGTGCGGCGAGCCACTGATGGGGCGGGCGGCGGACATGGCCGGGCCCGAGATCCGCTCGGCCGAGGAGCTGACCAGGGAGGCGGTCAGGGCGGAGGGGCTGCACCGGCCGGTGGTGCCGCTGCGGCTGCCGGCCAAGTCGTTCCACGCCGTGCGGGACGGGGCGCTGCTGTCACCGGAGCACGCCGACGGCCGGGTCTCCTTCGAGGAGTTCCTGGCCCATCACTGACGGACCGGTCGTGACGAAGGGCGGCCAGGGCCCCGCCACTTGGCCGGTATTCGGGGGGCCGGGCCGGTTGGCCGTACGATGGCGCGGTGCTGGTCAAGTGGATGCGATGCACCGTGGTCGACAAGGTCGGCTTCGAACGGGGGCAGCGGAAATGGGCGGGGCTGCTTGGGG
>NZ_SMKI01000233.1 GCF_004348415.1 Streptomyces hainanensis
GCGGCTGTGCCGTGACGCCGATCGCGGTGACGTCCTCCAGCGGCCCGGGTGGCCGGACCGGCGCGCTCCCGTCCGTCCGCACCGCGGTCACAGGTCGTCGAGGTGGACCAGGCCGTCCTGGACGGCGCGCGCCACCAGGGCGGCCTTGGTCGGCGCCTCCCGGCCGCTCAGGGCGTACTTGATCCGGATCCGCTCCAGGTGGGAGTTGACCGTGCTCAGTGAGATGCCCAGGCGCTGGGCCACGAAGTCCTTGGACTCCGACTGGAACCACTCGACCAGTACCTCGGTCTCGCGCGCCGACAACACCGGCCGGTGGGCGGAGCGGTCGCCGGCGAGCGCACCCGCCAGGGTCGGCGGGGTGTACGCCCGGCCCGCCGCCGCGGCCCTCGTGGCCCGCAACAGGTGCTCGGCGCCCTCCGCCTTCGTCAGATAGCTCAACGCCCCCGACTCCAGGCACCGCAGAGCGATGTCGTCGTCCAGGCGCATCGAGTAGACGACGACCCGCCTGCCCGTCTCGGTCAGTCTCCGCAGATCGCTCAGCGCCGGGGTCGGGCCGCCCAGGTGCAGGTCGAGGATGACCACGTCGGCCTCGGCGCCCTCACCGAGCCAGGCGACGCGCACCTCGTCGCCCGCGGCGGCCACCCGGATCGGCGGCGTGCCGGACGACAGCCAGTGGGCCACCCCGGCCCGCACCGCCGGGTGGTCGTCCACGATCACCGCGCTCAACCGCTCGTCCGCCGCCATCTCGCCCCCACCCGCACGTGTTCACCATAGGTGCCGGAGTCCACCTCGACCCGCGGCGAGGAGCCGACGACCACCCCGGTTCCGGCGTCCGCGACCACGGCCACCCGCACTTCCTCGTCGGTGCGCAGCACGCTCACCCGCGCGCGGGTCCGGGCCGCCGACAGCGCGGCGACCACCGGACCGGTGAGTTCACGACGCACGCTGGTCGGCACCGGCACGACCGTGCCGCTGACCGCCAGCGAGACCTCGACACCCCGCCGCTCCGCCTCGTCGACGCACGCGGTGACCTCGTGCACCAGCGGGTCGGGGACGTCGTCGTTCTCGGCGAACAGCCTGCGCAACTGGGTCGCCGCGAGGGCGCACCGCCGCCGTGTGTCGTCGTCGCGCGGGTCCAGCACGCCATCGGCCAGGTCCGCCAACAACGGCAGCGTCACGCCCAACTGCCCGGCGAAGCCGATCCGCTGCCCCCGCTCCCGCTGCTCGGCCACGGCCACCCTGGTCACCATCCGATCCCGCTCGGCGGCCACCTCGGTCGCCTGGCGGGCACCACGGCGCAGCAGCCGCGTGATCACCACGACCGCCAGTTGCACGCTGGTGGTGCTGAGCACGACCGCTCCCGCGGCACTCACCTCGACGCGCTCCGGCACTCCCGACAGCAGGAACTGGGCGACCTTCGCCGCCACGTTCACGGCCAACGCCGCCAGCAGCACGGGGACTCGGTCGAGGAGCAGCAGCAACAGGTGCCACCCCACCAGGCCGAACGCCCAGTCCGGCGCACGGAAGTGCCCGTCCGGCGGCAGGACGGCGGTCGCGGCGGGCGAGGCGGTCAGCACGACCACCGCGCCGACCACCGCGACGGTGGGCGGCAGCGGCCGCCCGCGCACCACCCACGCCCCGCACGTGGCGGTGACGAGCGCCAGGGCGGTGAACGCGGCGACGGCGACCCAGGCCGGCCGGTACTCGTGCGTGACCAGCGGGGCCAGGCACAACCCGAACTGCACGGTACCGGCGACGCCGAGCAGGGCGATCCGCATCGTGGGGTGCACGTGGTCGGCCACGGCGCGGTCCTCACCCATCGGGCCACACCAGCCGCACGGTGGTGCCCGCACCGGGAGACGAGGTGACCACGGCGCGGCCACCGACCGCGGTCATGCGTTCGACGACCGAGCCACGAATGCCGCGGCGGAGGTGCGGCACGTCATCGGGGCGGAACCCCGGGCCGGTGTCGGCGACTTCCACGACGACGCCGTCGCCCTCACCGCGCACACTCAGCGCCGCGGTGTCCACGCCCGTGTGCCGCTCGATGTTGACCAGGGCCTCACGCACCGCGCGCACCAGCGCGAGTGCCACCGACGCGGGCACCAGCGGCACGTCCCGCCACTCGGCTTCGACGGTCAACGGGCGGCGCTCCACGACGGCGTGCAACGAGGCCTTCAGGTCCACCGGGCTGTCCTGTGCCGTCGGCCCGCCCGCCGAGCCGGTGAGTATGGCCAGGTCGTGCCGCGCGTACCCGGCCACCTGTGCCGGATCGGTGTCGCGACCGTTCGCCGCCACCAGGAGGAACGTCGCCGAGGCCGTGTCGTGCAGCAACGCCAGGTACTCGCGTTCCCTCCGGTGGCGCTCCAGCGTCAGCGCCTCCGCCCGTTCCAGGTCCGCCCGGCGGTCCCGCAGCACGTCCACGCGCCTGCTCGACCACCGCAGCAGCACGAACGCCAGACGAGCCAGCACGCACTCGGCCAGGAGCCGGAGCACGATCGCGCCCCCCTCGCCGAAACCGACCGCGGCGAGGTCGACGGCGAGCAACCCGGCCGTGACAGGTACGGCGACCTTCGGCGGCCACTCCCACTGCAGCGTGATCGCCGTCGTGGTCAGCACGTTGAGCGCCCACTGGTGCGGCTGTCCACCGGTCCACTCCTGGGTCGCGCAGATCGCCACCACACGCGCTACGGCGAACCCGAGTGCCAGTGGAGCGCCACGCCCCGAGATCCCGGTCCAGCAGTCCACCACAGCGCCGACGACCACAAGACCCAGCAGCGCGAACCCCAGCGGCATGAGGTCGTCGGGCACCGCCAGAAGCCCGAACACGCTGGTGAGCAGCAGCCCGACCCCGCGCACGGGTGCGGCGAAACGGCGAGCGGTGGCCACGAACTCCGCCTCGACGTCGCCCGGCGGGGAACCCGGGGACCTCGCGGTCCCCGACACCCCGGCGGGGAAGCGCGGTCCCCGCGGGTCGTTCACGGGACGGCGGACGGCTCCGGCAGTCATCTCACGTCCCTGGCAAGCGATTCCGGCCGCCCACCCACCGCGCCGTCAGGGCCACCGCACGACACCCGCCGGCTGGGCCCTGCCCCCGCCGACCCGCCTCGGCACGTCCTTGTTCGATGAACACCGTCACACCCAGGTCGACTGAGGAGTATCACCGCCACCTCATGAGTGACGGCGCCGCCCACCGACCCTAGGGTCATCGCGGGCTTCGGACTGTGTCCTCCGCGCAGGGAAATGTGTCAGCGGTGCACAGCCGCACGTTGACGCCGCACCGGGCGCGGGCCCGGCGGGTGCCCGTCGAGGCCGTTGCACGGCGAGAGAGCGCCGTGCCAGACTCTGGCCGGGAACCGTCTGTGCCGGGGGTGGCTTGTGGGGGAACGGGCCGAGGCGTTGTCAGGCCGGCCTGATGGCCGGCGCAGGCGCGGGCCCGCCTCGTGAGCCCGGTCCTGGACACCGCGTTCATACCGCCGCGGGACCGGGAGGAAGTGCTCCGGCACGCGGTGTGGGAATCGATGGTGGCGGTCGACATCGATCACCGTCCGCCGGCTGAGGGCATCTCCGCTCGCGTGGGGCTCGGCGCCGTCGGACCCCTCAGGATCTGTTCGGCACGGGCGACCGCGGTCACCATCCGCCGGACGGAACGGCTGGCCCGGGAGGACGAGGAGCCGGCCGTCACCCTGGGTCTTCAGCTGACGGGCACCAGCCTGGTGGTGCAGAACGGTCGCGAGTGCCTGCTGAGGCCGGGAGAATGCGCCGTCTACGAGTCGGTCGCTCCCTACACCCATCTCTTCGACGAGGGAGTCGACTACCACTTCCTCCGTTTCCCCCGCGCGGCACTCGCGCTCCCCGAGCGGGTGCTGCGCGACGTCACCGCGGTCCCCCTGGGACCCGACAACCCCGTCGCGCGCCTCGCCTTCACCTACTTCTCCCAACTGGCCGTCAGCGACGACATGCGCCGGGGCGGGCACGCCGACGCCGTCGTGGCACCCAGCATCGAACTGCTCCGTGCCGTCCTGGCGTCCCAGCACGGTAACTCCGGCCTGGCCAGCGGACCGTTGGACGCGACGCTCAGCCTGCGGATCACTCAGTACATCCGGGCACACCTGGCCGATCCCGGCCTGTCGGCGGCACGGATCGCCGCCGCACACGGAATCTCCGTGCGTCATCTCTACGCCGTGCTGTCCCGGTCGGGCATCAGCCTCGGGGACTGGATCCGGACACACCGCCTGGCCGAGTGCAGGCGGGAGTTGGCCGGCCCGAACGGCCGGCGGCGGACCATCGCGGCGATCGGACGAAGGTGGGGCTTCGTGGACGCGACCCACTTCAGCAAGGTGTTCAAACGGGCATACGGAATCTCGCCTCGGGACTGGCGCGACCAGAACCACCCCCGGACCCAGGCCCTTCGAGCCGGTAGGCCGGGAGGCCGTCCCGGCGGGGCTACTGCGCCGTGACGCGGAGTTCGAAGCCCGCGCGGAGCCAGCTGGCGGCCGCCTTCATCGCCGAGCCGGCCGCCAGGCCCCACGCGGCGCCGAGGATGCCGCCGGCCGCGTAGCCGATGAGCAGGCAGGCCACGGAGACGAGCGAGAAGGTGAGTTGGACGGGGAGCGTGGCGCGGGGGGTCAGGACGCGGAGGAGAAGCAGGCCGCAGGTGCCGAGGGCCATGACCGCGTACTGGGTGCCGGTGGCGGGGAGCAGGGAGACGGCCGCGTCCCAGGTGTCGCCGAGCAGCGCGCGGCCCGCCGCGTCCGGGAGGACGAGCAGGACCAGGGCCCAGCCGGCGGCCACGCCGGCCAACGTGGCGCCGGCCGTGAACGCGGCGCGGGCCTGGTGGTGTGGGCTGGGGTAGCGGCCGAGCAGCGGTGGGCCGAAGCCGGTGGCGGCGTTGAAGAGGACGTTGAGCGGCCCGAACAGTGTCGTCGCGCCGCGCAGCGCGCCGACGGCAAGGGGGTTGGCGAGCAACCCGAGTGCCACGATGGCCAGTTGGGACGCCGCGTTGCCGACGCCGAACTCGACGACGAAGCGGCGGCCGAGGTGGCGGCGGTCCAGCAGGGTGCGGGGGTGGATCGCCGCGGCGCCCCTGGTGTGGAGGAGCAGTAGTCCGGCGCCGAGCAGCAGCGCCGGCAGCGAGGAGAGGCCCCAGGCCAGCACCATCCGGCCGGGTTCTGTGCCGTAGGGCTGGAGGGCCAGCACCGGCACCGCCACTGCCAGCCGCGACAGGTCGGTGACCAGGGCGAGTTGGGGTCGGCCGAGGACGGAGAACGCGTAGCGGAGGCCGTCCTGGGTCAGGACGAGCGGCAGCACCAGGCCGAGCGCGGTGAGGCCGTCCGCGATGCCGCCGGGGATGGCCACCGTGACCAGCGCGGTGGTGGCGCCGAGCGCCGCCGACGCGCCGAGCGTGAAGAGCGCCGACGCCCGGCAGTGGCCATGCAGTTCGGCGGCGGCGCCGCGGCGCAGCACCAGTGCCTGCCCGACGTAGGCGGTGGCCGCGCCGAGCAGCAGCGCGAAGACCGTGTAGACGACGGCGAACGAGGCGAAGTCCGCGGCCGTCGACTGCCGGGCGGCGCACACCACCACCGCGATGTTGGTCAGCGCCGCCACGCCCTGGTCGGCGATGGCGGCGACCGTGGCCCGGCGGGGGCCGGGGCCCTCGGATATGTCGCTCACTGCCGTGGGGAACCGTCTTCCAGCTCGGCGGGGTCGAGGACGCGGAGGCCCAGTGTCTCCGAGCCGATGTCGCGGTGCTCGGGCGGGGCCGGCTGGCGGGTGGCCGGCGGCCAGGCGACGCGGGGGCGGACCGGCGGCTGGGGCTGCTGGTGCGGCGGCGGCGCGGCCTCGGCGGGGAGCTCGTCCTCGGCGAGCGAGACCCGGTCCGAGTCGTTGCCGCTGCCCCAGGAGTGCAGCACCGCGCCGAGCAGGATACCGCCGGCGCCGACCACCAACTCCCTCACCCGGGCGAGGTCGTCGCGCCGCACCTGGCTGGGGTCGCAGACCACCAGCACCCCGTCGACCCGGTCGGTCAGCGCGATCGCGTCGGCGTAGGAGAGGACGGCGGGCGCGAGCACCACCACGACGGCGCCCTTGGTGTCGGCGTGGCCGATCAGCTTGGTGGCGGCGGGCGAGGTCAGCGCGCGCGGCACGTTCCGTACCCGGGTGCCGGGCACCAGGTCGAAGATGCCGGACTCGCCGCCGTCGATCGGCACCCGGGCGCCGGGCCAGCCGCCGGCCGTGCCGCGCCCGCCGCCGTTGCCGGCCCAGCCGGGGCGGACGCCGTCGGCGTGCCTGAGCTGGTCGGAGAGGGTGGGGGTGCGCAGGTCGGCCTCGACGAGGAGCGCGTCCATGCCCATCTCGGCGAAGGCGGCGGTCAGGTTGACGGAGGTGGCCAGCGGGGTCTCGATGCTGCCGCGCGGGGCGACCACCAGCAGGCGGCGGCGCTGCGCGAACGTCTCGTCGTAGGCGAGGCGGAAGGCCACGGAGCGGTACTCCTCGGCGAGCCGGCCCTCGGCGAGCAGCTGGTCGGGGTGGCCGCGGCCGGTGCGGGGCAGCACGCCGAGGACGGGCGCGCGCAGGGCGCGGGTGACGTCGCCCGCGGAGCGGACGGTCGGGTCGAAGACCAGCCGGACCCAGGCGGCGAGCAGGCCGAGGCCGATGCCGACGACGTAGCCGAGGCCGAGCAGCAGCGGCAGCCCGGGACCCGAGGGGCTGCGGGGCGCGCTGGCCTCGGTGATGACCCGGCCGCCGCTGGTGTCCAGGGCCTGGAGGCTGGCGACGCTGGAGTTCAGCTCGGAGACCTGGGCGGACACGCCGGACAGGTCGGCGACGGCGTTGTCGTAGGCGGTGGTGCCTTCGAGGAGGTTCTGGTCGAGGTCGATCTGGAGCTGGTCGCGGCGTTCGAGCAGCGGGGTGCGCTGCTCCTCCAGGGCCGCGACGTTGTGGGCGATCGTCTCGTCGGCGTCGGCCTGCCGGTGCTCCAGGTAGGCGACGACGAAGGCGTTGGCCCGCTCGGCGGCGACGGCCGGGTCGTCGGCCGAGTAGGCGAAGCGCAGCACCTCGGTGTTGGGCGGGTTGGTGACCGTGAGACCGCTCTTGAGCGAGGAGCCTGCGCCGGGGCGGCCCAGGCTCTCGGCGGCGCGTTGGGCGACGACGTCGCTGACGGCGGTGCGCCGCTCGGAGCCCATGACGACGCGGTCCACGGCGGTGGGCGCGAACGGGTCGGCGGTGGGCATCCGCACGGTGATCTCGCTGGTGGCGATGTACGTCTCGTTGCTGGAGAGCCCGAGCCAGGCGCCGCCGGCCAGGCCGAGGAGGATGCCGCAGATGATCAGCAGCCGGTAGCGCAGCAGTTGGCGGAACTGGTCGCGCAGCAGGTCCGGTTCGTCGTACGGATGGTGGCCCGGGGCGCCCGGGGTGCCGCGACCGTCCTCGCGCACTGCGCTCATGCGGTTCTTCCTTCTTCTCTGCGGTCTTCCCTGCGGTCTTCCCTGCGGGGGGAGGCGTGCCGGGCACGGGCCTCGTCGAGCAGCGCGGTGACCCGGCCGAGCCCGGCGGCGCGGGACAGGTGGGCGCGGGCGTAGTCGGCGCCGCGGCGGCCCATGGCGTCGGCGGCGGCCGGGTCGGCGGCCAGCTCGCGGGCGGCGGCGGCGAGCGCGGCCGGGTCCTCGGGCGGGACCAGCCGGCCTCCGGTGGACCGGTGGATCTCCTGGGCGGTGCCGCCCTCGGCGGCGACCGAGCCGAGCACCGGGCGGGCGGCGACGAAGTAGGAGGTGAGCTTGGACGGCAGGCTCATGTCGAGGACGCTGGCGCGTTGGGTGACGACCAGGGCGTCGGCGGCGGCCAGCACGTCGGGGAACCCGGCCTCCGGCGCCGGCGGCAGGAAGTCCACGTTGGGCAGCCCGGCGGCGAGTTCGACGAGCCGGTCGCGCTGGTTGCCGTCGCCCATCAGCACGATCCGCAACTCGGGTGCGTGGCGGGCGGTTTCGACCAGCACGTCGAGGCCCTGCTTGAGGCCCATGTTGCCGGAGTGCAGCAGCACGGTCTGGCCCTCGGCCCAGCCGAGCCGGGCCCTGGTCTCCGCCCGGGGTGCCGAGGGGCCGGCGACGTGGGACCAGTTGGGGACGAGCCTGATGCGGTCGTCCGGCACGCCGAGGGCGCGGACCCGCCCCCGGAAGCTCTCGTGGATGATGCCGACCAGGGTGGCGTCCCGCAGCATCCGGCGCTCCACCGCCGAGGCCGCGGCGGCCGCCCTGCCCCCGCCGCTGATGCCGCTCTGCGCGGCGGCGGCGCCCATCAGGTCCTGGACGATGGGCAGATAGGGCGCGCCGTGCCGGCGGGCGAGCCGGGCGGCGAGCAGACCGCCGGCGAGGCTGGGCACCTGCGCGACCACCGCGTCGGGGCGGCCCATCGCGGGCGGGGCGAGCAGGCCGTGGGCGAGGATCGTCGCCTCGTAGAGGGCGCGGCGCAGGGCGGTCTGACGCGGCGGCACCGAGTGCCGCCGGCGGTGGATCAGAACCCCCGCCCGAGCGTCCACGCTGCGCCACTTTCCGCTATAGGCCGGATCGATGCGCCAGGAAGGATAGTGCGGCATGCCCGCCAACACATGGACCTCGGCCTGGCGTTCCGCGGCCCAGTGCTCGGCGAGCTGCGTGGCGTAGGGACCGATGCCGGCCTGCTCGGGCGCGTAGTTGGTCGACACGAGCAGCAACCGCTCATGCGCGGCGGCACGGTCGGGCATGGTGCTTGCACACATCGTAGAGGGCCTCCCCCTGATCTCCCTCCCCCGTGGGTGACGAGCGTTCAGCCTATCCCCAAAATTTGCACACGACGTCAGCATCTGGCCCTGTTCTGTGAGGACTTGGAGCTAAGGTGGGACATCCTCTTCCGCGCCGGGCCAGTGGGGGGTTCCGTCCGCATGCCGCATGCCGTCCGCCATACCGTGGGCTACGCGCCCGGTGTCTACGACCTCTTCCACGTCGGGCACCTCAACATCCTCCGGCACGCCAGGAGTCGCTGCGACTACCTGGTCGCCGGCGTCGTCTCGGACGAGATGGCCGAGCTGGCCAAGGGCCGGCCGCCGGTGATCCCGCTGGTGGAACGGCTGGAGATCGTGCGGAGCATCCGCTTCGTGGACGCGGCGTTCGTGGAGACGGTGCCGGACAAGCTGGACACCTGGCAACAGGTGCGGTTCGACGTGCTGTTCAAGGGGGACGACTGGCGCGGCACGCCGCGCGGCGAGCGGCTGGAGCGCGACTTCGCCACGGTCGGCGTCGAGGTCGTCTACTTCCCCTACACGGTGCACACGTCGAGCACTCAACTGCGCGCCGCGCTGTCCGCGTTGACGGCGGACAGCTCGCGGAACCACTTGACGGAGAACGCGGCGCAGAAGGCCACGTAGCAGCAGGCCAGCGCCGTGTAGCCGAGGCGGAACGCGCGCTCGTCGCCGAGCAGCAGGAAGACCGCGCACATCACCCCGTAGTCCACGGGCAGCAGCGCCACGGCGCGCGGCGTGGACGGCGTCGGGGCCGGCGCGCCCGGATCCCGCCGCGGCTTGAGCTTGTCGGTGAGCAGGCCGCCGAAGAACACCAGTACGGCGGCGAGTTGGAAGACGAGCGGCACCAGCAGCCAGCCGTCGGACGGCAGTTCGAAGTGGCGGTAGAAGGCGATCAGTACGGCGCCGTGCAGCGCGGTGATCTTGGCGCAGTCGACGGCGTGGTCGAGCCACTCCCCCGCCGGGCTCGACTGGCCGCGCAGCCTGGCCAGTTGGCCGTCCGCCGAGTCCAGCGCGAAGCCGAGTACCAGCGCCGCGTAGACGCCGAACGCGAGCGGCCACGACGGCGGAAGGGCGGCCACTCCGGCCACCCCGGCGAAGCTGAACACGGCGCTGACGACCGTGACCTGGTTGGGTGTCAGGCCGAGCCGGTAGCCGGCGGCGGCGAGCCGTCGCCCCAAGGGGCGGTTGACGTAGCGCGAGTAGAGCGACACGCCCTTGGCGGTCTTCTGCGCCCCCCGCAGTCGTTCGAGCGCCGCTCCGTAGCTCAGTTCAGCCACCATCGCTCACCTGGTCCCCACCTGTCCGCCACCTGTCCCGACCCACACTCGCCACCGGATCCGGCGTCCCCCACGATGCGTGGCATCATCGCATGGGCCGATAGCATGCGGGGGCCAATGCGGCCATCCGGTGGGGCCCACAGGTGACGGAGAACGGGGAGGACCAAGGATGCGGCTGCGAGCACGGCTGTCGACGACCGCGGCGGGGCTGACCGCGGTCCTAGCGCTGACGACGGGCCTGTCGGGCTGCATGACGGTGCACGGCGAGGAGGCCATCGTGCCCGCGCTGACCACCGAGGAGGCCCAGGCGGCGCTCGACCACTACGTCGAGGTCTACAACGAGGCGAAGCCGGCCAACGACGCGGAGCTCAACGCCACCATCGAGACCGGCGGGCTCGGCGCCGTCAACGGCGCGACGCTCGACGCCAAGGCGGGCGCGATCGCCGACGCCGAGGAGCAGGGCGACGAGCAGATCATCCAGCAGATCACCGAGGCCTACGGGCCCGAATCCTTCAGGCCGCTCGAACTCAGCGACGTCCAGTACCACATACCGGAACAGGCGGGCTGGCCGAAGTTCTTCGTCGCCGACGCCAGTTCCAACCTGGCGGAGAGCCGCTGGCTGCTCGTCTTCACCCGTGACGCCCTCGACGAGGACTGGCGGGTCTCCTACCTGGCGCAGGTGCCGGGCGCCCAGCTCCCCGAGCTGGCCGACGAGGAGAACGGCGCGCTGGTCGACATCCCGGCCACCGGCGGCGAGGGCGACGACCTCGTCGTGCCGCCGGGTGAACTGAGCGCGGCCTACGCCGAGTACCTGTCGAGCAACGGTCCGGGCGAGGCGGGCGAGTTCGCCGAGGGCCGCTACACCAGCGACGCCCTGGCGAGTCGGGCCGAGTCCAACAGCAGCGCGGCGTTCCGCACCGAGTTCATCGACGAGGCGGCCGAGGGCGAGGAGTTCGCGCCGGTCGCGATGCGCACGGCGGACGGCGGCGCGCTGGTCTTCTTCACCACCCAGCACGGCAGCAAGCAGACGGTGGCGGAGGGCGAGTCCCCGGCCGAGGTGCTGCAGCTCGACCCGGCGGCGCTGGCCCTGATGGACGGCGACGCGCAGCGCGCCGTCACCTGGGAGCGGATCGCCACCCAGGTGGCGTACGTGCCGGCGGGCGAGGGTCAGGTGCAGATCCTGAGCCAGATCAGGGGCGCCACGGCGATCGCCGGCGAGTAGCGGGCTGACGGGGCACCGGCCCTCTCAGGGGCCGGGGCTCACTGCCGGGGCTCGCTGCCGGCGCTCAGGGGCCGGGTCTCAGGGCCAGGCGGGCGCCGGCAGCGCCGCACAGGCGTCGGTCAGCGCCTCCAGCAGCGTCAGCGGCTCGGGCAGCGGCTGCTCCGCGCCGTGCACCCAGCGGACGGCGGCGGTGGGGGCGAGGCCCGGGGTGCGGGAGGGCGGCACCAGCACATAGCTGCCGCGGCAGTGCCAGCGGAGCCCCGGATGCTCGTCCATCGTCTCCGGATGGCAGTCGAGCTCACACGGCCACCACTCGTCCTCGTCGTCCGGGGTGCCACGGGTGGCCGTGAAGAACAGCATCCGGTCGTCCACGACGGCGACGGGACCGACCTCGGCGCCGGCCTCCCCCAGCCGCTCCAACGCCACCCGGCCGGCGGCGGCGGGCACGTCGAGCACGTCGTGGGACTGGCCGGTGGCCGTCACGAAGTTCGCCTGCGGGGCGGCGTGCAGCCAGCGAAGGACCTGGTCACGGTCGGTGGTGGCCTGCGTCTGCCAGGCCAGGGACACGGGGTGCCTGCCGGGGCTCGGACAGCCGATGCGCTCACAGGAACAGCCGTAGTCGTCGGGGTGGGCGGCCGGCGCCAGCGGAAACCCGGCCTCGGCGGCGGCGAGCAGCAGTTCCTCCCTCTCCTTAGCCGCGGCTGCCCCGGCGGCGGCCTCCCTGGCCCCGCGACGCAACCACCGAGGGAGTCTGCTCTCGCGTTCCATGGTCCCCCTACCGCCTCACCAGTGTTTCCCGAAGCATGGAGCACGGACGCCCCGCGCTTTATTCCGTGCACCCGGGTTGTAAGTTGTAACGAACCATCCTGCCCTGCCGTTGGCCCCGATGGGTAATCGGTCCCACGGCGCGGGCCCCCTCGGCACCGCGAGGATTTCCCCCAC
>NZ_SMKI01000234.1 GCF_004348415.1 Streptomyces hainanensis
GGGGTAGGCCGTAGACGCGGCGGTATTCGCGGTTGAACTGGGTGGGGCTGACGTAGCCGACCTGGCGGGCGACCTCGGCGGCCGTCGTGTCGCCGGCGAGCAGGCGGCGGCGGGCGTCCTGGAGGCGCAGGTGCTTCTGGAAGCGGAGCGGGCTCATGCCGGTGGCGGCCTTGAAGTGGCGGTGCAGGGTGGCGGGGCTCATGTGGGCCACCTCGGCGATGGCGGCGACGGTGAGCGGTTCCGTGTAGTGCGCGAGGATCCAGTGGGTCGCGGCGCGCACCCGGGAGACGGCGGAGTCGGCGATCGACCACTGCCGCAGCGTGGGGCCGAGCGGGCCGCGCAGCAGTCGGTAGAGGATCTCGCCCTCGATGCCGGCGGCCAGCGGGCGGATGTCCTCCGGGGCGTCGAGGAGCCCGACCCACCGGGTGACGGCGTCGACGAGCTCCGGCGACATCGGTGCGGTCGCCGGGCCGCTGGGGACGGGTTCTTCGTCGGGGCCTCCGTCGATGGCGAGCAGCACGTCGGCCAGGGCGGGACCGTCGATCAGCAGGACGGCCGAGCGGTAGGGGACCTTCTCGAACTCGGCGCGAATCGGCAGGTCGCACGCCGTCAGCATCATCTCGCCGCGCTCCGTCAGCCATTCCCGCTCGCCGGCCGTGGCCCGCTTCGCGCCGTCGGCGACGAAGCAGACCATCGGCTCGTAGCGCATGTCGGTGGGTTCGAGGGACGCGTCGACCGCGACCAGGCCGAGGCGTGGGACCGCGGTCCGGCACCAGTCGCCGCTCCGGTGGCGGTCGATCGTTGCGGCGAGTCGGTCGAGCACGGGCACCCTCCGATCCATCCGACAGTGAGAGGATCGGGCAAGTCTATGCGATCGGTGGCCCATGACGGGCGGCCCGCCGCTTCCTAGCGTTGACGGTATGACAGAGACGAACCTTCCCACCAGGCGGCTCGGCGGTCAGGGCCTGGAGGTCGGGGCGATCGGCCTCGGCACGATGGGTATGACGATGGCCTACGGCGCCGGTGACGAGGCCGGCGGGGTCGCCACCATCCGTCGGGCCCACGAGCTCGGCGTGACGTTCTTCGACACCGCCGAGTTCTACGGTATGGGCACCGGAAGCAACGAGCGGCTGCTCGGCGACGCCGTGCGCGGGTTCCGCGACGAGGTGGTGATCGCCACCAAGTTCGGCTTCGACCTGAGCGACCCGAGCCGGCTCGACGCCCTCGACAGCAGGCCCGAGCGGATCAGGCAGGTCACCGAGAACAGCCTCCGCTACCTCGGCACCGACCGGATCGACGTGCTCTACCAGCACCGGGTGGACCCGAACGTACCCGTCGAGGATGTGGCGGGCACGGTGGGCGAGCTGATCGAAGAAGGCAAGGTGCGGTTCCTCGGGCTCAGCGAGGCGGGACCCGACGTCATCAGGCGCGCGCACGCCGTCCACCCGGTCTCGGTGTTGCAGACCGAGTACTCGGTGTTCGAGCGGGCTGTGGAGGCCGAGGTACTGCCGGTGGTGCGGGAGCTCGGCATCGGCTTCGTGCCGTACTCACCGCTCGGCCGCGGCTTCCTCACCGGCGCCGTGCGGCCGGCCGCCGACTACCCGGCCGACGACATGCGCAGCTGGGACGAGCGCTGGCAGCCGGGCAACTACGAGAAGAACCTGGCCGCGGTGCGCGAACTCACCGCGCTCGCCGACGCGAAGGGCGTCAGGGTGACCCAGCTGGCGCTGGCCTGGCTGCTGGCGCGGGGCGACGACATCGTGCCGATCCCCGGCACCCGCAGCCCCGAGCGTCTCGCCGAGAACGTCGGGGCGGCGGGCGTCGACCTCACCCCAGGGGACCTGGACCGGATCCTGGAGATCCTGCCGCACGGCGCGGCCGGATCCCGCTACCCGGAGTCGATGATGCCGACCTGGTGACGCCGGGACGTCACCCCTCGGCGATCGGCAGCCGGGCGTCGTCCCGCAGGAGCAGCGGGATCCGGTCCAGCGGCGCGGCGAGGCGGGCGGTGGTGCCGCCCTGGTGGGCCGTGCCCGTCCAGGCGCACGTCCAGCGGGCGCCGGCCGGCAGGTGGACCTCGCGGTGGGTGGCGCCGGCCTCCGTCACCGGGGCCACCAGCAGGTCGGGGCCGAGCAGGAACTGGTCGGCGACCGTCCAGGACCGCGCGTCGTCGGGGAACTCCAGGAACAGCGGCCGCATCACCGGCAGGCCCTCGCGGGCCGCGGTGCGCATCTGTTCGTCGACGTAGGGGCGGATGCGTTCCCGCAGCCGGAGGTAGCGCGTCATGACGGCGTACGCCTCCTCGCCGTAGGACCAGACCTCGTTGGGGCCGCCGGTCATCTCGCCGCCCAGCGGCAGCCAGGGCAGCCGGAAGCCGTGCAACCGGAAGATCGGGCAGAGGGCGCCGAACTGGAACCAGCGGACCAGGACCTCGCGGTAGGCCGGGTCGTCCGGGTCGCCGCCGTGGAAGCCGCCGATGTCGGTGGTCCACCAGGGGATGCCGGAGAGCCCGATGCTGAGCCCGGCGGCGATCTGGGCGCGGAGCGCCGTGAAGTCGGTGCCGATGTCGCCCGACCAGACGGCGGTGCCGTAGCGCTGGCTGCCGGCCCAGGCGGAGCGGCTGAACGCCATGCCGTCGGTGTTCCCCGACGCGGCCATGCCCTCGTGGAAGGTGCGGGCGATCTCCCGGGGGTAGAGGTTGGCGACCTCCTGCCCCTGCCCTGCGTGGTAGCGCAGGTTGGCGGGGTGGGCCGGCTTCATCTCGGGCTCGCAGGCGTCGAGCCACCACAGGTTGATGCCCAACTCCTGGTAGTTCTCCCGGACCCTGGACCACACGAAGTCGCGGGTGGCCGGGTTGGTGGGGTCGAGGAAGGAGACGGTGATCCGGTGGTCGGCGCCCTTGTCCACCCAGGTGGCGTGGGCCGCCGTGCCGTACTCGTTGGCGACGAACAGGCCGCGGCGGGCCAGCTCCTGGTAGTTCTCGCTCGACTGGTTGACGGACGGCCAGATGGAGACCATCAACCTGACGCCCAGCTCGTCGAGTTCGCGCACCATGGCCGCCGGGTCCGGCCACTCGGCCGGGTCGAACCGCCAGTCGCCGAGCCTGGTCCAGTGGAAGAAGTCGGCGACGATCACGGACATCGGCAGTCCGCGGCGCTTGTGTTCGCGGACCACGGCGAGGAGTTCCTCCTGGCTGCGGTAGCGCAGCTTGCACTGCCAGAAGCCGGTGCCCCAGGCGGGCATCTCGGGCGCGTGCCCGGTGGCGTCGGCGTAGGACCGCAGGATGTCGGCCGGGGTGTCGCCCGCGGTGATCCAGTAGTCGATCTGGCGGGCCGCGTCGGCGACCCACCGGGTGCCGGTGTCGACCAGCTCGACGCGTCCCACGGCCGGGCTGTTCCACAGCAGCCCGTAGCCGCGGTCGGAGAGCAGGAAAGGGATGGAGATCTCGGTGTTGCGCTGCACCAGGTCGACGACCGTGCCCCGGCGGTCGAGCCGGCCGTGCTGGTGCTGACCGAGACCGTACAGCCGCTCGTCCTGGTAGGCCGCGAAGTGCTGTTCGAGGCGCCGGTAGCCGTGGCCGACGGGGGTGTGCACCCGGGTGCCCGGCCACCAGAAGTGGGCGCGGCGCTCGGCGAGCAACTCCCGGCCGTCGTCGGTGCGCACGAACCGGAGGTGGCCGTCGACGGTGAGCTCGGCGGTGATCCGGCCGTTGACGAGGCGGGCCGGCGGCACCGGGTCGGTGGGGGAGCCGAGGCCGTTGGCGAACACGGTGAGCCCGGTCAGGTCCGGCACGGTGATTTGGGCCCGCCCCGCGGGGCGTTCGAGCAGTGCGCCGGGGATGTCGTCGCGGATCGGGCCCAGGACGGCCCGGACCCGGACCGCGTCGGGACCCCACGGCTCCACGCGCAGCGTCTCGTGCTCGCCGGTCCATTCGAGGCCGCCCGCGTGTTCCCGGAACGGGGCGGCGGCCTGGTCGGTGCTCGGCATGGTGCGGTGCTCTCCAGATGAGGGGATGGACGGGGGTGAACTGCGGGCCGGCTCAGTCCTTGACCGAGCCGCCGGTGAGGCCGACCGAGATGTACCGCTGGGCGACGACCAGCAGGACGGCGGCCGGCACGGACGCGAGGACGGCGGAGGCCATCAGCGCGTTCCAGTCGGTGGCGTTGGCCCCGACGAAACGGTAGATGCCGACCGTGACCGGGGTGATCGCGTCCCGGGAGGTGAGGGTGACGGCGAAGAGGAAGTCGGCCCAGGAGAAGAGGAACGCGAAGAGGCCGGCGGTGATCACGCTGTTGCGGCTCATCGGCACGACGATCCGCAGGAAGGTGCGCCAGGCGCCGGCGCCGTCCAGCGCCGCCGCCTCCACCACCTCGGCCGGTATCTCCCGGAGTTGGGCGCGCAGCAGGACCGCCGCGAACGGCACGGACAGGGTGGACTGGGCCAGCATCAGGCCGATGGTGTTGTTGAGCAGCCCGATCTCGCTGTAGAGCTGGAAGAGCGAGTTGGCCTTCACGATGCCGGGCAGCATCTGCACGATCAGCAGCACGAAGAGCAGCAGCGCGGCGAACCGCAGCCGGAACTTCGCCAGCGCCCAGGCCAGCGGCGCCGCCAGGGCCAGCGTGATCACCACGTTGCCGCAGGCCACGAAGAGGCTGATCACCAGGTGCCGGCCCTGCGAGTCGAACGCGGCGCGGTAGCCGTCGAGCGTCGGATCCGTGGGGAACCAGCGGGGCGGGATGCTCAGCAGCTCGTGGCTTGGCTGGAGCGAGGCGTTGAACATCCAGTACAGCGGGAAGAGCAGCACGCCGACGATCAGCAGCGCCAGGCCGGTGAGGGCCCACCGGCGCGCGCCGGCCCGGGGGTGGGGTGTGGACATGGTGGGCTACCTCCCGGCCTGTTCGCGGCGCACGGCCCGCAGGTAGACCAGCGCGAACAGCATGGCGATGACGATCAGCACGTTGCCGACGGCCGCTCCCTGGCCGAAGTGCAGTTGGGTGAAGGAGAGTTGGTAGGACCAGGTGGAGAGCAGTTGGGTGGCGTCGGCCGGCCCGGCCTGGGTGAGCACCATGACGACGTCGAACGCCTTGATGGTGTAGACGAGTCCGAGCATCAGCACCACGGAGGTGACCGGGCGCAGCAGCGGCCAGGTGAGGTGCCGGAACCGCTGCCAGGCGCCGGCGCCGTCCAGCGCGGCGGCCTCGTAGAGCTGCGGCGAGATGGAGGTGAGGCCGCCGTAGAGGATCACCATGTTGAAGGGGATGCCGATCCAGACGTTGGCGATGACGACGGCGGCCATCGCGTGGTCCGGGCTGACCAGCCAGGGCACCGGGTCGTCGATCAGCCCCAGGTTCAGCAGGAGGTGGTTGACGACGCCGTAGTCCTGGTCGAGCAGCCAGCGGAAGACGGTGCCGGAGACCAGCAGCGGCAGCAGCCACGGCAGCAGGAGCAGGGCGCGCAGCACGCCGGAGAGCGGGAAGTGGCGGCGGAAGAACAGCGCCAGGCCGAGGCCGATGGCGAACTGGAAGGCCAGCGAGGCGACGGTGAAGACGACGGTGTTCCACAGGGTGGTGGAGAACAGTTCGTCGCCGAGCACCGCGGCGTAGTTGGCGAGGCCGTTGAACGGCGCGCCGCCGTCGTAGAACGAGGTCACCGTGTAGTCCTGGAAGGACATCACGACGTTGGCGGCGAGCGGGTAGCCGAAGAACACCGCCAGGTAGAGCACGGCCGGCACGTAGAAGCCCAGCCGGGCCAGGGTCTGTCGTTTGGATGTTCGTGGATCAGCGAGCGGCGCATGGCGCCCGGCTGGCAAGGCGCCGGATCGCAGCTTGTACTTGGCCGTACTCGCGCGATTCGGCAACGCGGCCAGGCGGGATGCCAGGCGTCGCGAGCCCGCGAAGATCCGAACGACAGGCCCTCGGCGAGGGGTCATGGTCATGATGCGTCGGCCGCCTCTCGCTGGGCCCTGGCGAGGGCCTCCGCCGGATCCAGCTGCCCGGTGGCGACCCGTTGCAGCGCGGTGGATATCGCCTGCGACACGGCCGGGTAGCCGGTGCCGAGTTCGGCGGTGCGGGCCTCGGCGCTCGGGGCGCTGGCCACGAAGGGCGCCAGGTCCGGCCGTTCCTCGACCAGCCGGGCCGCGACGTCCGGGTGGGCCGGCACGTCGGCGCGCAGCCGCGCCCACTGGAGCATGTTGTCGGGGGCGAGGACGCAGTCGAGCAGCGCGACGGCCCGCTCCTGCCGCTCGCCCTCGGGGACGGCCCAGACCTCGCCGCCGAGCGGGGTGGCGGGCTGGTCGCCGGCCTCGGGCACGGGCAGCGGCACCACGCCCCAGTCCACGTCCTGTTGGGCGTCGAGGGACGCCAGCTGCCAGGAGCCGTTGATCATCATGGCGGCGTGGCCGCCGACGAACTGCTCGGCGACGTCCGACTGCTGCCAGTTGAGGGCGGAGGAGGAGACGGAGCCGTCGGCGAAAAGCGAGGCCCAGAAGGTGAGGGCGGTCTCGGCCTCCGGCGAGTCGAGGTCGGTGAGTTCGGCGCCGGCGCCCCAGAGGAACGGCTCGAACTGCCAGGTGCCCTCCTCGGTGCCGATCGCGGAGAGCGCCAGGCCGTACCGGTCGTCGCCGGTGAGGGCGGCGGCCGTCTCCCGCAACTCGTCCCAGGTGGTGGGCGGTTGCAGCCCGGCGTCGGCGAGGACCCGCCGGTCGTAGAAGAGCGCGAGGCCGTTGACGCCGGGCGCGACGCCGTAGAGGTCGCCCTGGTAGCTGCCGGCGGCCAGCACGCTGTCGTAGAAGCCGTCGGTGTCGACGCGGCCGTCGAGCGGCAGCAGCGCGCCGGTCGACGCCAGCTTGGCGAGGTCGGGGTTGTCGCTGAGGACCAGGTCGGGGAGGGTGTCGGCGGCGCCGTCCCGCAGCAGCTTGGGCACCAGCTGGGAGCGTGGCATCACCTCGCGCACCACGGTGACGCCGGTCTCCTCGCCGCAGGAGCGCAGGATCTCGGTGAGCGCCGTGTTGCCGGGCTCGGCGGTGTAGTAGTCCGCGACCGTGAGCGTGTTGGGCCCGGTCTCCGCGGTGATCAGCCCGCAGCCGGGCACCGTGACCAGGACGGTGGTGGCGGCGGCGAGGGCTATGCGTCGTCGGTGGGCGGGCATGGCGTGTCCATGGGTGTCGGCTCTCTGAAGGGGGAGGGGTGCTCTCGCGGAGGTCAGTCGGCGGTGCCGGGCGCGGGCGGCGCGGTGCTGCCCCTGACGGTCAGCCGGGGGGTGAGCAGCACGGGCGCGGCGCCCGGGCCCCGGTCCGCCATCAGCAGGTCGATCGCGGTCGCCGTCATGTCGGCGGCGGGCACCGCGACGGAGGTGAGCGGCGGGGTGCCCGCCGTCGCGACGGCGTCCGAGCCGAGCACGACGACGGACAGGTCCTCGGGGATGGCGCGCCCGTAGCCGCGCAGCAGCGGGGCCAGGTGCGGGGTGGCGGCCTCGTTCTGGACGACGAGCGCGGTGGCGCCCGGCCGTTCCTGGAGCACCCGGGTCAGGGTGCCGGCGGTGGCGTCCCAGTCGCCCTCGGTGGGGCGGTGGGTGAGCCGGACGCCCCGGGCGGCGGCCCGCTCCAGCGCGCCGGCCACGGTGCGCTCGGCGAATCCGTACCGCCGCCGGTAGACGGCCGGCGGCGCGCCGAGCATGACCACCTCGCGGTGCCCGAGGTCGGCGAGGTGGTCGACGCACAGCCGGCCGGCGGCCCGGAAGTCGAGGTCGACGCAGGCCAGGCCCGCGGGGTCGCGGGGCAGGCCGAGCAGCACGGTGCGCACCGGGAGCCGGCGCACGGTGTCGAGCCGCGGGTCCATGACCTCGATGTCCATCAGGATCAGGCCGTCGAGCAGCGCCGCGTCCAGCAGGCCGTGTTCGGCCTCCTCGGTGAGCAGCAGCACGTTGCGGCCGTGGCGCCGGGCGGCGACGCTCGCCGAGAGCATGAACTCGGCGAGCAGCGGCCGATGGGTGCCGTCGTCGACGCGCAGCGCGAGGCCGATGATCCCGGTCCTGCTGCCACTCGGCGGCCGGTAGCCGAGGCTGACGACGCTGTCCAGCACCCGCTGCCTGGTGGGCGGCGAGATGGGCCGCTTGCCGCTGAGGACGTAGGAGACGGTGCTGACCGCGACGCCGGCGTGCCGCGCGACCTCGCTGATGCTGACCATGCCCTGCCTCCTCACTGCTCGTCGTGGCGCGCGGAGGGAGCACGAGCGCGTCGAAATCCTTCGACGACGGGTCGGGACGCCTCCTCCGCGAGTGCGGCGTCGGCGACATTAGGCCGGGTCAACTGCCCTGTCCATACCTTCGATCCCGTTTCGACGGATTTCGACGCGCGGCCGGACCACCGGCCTCACGTTCGGGATCGTGACGACGGAGGGGCGATCCGTCGCCCGTCGGTGCCGCCCTCCCCGATCGGCGTCGTGGAGCGGGACCTCCGGATCAGCCTGACCAACCCGGTCAGACCGGGTGACCAACCCGGTCTGACCGGCGTGGCGCTCAGCCGACGTGTATGCGGGGCCGGCAGACGCGTTCCGGCTCGGCGCGGCGCAGCACCTCGCGGGTGACCGGGGCCACCTCGCCGTCGCCGAAGACCAGGAACCGCAGCAGGTGGCCGAGGGGGTGGCCCTCGGTCCAGTTGAAGTAGGCGTGCGGCACCGCGCCGGTACGGTCGCGCAGGTGCAGCAGCACGGCGGCGATGGTGTTCGGCACCACCGGGCCCTCGACGCGCAGCACCTGGTAGCCGTACCGCCGCTCGCCGCGGACGGTCACGTCGGCGGTGAAGTCGGAGGAGTCGGGCACCGTGACCTCCAGGAACAGCACCGGGCCGCCGTCCGGGATGTGGGTCTCCTCGCGCTGGCTGTACTCCTTCTCGCGGTACTCCGCCTCGTCGCGCTCGTTCGGCTCGTTGGCGATGATCCGCAGCGGCCCGTGGGCGGCGGCGAGGTCGATCATCCCGGCCGCCTCGTCGTCCAGGGCGATCCGGCGGGTGCGCAGCTCGAACGCGCGGTGGATCCGGGAGACGAACGAGGTGAGCAGGATGCCGAGGATGAAGAGCGACGCGATCCGGATGCCGTCCGGGCGCTCGATGACGTTGATGACCAGCGTGTAGCCGAAGACGGCGGTGATCGTGCCGAAGCCGAGGAAGGAACGGCGGTTGCCCCGGCGCCGCGCGGAGATGGTGGCGGCGATCGAGGCCGAGACCATCAGCACCAGCACCCCGGTGGCGTACGCGCCGCCCTGGGCGTCGACGTCGGCCCGGAAGAGGACGGTGATGGTGAACGCGATCGCCGTGAACAGCAGCACCAGCGGCCGCACCGCGCGGGCCCACTCGGGGGCCATGCCGTAGCGGGGCAGGTAGCGCGGCACCAGGTTCAGCAACCCGGCCAGCGCCGAGGCGCCGGCGAACCACAGGATGGCGATGGTGGAGACGTCGTAGAGGGTGCCGAACGCCTCGCCCAGGTAGTCGTGGGCCAGGAAGGCCAGCGCGCGCCCGTTGGCCTCGCCGCCCGACGCGAACTCCTCGGCCGGGATCAGCAGCGTGGTGGCGAGGCTGGAGACCAGCAGGAAGCCGCTCATGATCAGCGCGGCGGTGGTGAGCAGCTTCCTGGTGTCGCGGATCCGGCCCGCCGGGTGGTCCTCGGTGTCGGTCGCGTCGCCGCGCACCTGCGGCATCACGGCGACGCCGGTCTCGAACCCCGACATGCCGAGCGCCAGCCGTGGGAACACCAGCAGCGCCACGCCGACCATCAGCCACGGCGAGGAGTGCTCGGCGGTGGCGGCGTCCCACCAGTCGGTGACCACCACCGGCTCGGTCAGCACGTGCCAGGCGGCGGTCCCCAGCACGACCACGTTCAGGCCCAGGTAGACCGCGACCAGGACGACGGCGACGCCGATCGCCTCCCGGAAGCCCTTGAGGAACACGGCGCCGAGCCCGGCGATCAGCAGCAGCGTGATCCACACGTTGCCGTCGTGCACGAAGGACGGCGCCAGGGGGTTCTCGACCACGTGGGCCGAGGCGTCGGCGGCCGAGAGCGTGATGGTGATCATGAAGTCGGTGGCGGCGAAGCCCAGCAGCACCAGCACGAACACCTTGCCCGACCACCAGGGCAGCAGCCGCTCCAGCATGGCGATCGACCCCTCGCCGTGCGGGCTCTCGCGCGCCACCCGGCGGTAGACCGGCAGCGCGCCGAGCAGCGTCAGGCCGATCAGCACCACGGTGGCCAGCGGCGACAGCAGGCCGGCGGCGAGCGCGGCGATGCCCGGCTGGTAGCCGAGGGTGGAGAAGTAGTCGACGCCGGTCAGGCACATCACCCGCCACCAGCGCTGGCCACGGTGCTCGGCCGGGACGGTGGCGTGCGGCCCCGGATGGCGGGCGGCCCGCTCGCTGAGCCCGTCGAGCAGCCACGCGCGCAGGCGCCCGGCGCCGCGGGGCGGCCGGGCGTCGTCCGGCTCGGGCGCGTGGCGCGGCCGGGCGTCGTCCAGCTCGGGCGACTGCCCGGCGGCACTCGCCATCGTCGTACACCTCTTCGTCTCGTCCCAGCGCCCCTCGTCCCGGAGGCAGGGCGACGAAGAGCGAGTATCGGCGATCCGATTGACGCGGTGCTGACGCTCTTCACGCGTTCATAACGCCCCGGAAGGCCCGTCCGGGACCCCGCCGCCGGCGGCCCCGCGACGCCAACTCCGGCCCGTCCGGGCGGGAGCGGCTCCGACGTGCGCCTCCGGGGTCCCGCCGACCCCGCACGGCACGGTCACCCGGGGGTCGAAAACCCATACGAGCCCTTAACGAAGCGTGCCCCCCGGTCGGGGCCGCTCCGCACCCGCCCGGAAACGTCAGGTGACGGTCAGGGAACCGGCCGGGGCGCGTCAGCTCACTCCGCTTCCATGGCCGGAACGAGCGCCAACGAGCGCCAACGAGCGTCCCCCACCGCGCGGAACCGCCGGCACTCCGGCCGGCCCGTCGATCCGGCCGGAGCCCCACAGCCACCGAGGAGCGACCCATGACGAACCCCGTCCCGTGCCCCGTGACCGGCGCGGCCGAGCCGCCGCCCGCCTACCCGATGCCCCGGGACGCCGGATGCCCGCTGGCCCCGGCGCCCGAGGTCGGCGTGCTGCGCGGCGAGCGGCCGATCGGCCGGGTGCGGATCTGGAACGGCACCACGCCGTGGCTGATCACCCGGCACGCCGACCAGCGGGCCCTGCTGACCGACCCCCGGGTCAGCAACGACGACCGCGAGCCCAACTTCCCCCATGTGAACGCGCACCGGGCCGACATCGCGCACGCGACGCCCCGCCTGATCACCAACACCGACGCGCCCGAGCACACCAGGCTGCGCCGCGCGGTCAACGGCCCGTTCGTGGTCCGGCGGATCGAGGCCATGCGGCCGGCCGTCCAGAAGATCGTCGACGAGCGGATCGACGCCCTGCTCGCCGGCCCCAACCCGGCCGACCTGCTCACCGCGCTCGCCCTGCCGGTGCCGTCCCTGGTGATCGCCGAACTCCTCGGCGTCCCCTACGAGGACCACGACTTCTTCCAACGCAACAGCAACCTGGTGCTCGACGGCTCCCTGTCGCTCGCGGAGGCCGGAGCGGCCAGCGCGGCCCTCGCCGGCTACCTCGACCGCCTCCTCGGCGAGCGGCTGGCGGCCACGGACCCCGGCGCCCCGGCCGACGACGTGCTCTCCGAGCTGGTCGGCCGGGTGCGGAACGGCGGGATGACCCGTACCGAGGCCGTCCACATGGGCGTCGCCATGCTGATCGCCGGCCACGAGACGACCGCCACCATGATCAGCCTCGGCACCCTCGCCCTCCTCCAACACCCCGACCAGCTCGCCGTGTTGCGCGAGACCGACGACGCACGGGCGATCGCCGGCGCCGTCGAGGAGACGCTCCGCTACCTGACCATCGTGCAGACCGGGGTGCGCCGGGTGGCCCGCGAGGACATCGAGATCGGCGGCGTCACCATCGCCGCCGGCGACGGCATCGTCTTCGACCTGCACGCCGCCAACTGGGACCCCGAGGCGTTCCCCGGGGCCGACCGCCTCGACCTGGCCCGCCCC
>NZ_SMKI01000235.1 GCF_004348415.1 Streptomyces hainanensis
GGTGGGGCGTGGCCGATTAGGGGTTCCGAACTCTTCGCCGGCGTTTCTAGGGTCACCGCTGTGTCGACCCGGGCCAACCGGGTCGGCGCCGACGCGAGACGGCCGGGTGCGACCACACCCGAGTGCCACTCCGGGAAACGCTCGACGCGGGACCCGGACAACACCGTGCGTAAACGGGGGGAGCTCTTTCAGCCATGCGGAATCCCTGGGTCTATCGGAGTCCGACGTCCGGCGCTCGGACGCGGCTGTTCTGTTTCCCCTACGCGGGCGGGACCGCCGCCGCCTACCGCGGCTGGCAGGAGGACCTCCCCGGGGAGGTCGAGGTCTGCGCCGTCGAGCCACCGGGGCGCCGGGTCCGGCACCGGGAGCCCGCCATCCGGCGGATGCCGGAGCTGGTCGACGCCGCCGTCGCGGGCCTCGCCCCGCTCCTCGACCGGCCGTTCGCCCTCTTCGGGCACAGCCTCGGCGCGCTCGTCGCCTACGAGGTGGCCCGCGCCCTGCCGGCCGCCGGACTGCCGACGCCCGACGCGCTCTTTCTGAGCGGCGCCGCCGCCCCCCATCTGCCGAGGCCGGGGCGCCGGCTGTCCGGGCTGCCCGACGCCGAGTTCCTCGCCGAACTCCGCGACTACGGCGGCACTCCGACCGCGCTGCTGGCGGACCCGGAGCTGATCGGCCTCTTCCTCCCCACCCTCCGCGCCGACTTCGAGGTCTTCGAGACCTACGCCCACCAGCCGGGGCACGTGCCGGCCTGTCCCACCCACCTCTACGGCGGCCAGCGGGACCACCGGGTCATCGCCACCCAACTCCGCGCCTGGCGGGCGCTGTCGCCTTCGGTGGCCGGGGTGCGGATGTTCCCCGGAGGCCACTTCTACCTGCACGAGGACCGGACCGCCGTGACGGACGCCGTCGCCGGTGACCTCGCCGGCCTCGCCTCGGCCACCAGCGGAGCCGTGGGCTAGCCGACCCGCGCCCCGGCTCCTCTCACGCCTCCTCCCTCACCACCACCACCTCCGCCACGCACGCTCGCCCGCCGACCCACGAACCGATGGGGACAACAGACGTGACGCTCAGGACCTCGACGACGGCCGTGGACGGTGACCACCTGCCGTCCGGAACCGCCCACCCCGGGACCGACGACGCGGTGGCCGTGGTCGGCATCTCCTGCCGGCTGCCCGACGCGCCCACGCCCGCCGCGTTCTGGCGGCTGCTGGCGGAAGGGCGGCGCGGCACCGGCGAGCTGCCGGCCGTCCGGCGCCGTGACGGTGGCGCGACCGCGGGCGCGGGTGCGGCCGGCGAGCCGGACCCCTCCCACCACGGCGGGTTCCTGGAGCGGGTCGACGGCTTCGACGCCGCGTTCTTCGGGATCTCCCCACGCGAGGCGGCCGCCATCGACCCGCAACAGCGGCTGGCGCTCGAACTCGCCTGGGAGGCGCTGGAGGACGCCGGGATCGTTCCCGCCACGCTGCGGGGCAGCAGGACCGCCGTGTTCGTCGGGGCGATCGCCGGCGACTACGCCACGCTGGTGCACGGCGCCGGGGCCGTCACCCCGCACACCTTCACCGGCCTGCACCGGGGCGTCATCGCCAATCGGATCTCCCACACCCTGGGACTGCGCGGGCCGAGCCTCACCGTCGACTCGGCGCAGTCCTCGTCGCTGGTGGCCGTGCACCTGGCCTGCGAGAGCCTGCGCGCCGGGGAGGCCGAACTCGCCCTGGCCGGGGGTGTCCAGCTCAACCTCGCCCAGGCGAGCGCCGGCGTGGCCCAAGCCTTCGGCGCCCTGTCGCCCACCGGCCGCCTCCGGGTGTTCGACGCGGAGGCCGACGGCTTCGTGCGGGGCGAGGGCGGCGCGACCGTGCTGCTCAAGCCGCTCGCCAGGGCGGTGGCGGACGGCGACCCCGTCCACTGCGTCATCCTGGGCGGCGCCGTCAACAACGACGGCGGCGGGCCGAGCCTCACCCAGCCGAGCGCCGAGGCGCAGGCGGCCGTGCTGCGTGAGGCGTACCGGCGTGCCGGCGTGACGCCGGCCGACGCCCAGTACGTCGAACTGCACGGAACCGGCACGCCGGTGGGCGACCCGGTGGAGGCGGAGGCACTGGGCGCCGTGCTGGGCCCGGGACGCCCGGCGGAGCGGCCGCTGCTCGTCGGCTCGGTCAAGAGCGGGGTGGGCCACCTGGAGGGCGCGGCCGGCGTCACGGGGCTGGTCAAGGTCGCGCTCAGCCTGCGGGCCCGGAGGCTGCCGGGGACCCTCGACCACCGCACGCCCAACCCCGCCATCGCCTTCGGACGGCTCAACCTCCGGGTGCCGGACGCCCTCGGCCCGTGGCCGGAGCCGGACCGGCCGCTGGTGGCCGGCGTCAGCTCGTTCGGGGTCGGCGGCACCAACTGCCACCTGGTGCTCGGCGAGGCACCCGCGCGACGCCCGGCCGTCGACGACGACGACGGCGTCGACGACGGCGTCGACGACGGCGCGGAGGACAGTCATGGCGACCGGCCGGTGTGGTGGCCGGTCACCGCCCGCACGCCCGTGGCGCTGCGGGCACAGGCCGCCCGGCTGGCCGCCCGGCTGACCGGCGCCGACGACTGGACGCCCGGGCAGGTCGGGAACACCCTGGCGACCGGACGCACGCACTTCGCGCACCGGGCGGTCCTGGTCGGCGCGGGACGCGGCGAGTTGCTGGCCGGCCTCCGGGCGCTGGCCGGCGGCGTCCCCGCTCCCGGCACCGTGCTCGGGCGGGTGGACGCCGAGCCGGGAGGCGTCGTGTTCGTCTTCCCCGGCCAGGGCTCGCAGTGGGCGGACATGGCCGTCGAACTCCTGCGTACCTCGGCACCGTTCCGCGCCCGGCTCGCCGAGTGCGCCGACGTCCTGGCCCCCCACGTCGACTGGTCGCTCCTCGACGTGCTGCGCGGCGCCCCGGGCGCGCCGGGGCTCGACCGGGTGGACGTGGTGCAGCCGGCGCTGTTCGCCGTGATGGTCTCGCTCGCCGAGCTCTGGCGGTCCGCCGGCGTCCGGCCGGACGCCGTGGTGGGCCACTCGCAGGGCGAGATCGCCGCGGCCTGCGTGGCCGGCGCGCTGTCGCTGCCGGACGCCGCGCGCGTCGTGGCGCTGCGCAGCCGGGCCCTGCGGGAGATCGCCGGGCACGGCGGAATGGCCGCGGTGCCGCTGCCCCCGGACGAGACCGAGGCCCGCCTCGCGCCCTGGCGCGGCCGGCTCCACCTGGCCGCGGCCAACGGCGCCTCCGCCGCGGTGATCTCCGGCGATCCGGCGGCCCTCGACGCGTTCACCGCCCGCCACGCCGACGAGGACGTCCGGGTCCGCCGGATCCCGGTGGACTACGCGTCGCACTCCCCGGCCGTCGAGGCGATCCGCGACCGGCTGCTCGCCGAGCTCGGCGAGGTGGTGCCGCGCCAACCCGCCGACGGCGGGCCGGTGTTCTGCTCCACGGTCACCGGCGGCCCGCTCGACCCGAGGGAACTCGACGCCGGCTACTGGTACCGCAACCTCCGGCGGACCGTCCGCTTCGACGCCGCGACCCGGGCCCTGCTGGCCGCCGGGCACCGCACGTTCGTCGAGGTCAGTCCGCACCCGGTGCTCACCGCGAGCCTGCGCGAGACGATCCAGCTGGCCGCGGAGCGCGACCCGGGGCTCGACCGGGTGACGGTCACCGGAACGCTCCGCCGCGACGAGGGCGGGGCACGCCGCTTCCTCTCCGCCGCGGCCGAACTGTTCGCCGCCGGCCGGCCCGTGGACCCGGCCGCCGGCCTCCCGGCGACCGACCCCGGCCGGGTGTGGCTGCCCGGCTACGCCTTCCAACGGGAACGGCACTGGTTCGACGCCGCGGAACCCGCGGCCACGCCCCCCGATCCCGCCGCGGGGGCCGCCGACCCGCAGCCGTTCTGGGACGCCGTGGCCGCCGGTGAACTCGCCGCCCTGGCCGCGCCCGCCGGACCGGACGCCACGCCGGACCAGCTGGCCGCCGCCCTGCCCGCGCTCCGCGCCTGGCGGCGCCGCGAACGCGAGCTGGCCGAGGCGGACGCCTGGTGCCACCGGGCGCGGTGGACCCCGGTGTCCGCGGCCGACGACCCGGCGCTGTTCGGCACCTGGCTGCTGCTCGGCGCCGACGGGGCCGAGGACGACCGGCGGCTGCTCGCCGACCTGACCGGGGGACTGCCCCGGCACGGAGCCGAGGCCACCGCCGTGCCGGTGACCGCCGAGGCCGCGGGGATCCACGAGCTGGCCGACGTGCTCCGCGCGGCCGCCGACCGCCCGACGCCGGTGGCCGGCGTCCTGGTGCTGCCCGCCCTCACCTCGGCCCTCGCCGCCGCCGATCCGGACGTGGGCCGCACCCTGACCGGCGCCCTCCACGAGGCGGGGCTGGCCGTGCCCGGCTGGCTGGCCACCGGCGCCGGCGTCCGCGTCGTCCCGGCCGATCCGCCGCCCCAGCCCGCGGCCGCCGCCGTCTGGGCCGCCACCGCGGAACCGTCCGGCGGCGGCCTCGTCGACCTGCCCGCCCGACTCGACCCGCGCGCGGCCCGCCGGCTCGCCACGGTCCTCGGCGGCGGCCACGGCGAGCCCCGCCTCGCGCTGCGCGCGGACGGCCTCCGGGTGCCCAGGCTCCGCCCCGCCGGCCCGGCCGGCGCCGGCTGGCGGCCGACCGGCACGGTGCTGCTCACCGGCTGCCCGGGCGTGGTCGCCGACCCGATCGCCCGCTGGCTGGCCCGGGCGGGAGCCCGCCGGCTGCTGCTCGCCGGCGCCACTCCGGAGCAGGCGGCCGAACTCGCCGCCGAACTGGCCGCCGCCGGCGTCGACGTCACCACGGTCCCCGGCCCGCTCGACGACCCCGCACCCCTGGCGGCGGCGCTCGCCGCGCTCCCCGCCGACCAGCCGCTGACCGCCGTCGTCCACGCGGCCGGCGCGCCCGGGAACGCGCCCAACCCGGCCCCGCCCGCGAGCGTGGTGGCGGACGCCGGCCGACTCGACGAGCTCACCCGCGACCTGCCGCTCGCCGCGTTCGTCCTCTGCGCCCCGCTCACCACCGAGGTGGCCGGACCGCTCGCCGCCCGGCACCACCCGGCGGGCACCGATGCCGACGCCGCCGCCACCGGCGCGGGGCTGGCGACGCTGGCCGGGCGCCGGCTGCACGCCGGGGCCCCCGCCGCGCTGGTGGCCTGGGGGCCCTGGCGGGGCGCCGGGCCCGAACCGCTCGACGGCCTGCGCCCGTTGCCCCCGGAGACGGCGGCCAACGCCCTCCACCACGCCGGGGGCGGCGCCCACGAGCCGCTGGTGGTCGCCGACCCCGACTGGCGGCGGCTGGCCGAGGCGGCGGGCGCCGCCGACCCGCTCGCCACGCCGCTGTTCGACGAACTGGACGCCGTACGCCGGCTGCGCGCCGAACGCGCCACCGCCGGCCCCGACTCCGGCGACCGGGCCCCGCTGCGCGACCGGCTCGCCGCGCTCCCCGACACCGCGGCCGACGAACTGCTGCTCGACCTGGTCCGCGCCCACGCGGCGCACGTCCTCGGCCACCGCGACCCCCGGAGCCTGACCGTCTCCGCCGCCTTCAAGGACCTCGGCTTCGACTCCGCGACCTCCGTCGAACTCCGCGACCGGCTCGGCGCGGCCACCGGGTTGCGACTGCCGAGCGCCCTGCTCTTCAACCACCCCACCCCGGCCGCACTCGTCCGGCACCTGCGCCGCGAACTCGGCGGCGGCCAGGCGACCGCGCCCACCCGCGGGCGGCCGGCGGCCCCCGCCGACGACCCGGTGGCGATCGTCGCCATGGCCTGCCGTTACCCCGGCGACGTCCGCGGCCCCGAGGACCTGTGGCGGCTGGTCGCGAACGGGGTGGACGCCACCGGCGAGGTGCCCGAGCGGCGGGGCTGGGACCGCTGGCCCTGGTACCGGCCGGGACCCGAGCCGCACCCGGGCGCCTCCTACACCCGACGCGGCGGATTCCTCGCCGACGCCGACGCGTTCGACGCCGAGTTCTTCGGCATCAGCCCCCGCGAGGCCCTGGCCCTCGACCCGCAGCAGCGCGTGCTCCTCGAGGTCGCCTGGGCGACCCTGGAACGCGCCGGCATCCCGCCCCACACGCTCCGCGAGACCTCGACGGGGGTCTTCGTCGGGGCCATGACGCAGGACTACGGGCCACGGCTGCACGAGTTCGACGAGACGGTCGCCGGCTATGTGCTCACCGGCACCACCGGCAGCGTGCTCTCCGGGCGCATCGCCTACACGCTCGGGCTCCAGGGCCCGGCGGTGACCGTGGACACCGCCTGCTCCTCCTCGCTGGTCGCCCTGCACCAGGCGTGTCAGGCGCTGCGCTCCGGCGACTGCGACCTGGCGCTCGCCGGCGGGGTCACCGTGATGGCCACCCCGGGGATCTTCGTCGAGTTCAGCCGGCAGCGCGGCCTGGCCCCCGACGGCCGCTGCAAGCCCTTCGCCGACGCGGCGGACGGCACGGCCTGGGCCGAGGGAGCCGGACTGCTGCTCCTCGAACGTCTCTCGGACGCCCGGCGCGCGGGCCACGAGGTGCTGGCGACCATCCGGGGCAGCGCCGTCAACCAGGACGGCGCCAGCAACGGGCTGACCGCCCCCAACGGCCCCTCCCAGGAGCGGGTCGTCCGGCAGGCCCTCGCCGCCGCCGGCCTCGACCCGGCGGAGGTGGACGCGGTGGAGGCGCACGGCACCGGCACCCGGCTCGGCGACCCCATCGAAGCCGAGGCGCTGATCGCCGTCTACGGCCAGGACCGGCCCGCCGGCCGGCCGTTGCGGCTCGGCTCGCTGAAGTCCAACATCGGCCACGCCCAGGCCGCCGCCGGGGTCGCCGGCGTCATCAAGATGGTGGAGGCCATGCGGCACGGGCGGCTGCCCGCCACCCTGCACGTCGACCGGCCGACCGAGCGCGTCGCCTGGCGGCCGGGCACGGTCGAGTTGCTGACCGAGGCCATGGCCTGGCCCGACACCGGCCGGCCGCGCCGGGCCGGCGTCTCCTCGTTCGGGATCAGCGGCACCAACGCCCATCTGATCCTCCAGCAGGGCCCGGCGGCGGAGCCGGAACCCGCCGCCCCGCCGAGCGGGGCCGACACCGCGGGGCCCGTGCCGTGGGTGCTCTCCGCGGCGACCCCGGGCGCCCTGCCCAGGCAGGCCGACCGGCTGCTCGCCGCCCTGTCGGACCGGCCAGGGCTGACGCCGGCCGAGGTCGGCCACGCCCTGGCCACCACCCGCACGCCCCTGGCCCACCGCGCCGCCGTCGTCGGCACCGGGCGCGCGGCCCTCACCGGGGCCCTGGCCGCGCTGGCCGCCGGCGAGGAACCGCCGCCGGGCGCCGGCCAACTGGTGCGCGGCTCCGCGCTCGACGGCCGGATCGCCTTCGTCTTCCCCGGTCAGGGCAGCCAGTGGCCGGGCATGGCCGCCGAACTCGTGGCCACCGCACCGGCGTTCCGCGACCACCTGGCGGCCTGCGCCGAGGCCCTCGACCCGCTCACCGGCTGGCGGCTGCTCGACGTGGTCACCGGCGCGGCCGACGCCCCACCGCTGGACGCCGCCGAGGTGGTGCAGCCCGCGCTGTTCGCCGTGATGACCTCGCTGGCCGCCCTCTGGCGACACCACGGTGTCGCACCCGACGCGGTCATCGGCCACTCCCAGGGCGAGATCGCCGCGGCCTACGTCGCGGGCGCCCTCGACCTGCCCGACGCCGCCCGCGTCGTCGCCCTGCGCTCCCGGGCGCTGCGCCGGCTGCGCGGCCTCGGCGGGATGGCCCATCTCGCGCTGCCCGCCGAGCGGGCGGGCGACCTGCTCGCCGGCTGGGCGGGACGGCTCGGCGTCGCCGCCGTCAACGGCCCGCGCTCCACCGTCGTCTCGGGCGACGCCGACGCGCTCGACGACCTGCTCGCGACCTGCGAGCGCGACGGCGTCCACGCCCGCCGGGTCCCCGTGGACTACGCCTCGCACGGCCCGCAGGTGGCGGCCGCTCGCGACGAGATCCTGGCCGCGCTCGCCGACCTGACGCCCCGTCGCTCCACCGTGGCGTTCTACTCCACCCTGACCGGCGCCCCGGTCGACACCCGGGACCTCGACGGCGACTACTGGTACCGGAACCTCCGCCACCCGGTCCGCTACGAGGAGACCGTCCGACGGCTGCTCGCCGACGGCCACCGGCTGTTCGTCGAGTCGAGCCCGCACCCGGTGCTGGTCCCCGGCACCCAGGAGACCGCCGCGGAGGCCGGCACCACCGCGCACGTTCTCGGCACCCTGCGGCGCGACCAGGGCGGCACCGACCGCTTCCTCACGTCGCTCGCCGAGGCGCACACCGGCGGGGCCACGCCGGACTGGGGCGCCGTCTTCCCGACGCCACCGACCCGGCGGGTGCCGCTGCCCGGCTACGCCTTCGAGCGCGTCCCCTACTGGCTCGCCCCGCCCACCGCCGACGTGGCCGCGGCCGGCCTGGCCGCCGCCGGCCACCCGCTGCTCGGCGCGGCGATCCCGCTCCCGGACGGGGCGCGGCTGTTCACCGGACGCCTCGGCCTGGCCGGGCAGCGTTGGCTCGCCGGACACCGCGTCGGCGGCCGGGTGCTGCTGCCCGGCACCGCACTCCTCGACCTGGCCCTGCACGCCGGCCGCGCCACCGGCGCGCCCACCGTCGAGGAACTGACGCTGCACGCGCCCGTCGTGCTGCCCGAGCCCACCGCCGGCGGGCCGGCCGGCGCGGCGCTCACCCTCCACCTCCACGTCGAGGCGCCCGACGAGCACGGCCGGCGGCGGTTCACCCTCCACACCCGGCCGGCCGGCGACGACGGGCGGGACAGCGACCCCGAAGGGCTCGACGCCGACGGGGCCGACGCCGACGCCGACGGTGAGGCCGACGACGCCGAGTGGACCCGGCACGCCTCGGGCGCGCTCGTTCCCGCGGCCGCGGACCACGAGATCCCGGCCCCCGCCCCGGCCTGGCCGCCGCCGGGCGCCAGATCCGTCCCGACCGACGGCCTCTACGGCCGGCTGGCCGAACGCGGCCACGACTACGGGGCCCCGTTCCAGGGCCTGTCCGCGCTGTGGCGCGACGGGGACGGCTGGTACGCGGAGGCCCGGCTCGACGAGGCCCACGCCGCCGACCCGTTCGCGCTCCACCCGGCGCTGCTCGACGCCGCCCTGCACCCGCTGCTCGTCGACCGGGACGAGGAGCCCCCGGGCGCGGGCCCCGCGCTTCCGTTCGCCTGGGGCGGGGTGCGGCTGCACGCGGCCGGCGCCGGCCGGCTGCGGGTACACCTGACCAGGACCGGCCGGGACACGGTCGCCGTCGCGGTCACCGACCGGGAAGGCCGGCCGGTCCTGGACGCCGAGGCCCTGACCCTGCGTCCGACGGCCCCCGGCACCCCCCGCACCCGGGGAACCGCGGGTCACCGACTGCACTGGACGCGTGGCGACGCCTCCCGGACGCCGCCGGGGAACGCCCGCTGGGCCGTGCTCGGCGACGACCCTGAGCTCGCACCGGCCCTGGCGGCGGCCGGCGTGCCCGCCACGACCCACCGGGACCCGGCCGCGCTGCGCGCCGCGGTGCGCGACGGCTCCCCGGTGCCCGACGTGGTGCTCGTCCCGCTGCCCGCCGGGCCCGCCGCCCCGGCTCCCGAGGCCACCCACGCCGCCACGCGGTGGGCACTCGACACGCTCCGGAACTGGCTGGCCGAGGAACCGGAGGACGGCGGCGCGCCGCCGCCCGACACCCGGCTGGTGCTGGTCACCCGGCAGGCGGTCGCGACCCGCGCCGGCGAGCCGGTCGCCGACCTGGCGGGCGCCGCGGTGTGGGGCCTCGTCCGTTCCGCGCAGTCCGAGAACCCGGGCCGGATCGCCGTGCTCGACCTGGCGGCCGGCCCGCCCGAGCCCGGCGCGCTGGTCGCGGCCGTGACCAGCGGCGAGCCGCAACTCGCGCTACGCGGCGACGAGTTGCTGGTGCCCCGGCTCGCCGCCCGGCCGGCCGGTGACGTCCTCGCCATCCCGGCGGGCCCCGACTGGAAGGTGGACGTCACCGCGCGCGGCGCGCTGGACGGCATCGACGTCGTGCCGGCGCCGGAGGCCGCCGGGCCGCTGGCCACGGGCCAGGTGCGGATCGCGGTGCACGCGGCCGGCGTCAACTTCCACGACCTGGTGCTCGCGCTCGGCATGGTGGACGACGAGGGCGGCATCGGCCTCGAAGGCGCCGGCGTGGTCGTCGAGACCGGCCCTGGCGTCACCGACCTGCGGCCGGGCGACCGCGTCATGGGCCTGTTCACCGGCGCGTTCGGCCCCCGGGCCGTCGCCGACCGGCGCACCCTGACGCCCGTCCCCGACGGGTGGACCCTCGCCGAGGCGGCCACCGTGCCGGTCGCCTTCCTCACCGCCTGGTACGGGCTGCGCGAGCTCGGGGGCCTGACCGCCGGCGGCCGGGTGCTGGTGCACGCGGCGACCGGGGGCGTCGGCATGGCCGCCGTCCAACTCGCCGGGCACTGGGGCGCCGAGGTCTTCGCCACCGCCAGCCGCCCCAAGTGGCCCACGCTGCGCGCGGCGGGCGTCGACGACCGCCACCTGGCGGACTCCCGCACGGCCGCCTTCGAGCCCGCGGTGCGCGCCGCCACCGGGGGCGCCGGGGTGGACGTGGTGCTCAACGCGCTGTCCGGGGACCTGACCGACGCCGGCCTGCGGCTGCTGCCTCGCGGCGGTCGCTTCGTCGAACTCGGCAAGACCGACCTCCGCGACCCGGCGCGGGTCGCCGCCGACCATCCGGGCGTCGCCTACCGGGCGTTCGACGTCTACCGCGACCCCGGCCCCGACCTGGTGGCGCGGATGCTCGCGGAGCTGGCCCCGCTCTTCGCCGACGGCACGCTGCGCCCGCTCCCGGTCACCGCGTTCGACGTGCGCCGCGCCCGGGAGGCGTTCCGGCTGCTCTCCCACGCCGGCCACACCGGCAAGCTGGTGCTGACCCCGCCCCGCCGCCCCGACCCGAACGGCACCGTCCTGATCACGGGCGGCGCCGGCCGGCTCGCCGCGCTGGTCGCCCGCCGGCTGGTCACCGAGCACGGCGCGCGCCGGCTCCTGCTGGCCAGCCGGCGCGGCGCCGCGGGCACGGCCGGTCTGGTGGCCGAACTCACCGCGGCCGGGGCCGAGGTGACGGTGGAGGCGTGCGACGTCGCCGACCGGGCGGCGCTGGCCGCGCTGCTCGCCCGGGTGCCCGCCGCCCATCCGCTCACCGCCGTGGTGCACACCGCGGGGCTGCTGGACGACGGCGTGCTGCCCTCGCTCACCCCGGACCGGCTGGCCGCGGTGCTCCGGCCCAAGGCCGACGCCGCCTGGCACCTGCACGAGCTCACCAGGGACCGGGACCTGGCCGCGTTCGTCACCTTCTCCTCGGTCGCGGGGCTGCTCGGCAACCCGGGACAGGCCAACTACGCGGCCGCCAACACCTTCCTCGACGCGCTGGCCCACCACCGGCGGCTCGCCGGCCTGCCGGGGATCTCCCTCGCGTGGGGCCTGTGGGGCACCGCGAGCGGCATGACCGGCCACCTCGACGAGACCGACCTGGCCCGGATGGCCCGCACCGGGCTCCGCCCGCTGGCCACCGACGAGGGGCTCCGGCTGTTCGACGAGGGGCTGGCCGCGGCCGACGCGCTGCTGGTGCCGGCCAGGCTCGACCGGGCGGCGTTGCGGCGGCTGCCCGCCGACCGGGTCCCCGCCGTGCTGCGGGAGTTGGTCGGCCCGGGACGACTGCGCCGGGTGCGCGCCGAGGCGCCCGCGGGCGACGCCGCCCCGGGCGGGGCACTGCGCGAACGGATCGCCGCGCTGCCGGAGGCGGAGCGCCGGCGGACGCTGCTCGACCTGGTCCGCGAGCACGGCGCGGCCGTGGTCGGCGGTGACCGGGCCAGGTTCGGGCCCGGCCGGCAGTTCAAGGACCTCGGGTTCGACTCGCTCACCTCCGTCGAGCTGCGCAACCGGCTCGGCGGGGCCACCGGGCTCCGGCTGCCGGCCACCCTGGTCTTCGACCACCCCACGCCGGCCGACCTCGCCGCCCGACTGCTCGCGGAGCTCGCCCCGGCGGCC
>NZ_SMKI01000236.1 GCF_004348415.1 Streptomyces hainanensis
GCCCCGCGACTACCGCCCCTACCGCAGCAGCGCGTTCCGGCACCCCGTCCGGCCGCTGGTCGCCGTCGAGGGCGGCGACCCGGAGATGGCCGAGCTGCACGGCCCGGTGTTCGGCCGCACCGACGTCACCGACCTCGACAACGACCTCACCCGGCAGCACGCCGGCGAGCCGCTCGGCGAGCGGATCACCGTCTCCGGCCGGCTGCTCGACGGCACGGGGCACCCGGTGCGCGGACAGCTGATCGAGCTGTGGCAGGCCAACGCCTCGGGCCGCTACGCCCACCAGCGCGACCAGCACCCGGCGCCGCTCGACCCCCACTTCACCGGGGTGGGCCGCACCCTCACCGACGACGAGGGCCGCTACCGCTTCACCACCGTCAGGCCGGGCGCCTACCCCTGGCGCAACCACGACAACGCCTGGCGTCCGGCCCACCTGCACTTCTCCGTCTTCGGCACGGCGTTCACCCAACGCCTGGTCACCCAGATGTACTTCCCGGGCGACCCGCTCTTCCGGCACGACCCGATCCTGCGGTCGGTCACCGACGAGTCGGCGCGGCAGCGTCTGGTCGCCGCCTACGACCACGAGCTCTCCCGGCCCGAGTGGTCGCTCGGCTACCGCTGGGACATCGTGCTGGACGGGCCGGCCGCCACCTGGATCGAGGAGGGCCGCTGATGTCGCGCACCCCCTCCCACACCGTGGGCCCGTTCTTCGGCTACGCCCTGCCGTTCCCCGGCGGCGGCGACCTCGCGCCGCCCGGCCACCCGGCCGCCGTCACCGTGCACGGCCGGGTGCTCGACGGCGCCGGCGCGCCGGTGCCGGACGCCCTGCTGGAGCTGTGGGGTCCCGACGAGCACGGCGAACTGCCGTCCACGCCCGGCTCGTTGCGCCGGGACGCGGTCACCGGCGGCTTCCTGGGCCGGCACGCGGCCGACTTCACCGGCTGGGGCCGGGTGCCCACCGACGCCGAAGGACGCTGGTCCGCGCGCACCCTGCGCCCCGGCGCGCGGCCAGGACACGCGCCGTACCTCAGCGTCTGTGTCTTCGCCCGCGGCCTGACGCACCACCTGTTCACCCGCCTCTACTTCCCGGAGGACTCCGTCGCGCACGCCGACGACCCGCTGCTGGCCGCGCTGCCGGCCGAGCGGCGGCGGACGCTGATCGCGACGGCCGGGGCGCACGACACGTACCGCCTCGACATCCGGTTGCAGGGCGAGGAGGAGACGGTCTTCCTTGAGTTCCGCTGACCCCTTCGCCAGCTCCCCCTCCCCCGATCTCCCCGGCGCCGTCGGCGAGTTCGGCCTGCTCACCCCCGGCAGCGCCGGCTCGCCGGCCGAGGCGGCCACCGGGGACGTGGCGTTCCTGTCGGCCATGCTGGACGCCGAGGCCGCGCTCGCCAGGGCGCAGGCCGCCCGGGGGCTGATCCCCGCCGCGGCGGCCGAGGCGATCACCGCCGCGGCCCGCGCCGAGGCGTTCGACGTCCGGGGGCTGGCGCTCCGCGCCCGCGCCGGCGGCAACCCGGTGATCCCGCTGGTCGCCGAGCTGACCGAGCGGGCCGGCACCGACGCCGTGCACCGGGGCGCGACCAGCCAGGACATCCTCGACACCGCGGCCATGCTGGTGGCGGCGCGCACCCGGCGGTTGGTCCTCGCCGACCTGGACCGGGCGGCCGCCGGCCTGGCCGCGCTGGCGGCCGCCCACCGGAACACCCCGATGGCGGCCCGCACCCTCACCCAGCACGCGGTGCCGACCACCTTCGGGCTCAAGGCGGCCGGCTGGCTCGGCCAGCTGACCGCCGCCCGCGGCCGGCTGGCCGATCTGCCGCTGCCGGCCCAACTCGGGGGCGCCGCCGGCACGCTGGCCTCCTTCGCCGAACTGTCCCAGGCCGAGGACGACGCCGGCCTTCCGCTGCTCCGCGGCTACGCCCGCGAGCTGGGCCTGGCCGAACCCATGCTGCCCTGGCACACGTTGCGCGCCCCGGTGGCCGAACTCGGCGCCGCACTCGCCCTGGTGACCGGCGCCCTCGGCAAGATCGCCGCCGACGTGCTGGTGCTCGCCAGGACCGAGATCGCCGAGGTCGCCGAGGTCGCGGGGGGCGGCTCGTCCGCCATGCCGCACAAGAGCAACCCGGTGCTGGCCACGCTGATCGCCGCCGCGGCCCGGCAGGCGCCGGCGCTCGCCGCCGTGCTGCTCGGCGCGCTGGCCGCCGAGGACGAACGCCCCGCCGGCGCCTGGCACGCGGAGTGGCAGCCGCTGCGCGAGCTGTTGCGGCTGACCGGCGGCGCCGCCGCGAGCGCGGCCGCGCTCGTCGAACGGCTGACCGTGCGCCCCGACCGGATGCGGGAGAACCTCCGCCTGACCGGCGGTCTGCTGGTCAGCGAGCGGCTGGCCCTCGCCCTCACCCCGGAGCTCGGCCGGGACACGGCACGACGGCTGCTGCGCGACGCCACCCGCCGGGTGACCGAACACGGCGGCACGCTGGCCGAGGCGCTGCGCGGCACCACGCCCCTGGCCGAGGAGCGGCTGCGCGAACTCACCGACCCCACCCGCTACACCGGCTCGGCCGGCGCGTTGACCGACCGCGCGCTGCGCTCCCACCGGAAGGAGGACAGTGCCACTCCACCACCGGCTTGACGGGCCGCCCGACGGCCGCCCGCTCATCCTGGGCCCCGCGCTCGGCACCTCGCTGGCCGTCTGGGACCCCCAACTCCCCGCGCTGGCCCGCGACCACCGGGTGCTCCGCTTCGACCTGCCGGGCCACGGCGGCACCGCCGCCCGGGGCCCGGCGCCGGACAGCGTCGCCGGGCTCGCCGACCTGGTGCTGGCCCTGGCCGACGCCCAGGGCTGGGACACCTTCCGCTACGCCGGCGTCTCGCTCGGCGGCGCCGTCGGCCTCCAGCTCGCCGCCGACCACCCGGCGCGCGTCGCCTCGCTCGCGCTGCTCTGCACCTCGGCCCACTTCGGCCCGCCCGACGCCTGGCACGCCAGGGCGGCGACGGTGCGGGCCGAGGGCACCGAGGCCCTGGTACCGAGCCGCCGGGACACCTGGTTCTCGCCCGGCTGCGCCGACCCGCCGCGCCTGGCCGCGCTCCTCGCCGACCTGCGCGCGGTGGACCCCGGGGGCTACGCGGCCTGCTGCGCCGCCCTCGCCACCCTCGACCTGCGGGACCGGCTGTCGTCCGTCACCGCGCCCACCCTCGTGGTCGCCGGCCGCGACGACCCGGCCACCCCGCCGGCGCACGCCAGGGAGCTCGCCGACGGCATCCCGGGGGCGAGCCTCACCGAACTCGCCGGCGCCGCCCACCTCGCCCACCTCGAACGCCCGGCCGCCGTGCTCGCCGCACTCCTCGACCATCTGGGATCCGCCGGCGACGCCGGGCGGCACACCGCCGGGCTCGCCGTGCGGCGCGCGGTGCTCGGCGACGCGCACGTCAACCGGGCGCTGGCCCGCGCCACGCCCCTCACCGCCCCGTTCCAGGACCTGATCACCCGCTACGCGTGGGGCGAGATCTGGACCAGGCCGGGGCTCAGCCGCCACACCCGCAGCTGCGTCACGCTCACCGCGCTGGTGGCCGGCGGCCACCTCGACGAGCTGGCCCTGCACGTGCGCGCGGCACTGCGCAACGGGCTGACCCCGGAGGAGATCGGGGAGGTGCTGCTCCAGTCGGCGATCTACTGCGGAGTGCCCGCGGCCAACGCCGCGTTCGCCGTCGCCGACCGGGTGCTGCGGGACGACGGAAGGAGCGAGGGGTGAGTGCCGTGGAGACGACGGTCGGCATCGTGGGCGGCGGCCCCGCCGGGCTGCTGCTGGCGCGGCTGCTGCACGCGCGGGGCGTCGCCTGCGTGGTCCTGGAGAGCCGGGACCGCGGCTATGTGGAGCGGCGGCAGCGCGCCGGAATCCTGGAACAGGGCACCGTCGACGTGCTGCGCGCCTGCGGGGCGGGCGAGCGGATGGACCGCGAGGGCCTGGTCCACGACGGGATAGAGCTGCGCTTCGACGGCCGGGCGTACCGCGTCGACCTCCCGACGCTCACCGGCGGTCGGCGGGTGACGGTCTACGCCCAGACCGAGGTCGTCAGGGACCTGATATCCCTCCAACTCGCCGAGGGTCCACCGCTGTTGTTCGACGCCACCGTCACCGCGGTCGAGGGCGCCGACACCGCGCGGCCGGTGGTCCACTACCGGCGCGACGGCGTCGACGCCCGGCTCGACTGCGACTACGTGGTGGGCTGCGACGGCTTCCACGGCGTCACCAGGACCGTCCCCCCGCCCGCCGCCCGGCGCGTCGTCGAACGCGGCTACCCCTACTCGTGGTTCGGAATACTGGCCGACGTGCCGCCGTCCTCCGACGAGCTGGTCTACGCCCACTCGCCGCGTGGCTTCGCGCTGGCCAGCATGCGTTCCCCCCACGTCAGTCGGCTCTACTTCCAGGTACCCAACGGGACCGACCCCGCCGACTGGTCGGACACGGAGATCTGGGCCGAGCTCGCCAGCCGCTTCGAGACGGTCGGCGACTGGCGGCTGCGCACCGGCCCGATCACCGCCAGGTCGGTCCTGCCGATGCGGAGTTCGGTCACCGAGCCGATGCGCCACGGCCGCCTCTTCCTGGCCGGCGACGCCGCGCACATCGTGCCCCCGACCGGCGCCAAGGGCCTCAACCTCGCGGTCGCCGACGTCGTCGAGCTCGCCCGGGCCTTCGGCCGGCTGCACGACGACGGCTCCCCCGACCTGCTCGACGCCTACTCCGCCACCCGGCTCAGGGCGGTGTGGCGGGCCGAGCACTTCTCCCACTTCATGACGTCGACGCTCCATCTCGCCCCGGACCAGGACCCGTTCGCCACCCGTCTGCAACTCGCCCAGCTGCACCGGATCGCCGACTCACGTCACGCGGCGGCCGAACTCGCCGAGAACTACGCCGGGTTCGCCCCGCCGGACCCGCTCGCCGGCTGACGGTGCCCGGCGGCGTCGCGGGCGCCGAACCATCTCGGCAGCCGGTCGAACAGTTCCCGTTGGTCGTCGCCGACCCACGCCACGTGCCCGTCCGGCCGCAGCAGTACCGCGGGGACGTCCAGGTCCTCGCCGACGTCCACCACGTGGTCGACCCGGCCGGCCCAACCCGCCACCGAGAGCCGGCCGGTCTGGTCGAGCAGCAACCCCCGGCCAACGCGGGTCAGTTCGTAGAGGCGCCCGCGCCCCAGCCGCACGTCCCGCATCCGCCGGCCGAGCAGCTCGTGCCCCTCGCCGAAGTCGTAGCGGACCCCGATCGCGGTGACCTTCTCGATCAGGTGCCGGTGGACGTCCTCGAAGTCCATCAGCTCCGACAACAGCCGACGCACCGACCGGGGCCCCGGCTCGGGGGACAACAGCTCCAGCTGCGCGCGGGTGGTGTCCAGCACGTCTGCGGCCACCGGGTGCCGTTCGGTGTGGTAACTGTCCAACAGCCCCGCCGGCGCCCACCCGCCGACCTCGGCGGCCAGTTTCCAGCCGAGGTTGAACGCGTCCTGGATGCCGAGGTTGAGGCCCTGCCCGCCCGTCGGCGGGTGGATGTGCGCCGCGTCGCCGGCGAGCAGCACCCGCCCGACCCGGTAGCGCTCGACCAGCCGGGTGGCGTCCCCGAAGCGGGACAGCCAGCGCGGCGAGTGCACGCCGAAGTCGGTGCCGGCGAAGACCCGCAGCTGCCGCCTGAACTCCTCGATGGTGGGTGGGACCGAACGGTCCTCGGCCACCGCCTCGGCGGGCACCACGACGCGGTACACGCCGTCGCCGAAGGGCCCGACGCCGAACCGCCTGTGGGTCCTGCGGACTTCGGCCACCACGGCGGCCACCGTCTCCGGTGCCACGCCCACCTCCATCTCGCCCAGCAGCGTGTCCACCCTGGTGGGCTCGCCGGGGAAGCCGACGCCCAGCAGTCCGCGCACCGTGCTGCGGCCGCCGTCGCAGCCGACGAGATACCGGGCGCGCAGCCGCGTGCCCCCTCCCCCGCCCTCGGCGGCTACGCCCCTCCTGGCCAGGTCGGCGGTCACCCCGTGCTCGTCCTGGCTCAGCCCGACCAGCTCGTGGCCGCGCCGGATCTCGGCGCCCAGCTCGACGGCGCGCTCCGCCAACAGCCGGTCCGTGACGGGCTGCCGGATCGCGAGGACGTAGGGATGGGCGGTGTCCAGCCGTACCGGACCGGGCTTCTCGATGCCGGCGAAGAAACCGCCGGCCGGGTACCGCCCGCCGTGTTCGAGGAACCGCTCCAGCAGACCTCGCTGGTCCATCACCTCGATGCTGCGCACATGCAGGCCGAGCGAGCGGACGTACCCGGTCGGCTCCGTCTCGCGCTCCAGCACGACCACCCGCACGCCGTGCAGCCGCAACTCGGCGGCCAGCATCAGGCCGGTCGGTCCGCCGCCTACGACGATCACGTCGGTCACATCGGTCATCAGGAATCCCCCGCTCGGTGCCGTGGTGTGGCTTCGGCCGGAGATTCTGCGGCACGGACGGGGTCTTGCCGCAAGGCCCCCGGTGCGCTATACGTTGAGAGTGGCAAGGAGTGGCGAACTCCTTGCCTTCGTCATGTGTCGTCCGCCGCGCGTGGCGGCGCCGTCAGGCCATCCGGTCCAGATCGGCCGCGAGGACCACGTTGAGCAGCGGCGACCCCGCGTTGAGCCGCGTCAGTTCGTCCAACACCACCTCCGCGAGCCGGTGCACCTCACCGCCCTGGGCGCCGGCGAGGTGCGGGGTGAGCCAGACGTTCTCCAGGGTGTAGAGCGGCGAGTCGGGCGACAGCACCTCGGGTTCCGTGACGTCCAGCACGGCCTCGATCCGCCCGGAGACCAACTCGGCCACCAGTGCGTCCTGTTCGACCAGCGAGCCGCGCGCCGTGTTCACCAGGACCGCACCGTCCCGCAGCAGGGCGAGCCGGCGCCGGTCGATCATCTCCCGGGTCTCCGGGATGGCCGGCGCGTGCAGGCTCACCAGGTCGCACTCACCGAGCAGCGCGTCGAGCGGCAGCAGCCGCACGCCGAGCGCCCGCGCCTCGGCCTCCGTCAGGTAGGGGTCGGCGAGCGCCACGTCCAGGGAGAACGGGCGCAGCAGCTCCACGACCCGACGGCCGATCCGGGAGGCCCCGACCAGGCCGACCCGCCGCCTGTGGTTGCCGATGCCGGGGAACTCCCGCAGCACGTCCACGTAGCGGCGCCGTTCGCGGTAGCGTGCGGTGGCCGCCCTGACCCGCTTGAGGGCCAGCAGGATCATGGCCAGGGTGAACTCGGCCACCGGCTCGGCGTTGGCGCCGGCCGCCGTGGTCACCGGGATCCCGCGCCGCCAGCACTCGGGCGACACATGGCTCTTCACCGAGCCCGCCGCGTGCAGCACGGCGCGCAGCCGGGGCGCCGCGTCCAGCGCGGCCGCGTCCAGCACCGGGCTGCCCCAGCCGGTGATCAGCACCTCGGTCTCGGCCAGCGCGGCGCGGGCCGCCGGCGAGTGGAACTCGGTGAGCACCGTGCCCTCGCGCAGCTCGGCCAGCTTCCGCAGCCGGGCCCACTGCGCGGGGCTGAACAGGCGCCCCGGCAGGTCGGCCGCCATGGCGAGGGCGACCTTCGGCTGTGGGTGCTCCACAAGTCCTCCGTGGTGAGAGTTGGGGGTGGTAACCGTTTACTGAAAACGTGCGCATCATCGGCGGCTGGGAAAGGGCAAGTCAAGGTAACGTTGGCGCGTGGCAACCACTGGACCGGGGAAGCCGGTTTCTGCGTCGACCGCGCGCGGCGGACACGAAGGACACGGCGGATCCGGCGCGGGCGCCCCCGCCCGCCGCAGCACCATCCGGGACGTGGCCAGGCAGGCCGGCGTCTCGGTGGCGACCGTCTCCCGGGTCCTCGCCGACAACTACCCGGTGACGCACACGACCCGAGCCAAGGTGCTGCGCGCCGTGCGGCAGCTCGACTACGTGGCCAACGCGCACGCCAAGGCGCTGGCCGGCACGGGAGTGGAGACCATCGCGCTGGTGCTCGACGACATCACCTGGAGCGCCTTCGCGCAGATCGGCGCCGGCGTCGAGCAGGAGGCCGCGCGGCGGGGCCGGCTGTGCCTGGTGTGCACCACGCAGGGTGACCGGCAGCGGGAGCTCGCGGTGGTCAACCTGATGCGGGAGCAGCACGCGGCCGCCGTCATCCTGGTGGGCGGCATCCAGTACACCACCGAGTACCGCGAGCGGATGAGCCGGTTCGCCCGCTCGCTGGACAGCGTCGGCTCGCGGCTCGTGCTCTGCGGCCGGCCGCCGCTCGCCGACGACCTGCCGGCGACCGTCGTCGAGTACGACAACGAGGGCGGCGCCTACGGGGCCACCGCGCACCTGCTGTCGCTCGGCCACCGCCGGATCCTCTTCGTCGGGGCCCAGGAGGGCCAGTCCACCGCGGACGGCCGGCTCTCCGGCTACCGCGGGGCGCTGGCCGACTACCGGGTGGCCGCCGCGCCGGAGCTGGAGCGCGAGGGCCTGTTCCTGCGGGACGCCGGGCTGCGCGCGGTGCGCGAGGCACTGCGCGAACAGGTGGCGTTCACCGCCGTGTTCGCGGCCACCGACATGGTGGCGCTCGGCGCGCTCGAAGGGCTGCGGGAGGCCGGTCTCCGGGTGCCGGACGACGTGTCGCTGATCGGCTACGACGACATCCCGATGGCCAACGAGCTGACTCCGAGGCTGACCACGGTGCACGTGCCCTACCAGGAGCTCGGGCGCACCGCGGCCCGGCTGGTGCTCGACCGGCGGGACGGGGTGGGCGGCGCCGAGGACCGCACGCGGCTGAGCACCCACGTGGTGGTCCGCGGCTCCACCGCTCCCCCGGCGCCCGGGCCGCGCTGACCACGGACCCGCCTGGCGGGCGGTCACTTGAGGGCGCCGAGGGTGACGCCGGTGCGCCAGTAGCGCTGCATCGCGACCATGAAGATCACCAGCGGGATCACCGAGAGCAGGGCCCCGGTGAGCACCAGCGCGGTGAGGTCGACACCGGCCTCGACGCGCTTGCTGTTCCAGAAGTAGAGGCCCAGGTTGAGGCTCCACTTGTCCTCGCCCCGCAGCATGGTGAGGGGCAGGAAGAACTGGTTCCAGTTCTGCACGAAGGAGAGCAGGAACACGGTCGCGCCGCCGGTCGACATCAGCCGGACCACGATCTGGAAGAAGATCCGCAGCTCGCCCGCCCCGTCGATGCGGGCCGCCTCGATGATCTCCTCGGGCACCGCGCCGTCCGTGTACACCTTGGCCAGATAGACGGAGAACGGGCTGATGAACGACGGGATCAGCACCGCCCAGACCGAGTCGACCAGGCCGATCCGCGAGAAGAGCAGGTAGAGCGGCATGGTCAGCATGGCGTACGGGATCAGGAACGAGCCGATCACCGCGCCGAGCAGCAGGCCGCGTCCGGGGAACTGGAAGCGGGAGATCGAGTAGCCGGCGGCCAGGGCGATCAGGGTGCCCACCAGGCCGCCGACGGTGGCGTACAGCAGCGAGTTGAGCAGCCAGCGCAGATAGATGCCGTCGTTGTACTCCAGTACCTGCTCGATGTTCTGGAACAGGTTGAAGTCCCCGAACCAGAGGCCGTTGGTGTAGAGCAGGTCGCGCTGGTCCTTGGTGGCGGAGACCACCAGCCACCACACGGGGGCGATCGAGTAGAGCACCAGGGCGCCGAGGCCGACCAGCACCAGGATGCGGGAGAACCTGGACTGCCGGGTGCCGACGGGGAGTTCTTCGCCCGGCTCGGGCCGGCGGCGGGTCGCGGTCATGACGGGGCCCTGTTCGTGAAGCGGTAGAAGAGGAAGGAGATCGCGCCGACGATCAGCGCGAGGATCACCGAGAGCGCGGCCGCGTAGCCGTAGTCGTTGCTGTCGAACGCCTGGTAGTAGATGAGCATGATCGGCGTGTAGCTCTTGGTGACCGTCTCGGGGGCGACCTGCCGGAAGAGCAGCGGCTCGTTGAAGATCTGCAGCATGCCGATGATGGCGAGCATCCCGGTGAGCACCAGGGCGCCGCGCACGAAGGGCACCTTGATCGACCAGGCGATGCGCAGCTCGCCCGCGCCGTCGACGCGGGCGGCGTCGAACACCTCGCGGGGTACGGCGCGCAGGGCGCCGTAGATGATCAGCATGTTGTAGCCGACGCCGTGCCAGGTCAGCAGATTGCCCATGGAGACCCAGAGCATCTCGGAGGCGTAGAAGTCGGCGTCCACGCCGACGAGTTCGAGAACGCCGGTGAGCGGGCCGAGCCGGGGGCTGTAGAGGTACATCCACATCAGCGCGGCCACGATGCCCGGGATCATGTAGGGCACCAGGAACGCCAGCCGGAAGCGGTGCGCCGTCCTGGTGGCGAGCTGGTCGAGGAGCAGCGCCATGCCGAGGGCGAGGGAGAGCATCAGCGGGATCTGGAAGCAGGCGAAGACCAGCACCCGGCCGACCGAGGCCCAGAAGGCGCCGTCCTGGAGACCCCGGGTGAAGTTGTCGAAGCCGACGAAGACGCGCTCCTGGCCGCCGATGCCGAGGCCCGAGCTGCGTTCGCTGAACAGGCTCTCGTAGACCGCGTAGCCGACCGGGACCACGAAGACGAAGAGGAATCCGACGATGAAGGGGGCGGCGAAGGCGGCGCCCTTGAGCGCGCGGAGCGTGTGCCAGCGAGACGTCCGGCGGAGGTCGCGGCCCGGGCCGCGGCGGGTGGCCGCGGCCCCGGTCGGCTCCGCCCTGGTGGCGGTGATCGACATCTGGAGGGTTCCTGACGTTGCGTGGGGTGGGGACGGCTGCCTACTCGACGACGTTCACGCCCTGCTGCCTGAGGTCGTTCACCGTCCACTCCTGCATGTGGTCGAGGATCGACTCGACGGTGATCTCACCGTTCATCGCCTTGCCCCACTGGTCGGCCAACTCCTCGTACATGGCCCGGGAGTTGGGGCCGTAGATCCAGCCCTCCGCGTAGTCGTCGGACTCCTGGACCACCGGGACGGTCTCGGCCGCGTACTCGCCGAACAGCTCGTTCGGCACCAGCGCGTCGAGGAACGGCTCGGGGTCGGCCACGGCCGGGTACCAGCCGGCGCCCTCGGCCGGGTCGGCCATGGCGGTGACCGGTTCGGCCTCGGTGGCCAGCCAGACGGCGGCCTCCACGGCGGCCTCCTGCTCCTCGCACAGCGCCGGGACGAAGAGGCCCGCGGTGTCGGCCGCGGAGAGCGGGGCCGACTGGCCGCCCAGGGTGAGGTTGGGGGCCGGCTCCCACTCGCCCAGGGTCTGGTCGGCGTTGCTCTGGTGGCCGCTGAGCTGCCAGGTGGAGAGCTGGCGCATGGCGATCCGGCCGTTGTCGTACTCCTGCATCATCGCCGGGTACTCGGCGTAGGAGATGCGCTCGACCAGGTCCTCGTCCAGCAGCCGCTGCATGATCTCGGAGGCGGTGCGGGACGCCTCGTCGGTGAAGTCGATCCGCCAGGCGTCGCCCTCGATCGCGTACCAGCGGGCGCCGGCCTGCCAGGCCATGTTCATCCAGGTCGAGGGGTCCTCGCCGGCCAGGTTGAAGATGTGGATCCCGTCCTCGCCCAGCCGCTCGCCGACCTCGATGGCCTCCTCCCAGGAGGTGGGGTAGGCGAGGTCGCGCTCCTCGAAGGTCGGGGCGTGGAACATGGTGAAGATCGGCTGCCGCTGGTTGGGCACCCCGTAGACGACGTCGGCGATCGACAGCGCGTCGATCGCGCCGGCCGCGAACCGGTCGGCGTGCGGCTCCAGGTACTCGCCGATGTCGGCGATCACGCCCTGGGCGAGCAGCATGCCGCCCTGCCGGTTGTCGCTCTGTGCCAGGCAGGGGGCGCCTGAGGGGTCGCCGGCGGCGTGCGCGTTGTTGAGCGTGTTGGACAACTCGGCCGCCGGCACGTTCACCAGCTCGATCCGCACGTCCTCGTGGGCCGCGTTGAACGCGGCCTTCCGGGGTGGTGACCCAGGCGTAGGCGGCGAAGCCGTTGCGGTAGGGGTAGATGGAGCCTTCGCCGTTCCCGCGCTTGCCGCTCACGCCGCCCACTCCTCGGC
>NZ_SMKI01000237.1 GCF_004348415.1 Streptomyces hainanensis
CCCACCCGCACCCCTCCACGGCCGGCAAGCCGGCGGCGCAGTGGGCGCTCGGCCCCTTCGCCTCCCTGGTCGACCGCACCAGGGACGCCATCGACGCGGCCACCCGGCCCCGCTGAACCCGCGTCCCCGACCGACCGATCCCCCGCGCCGGGCGCGGGGGATCTGTCATGTCGCCGAGTGGGCCCCGGGTACCGCCGGCGTCGGCCGGGCGCAGGAGGGACACAACCCCCGGTAGGTGACCTCGACCTGGGAGACCGCGAAGCCGAATCGTTCCTCCACGGGGAGGTCGGTGAGCGGGTCGCCGGTGGGGTGGACGTCGCGGATGGTGCCGCAGTTCGAGCACACCAGGTGCTGGTGCGGCCGGTGCGCGTTGGGGTCGTAGCGCTTGGCACGGCCGTCGGTCGAGACCTCTATCACCTCGCCGAGTGTGACCAGCTCCCCCAGGGTGTTGTAGACGGTCGCCCGGGATATCTCGGGCAGCCGCCGGGCCGCGCGGGCGTGTACCTCGTCGGCGGTGAGGTGCACGTGGTCGCCGTCGAGGACCTCCGCAACGACCCGCCGCTGGGAGGTCATTCGCCAGCCACGCCCTCGCAGCCGTGCCAACAGGTCGCTCATGTCTGTTCACCTGTTCAGGTTCGGCGGGACGCCCGGAGTTCACCCGTGGACGGCCCGGCTCCGATGGGATACGACCTTGGCACCCATCTTGACTTGGACTCTGTCTATCGTAGGATCAGTTCTGGTGATAGCCAAGGGACAGGACGACTCAAGTAGCTCTCCTCGGCGTGGGGACGATCGCCCCCGGGGTGTGCGACCGCGCGAGTCCAGATGCCCTTCGCACGCTTCGAGCCTTTCGCATTCCCGTTCCGCCGCCCGCAGTTGCCGGGCACTATGATCCGCCTTCGCCGGAAGGAAAGCCATGTCCGAGAACCATGACGCCAACGCCGCTGACGCGAGGACGGAGGGCGGGGGCGGTTGCCCCGTCGCGCACGGTCGCGCTCCGCATCCGACCCAGGGCGGCGGAAACCGCCAGTGGTGGCCGGAGCGGCTCAACCTGAAGATCCTCGCGAAGAACCCGGCCGTGGCCAACCCCCTCGGCGAGGAGTTCGACTACGCCGAGGCGTTCATGGGCCTGGACCTCCCGGCGGTGAAGCGGGACATCGCTGAGGTGCTGACCACCTCGCAGGAGTGGTGGCCGGCCGACTTCGGCCACTACGGCCCGTTCATGATCCGCATGGCGTGGCACAGCGCCGGCACCTACCGGATAAGCGACGGCCGTGGCGGCGCCGGCGCCGGTCAGCAGCGGTTCGCGCCGCTCAACAGCTGGCCGGACAACGGCAACCTCGACAAGGCCCGCCGCCTGCTGTGGCCGGTCAAGAAGAAGTACGGCCAGAGCCTCTCCTGGGCCGACCTCATGGTCCTCGCCGGCAACGTCGCCCTGGAGTCGATGGGCTTCGAGACCTTCGGCTTCGGCGGCGGCCGCGAGGACGTCTGGGAGCCCGAGGAGGACGTCTACTGGGGCCCCGAGACCACCTGGCTCGGCGACGAGCGCTACACCGGCGACCGCGATCTGGAGAGCCCGCTCGGCGCGGTGCAGATGGGTCTCATCTACGTCAACCCGGAGGGCCCGAACGGCAACCCGGACCCGATCGCCGCGGCGCGCGACATCCGGGAGACCTTCCGCCGGATGGCGATGAACGACGAGGAGACGGTCGCGCTGGTCGCGGGCGGCCACACCTTCGGCAAGACCCACGGCGCCGGCCCGGCGGACAACGTCGGCGCCGCCCCCGAGGGCGCCTCGATCGAGGAGCAGGGCCTGGGCTGGCGGAACACGTTCGGCAGCGGCAAGGGCGGCGACACGATCACCAGCGGTCTGGAGGGCATCTGGACGCCCACCCCGATCGCCTGGGACAACTCGTTCTTCGAGACGCTGTTCGCCTACGACTGGGAGCTCTTCGTGAGCCCGGCCGGCGCGCAGCAGTGGCGGCCGAAGGACGGCGCCGGCGCGGGCACCGTGCCGGACGCCCACGACGCGTCGCGCGGCCACGCCCCGACCATGCTGACGACCGACCTCGCGCTCCGCTTCGACCCGGTCTACGAGCCGATCTCGCGGCGCTTCCTGGAGAACCCGGCGGAGTTCGCGGACGCCTTCGCGCGCGCCTGGTTCAAGCTGACCCACCGCGACATGGGCCCGGTCGTGCGCTACCTCGGCCCCGAGGTCCCGACCGAGACCCTGATCTGGCAGGACCCGCTGCCCGCGGTGACCCACGAGCTCGTCGACGCCGAGGACGTCGCCTCCCTCAAGGAGCAGGTCCTCGCCGCCGGCATCTCGGTGTCCCAGCTGGTGTCCACCGCGTGGGCGTCCGCCTCGTCGTTCCGGGGCAGCGACCGGCGCGGCGGCGCGAACGGCGCCCGGGTCCGGCTGGAGCCGCAGCGCGGCTGGGAGGTCAACGAGCCCGACGAGCTGGCCACGGTGCTGAGCGCGCTGGAGGGCGTCCAGGCGACCTTCAACGCCGCCCAGCCCGGCGACAAGCGGATCTCGCTCGCCGACCTGATCGTGCTCGCCGGCGGTGCCGCCGTCGAGCGGGCCGCCGCCGAGGCCGGCGTCACCGTCGAGGTCCCGTTCACCCCGGGCCGCGCGGACGCGTCGCAGGAGGAGACCGACGCGGAGTCGTTCGCCGCGCTGGAGCCGACCGCCGACGGGTTCCGCAACTACCTGGGCAAGGGCAACCGCCTGCCGGCCGAGTTCCTGCTCGTCGACCGGGCGAACCTGTTGACGCTGAGCGCTCCCGAGCTGACGGTCCTGGTGGGCGGTCTCCGGGTGCTGGGCGCCAACCACCAGCAGTCCTCGGTCGGTGTCCTCACCGCCACCCCCGGTGTGCTGACCAACGACTTCTTCGTCAACCTGCTCGACCTGGGCACGACGTGGCGGCCCACCGCCGAGGACGCGAACACGTTCGAGGCGCGGGACGAGGCCACCGACGAGGTCCGGTGGACCGGCAGCCGGATCGACCTCCTCTTCGGGTCGAACTCCGAGCTGCGCGCGCTCGCCGAGGTCTACGCGAGCGATGACGCGAAGGAGAAGTTCGTGCGCGACTTCGTCGCGGCCTGGGACAAGGTGATGAACCTCGACCGGTTCGACCTGGTCTGACCTGGACACCGTGCGGGCCGGCCCCCCGCGGGGCCGGCCCGCACCGCTGCCCGCCGCCACCCCGAGGGGTCAGGCCGCGGGAGCCTTGCGGCAGACGACCAGGGTGTCGAACGGGCCGAGCGGGCGGCTCGTCACGGACGAGAAGCCCGCGGCCGTCGCGTGGTCGCGCAGTTCCTCGTAGCTGCACGAGGTTCCGCCCCTGGTGAGCACGAGCATGGTGAGGCTGATCTTCAGGTTCACGCTCTCCGCCGGGTCAGCCAGGCCGCTGACCAAACGGTCGTAGATCAGCAGCGCCCCACCGGGGTTGACGCTGTCGAACGCCTTCCTGATGAGGAACTCCCGCTGCTCACGCGACCAGTCGATCACCGCGTGGCCGATCATGACGACGTCGGCCGGCGGGAACGGCTCGGTGAAGAAGTCCCCGGGGTGGAAGGTCATCCGGTCGCTCACCCCGCGCTCGGCCGCCTTCTCCTCGAAGAGGCGGGCCATGATCGGCAGGTCGAGGACGTGGCCCGTCAGGTTCGGATGGGCCGCGACGAGGTGGGAGACCATGTTCCCCCGGCAGCCGGCCAGGTCGAGCACGGACCGGTAGCGCCCCCAGTCGCCGAAGGCCGCGACGAGGTGCGGGGCGAGCGGTTCCGTCATGTGGTCCATCTGGCTGGCGAACTGCCGGGTCACGTCGAGGCCCGCGACCGCCTCCATGAAGTGCGACCCGTCGTGCGGGGCGCCGGTGCGGAGCGACGTGGTGAATCCGAACAGGGCCGGGAACAGCCGACGTTGCAGCAGGTCCCCCGTGTACGTGGCGGTGTCGCGGACCAGGTAGCGGTCGGCCGCCGGGCTGTTGCGGTACCGCTCGCCCGTCCGCTCCAGCAGCCCGTTGATCACGAGCAGGTTCAGCCAGTCCCGCAGACCGCGTTCCTGGAGGCCGAGTTCGGTGCGGATGGTCTCGCTGTCGGCCGGCCCGGCGTGCAGCAGGGTGAACAGGCCGAGTTCGAGGCCGGTCGCCATGGCCTGTGCGTCGAGCAGTGAGGTGGTCAGGTTGAAGAAGTTGGCGGGCGTTTCCTCGCCGGTTTCGGCGATTTCCGCGTCGGTGTTCATCGCGTGTCTTCTTCTTTCCGAAGAGTCGAATTCCTCCTCCATTAGGAATGGCATATCTGAACATGTCAAGAAGAACTAAAAGGTATGACCATGGGATAGTAATTCACAAATCTACGGGCGTTGAATCACTCGGAACTCCGGTGCGCAGCGTTCACTGTGAAACTCTCAGGTCTGCCTCAACGGGGCGTACGCCTCCTCGCTCAGCCCGAACGTCCACGCCACCCCCGCGCGCGCCGTGCTCGTCGTGGGAGGCACCCGGAGCCAGTACGTGCGGCTCGTGCCGTCGGGTTCCGGGGTGGAGTTGACGACCTCGACCATCACCACGTCCTCGTCCCCGACCAGTGGGATCCGCCAGAGCACGCCCACCTCGTCGCGGTGCACCGGCCTGGCGTCCGACTCCCGTAGATAGCGGTCGTAGCCGTAGTGCTCCAGCATCACGCGCCGCAACTCGGCGTTCCCCTCCTCCCGGATGACGGCCGGCGTCAACGTGCCGAGCCGGTCGAGGAACTCGGCGGGGACCGGCAGTCCCCGCCAGCCGTACAGGGCGAACCCGTCCGGGTAGGCGAGCGCCGGACCGTCACCGCGGTCCAGCCGGCCGGCCTCGTCCCGGTGCAGCTCGGTCGGCCGCTCGCTGACCACCGCCACCTCCGCGTAGGGCCACCACCAACCCGAGGTGCGCGCCACCTCCGCCAACCCGCGGAGCGCGGACTCGGGGCCGGTGTCCAGGGCGCTCAACCAGGCGGCCTCGTGCTGCCCGAGCACGGCGTCCAGCAGGAGCAGCCGCACCCGGGGCTCGTCGGCGCGGCCCCCGGCCGCCTCCTCGACGATCCGGGCCCGGATCCGCTCGACGAGCGGGGCGGTCGTCTCCCACAGGTCCGCGCCGGTCGCGCGCCAGTGCTCGGCCCAGCCCGTGGGCCCCAACCGCGTGTGCGACCGGTCGCGTTCGGCGGCCAGCGGGCGGTCGCGGATCGCGCCGCGCACGCTCGGCCCGGCCGCTCCGGGCGCCTCGGACAGCAGCCGGATCGCCGCACGCGGCGACTCGACCCACACGATCCGCGCCGGCTCCGCCAGCCCCGCCCGCCGGTAGGCGAGGCGGACGCCCGCCTCCGCCGCCTCCCGGTCGCCCGGGCCGGTGGCCGTCGCGGCCGCCCGCCAACTCGTCCGCTCCGTCATGTCGTCTCTCCTCGATCGTTCGGTGTGTCCCACTGGGTGCCGGTGGTGCCGGCGGTCGTGCCGGCGCCTCAGTCGGCGACGATCCGCACCGAACCCGGCACGTACTCGCGCTGCCTGACGACCCGGTACCAGCCCTTGGGCAGGGAGATCGCGGCGTGCTCCTCGTGGACGACCCGGGCGCCGTCCGGCACGTGCAGCAGCATCGGCCCGAACGCGCCGGCCTCGCGGATCAGCCGACCGGGGCCGACCACGGCGTGCGCGTGCCCGGTGACCTCGCCCAGCGCGAGCACCAGCCGGCCGCGCCCGTCCCTCGGCTCCGACGACGCGTCACGGGCCGTCGCGGGCACGGCGTCCTCGGCCAACGGCGCGATCAGCACGTCTCCCTGCCGGTACATGGTTCTCCCTCCCGTAGGCCGCCCGGTGCGCCCCACGACAGGAACCGTAGGGGCGGGCACTGACAGTCGGTCACCGAACAGGGTGGGTGTCCCGGTTGTCAGTGGGGCTTGGTACAACTCCCGTGACGGGCAATCAAGTCGACGAGAGAGCGGGCGCCGCGTGAGCATCGGAAACCACCTGGAAGAGTTCCACGGCCTGCCGGCCTTCGACTTCCCCGACTCCGTGCGGGGCCCGGAGGACGCGGCCCAGCTGCCGGCTCCCGAATCGGTGGCCTGGCGCGTCATGGTCGAGTGCTACGCGAGCGAGGAGGAGTGGGAGGAGGCCTTCGCCCGGTTCCTGGCCGCCGTCGACACCACCAGGGTGCGCGCGCTGATCGTGGGTGCCTGGAACGACCTGTGGGACATCGGCCCGAGTGACGTCCTCGCGGCGCTGGTGGCGGCACGCGACCGGCTGCCGGCGCTGCGCGGGCTGTTCTTCGGGGACATCGTGCGGGAGGAGTCGGATATCGCCTACATTCCCCAGGGAACCGTGACCCCGCTGCTCAACACCTTCCCCGAGTTGGAGGAGTTCGCCGTGCGCGGCGGCAGTGATCTCGAGTTCCCCGCGGTGCGGCACGCACGGCTGCGGAGGCTGACGATCGAGACGGGCGGGATGCCGGCCACGGTGGTGCGGGGCGTGGCCGCCAGCGACCTGCCCGCCCTCGAACACCTGGATCTGTGGCTTGGCACCTCGGAGTACGGCGGGGACACGGAGATGGCCGACCTGGCACCGATCCTGGCGGGCACCCGGCTGCCCGCCCTGAGGCACCTGGCGCTGCGCAACAGCGAGATACAGGACGAGATCTGCGCCGGGCTCGCCTCGGCGCCGGTGGTGGCCCGCCTCGATGTTCTCGACGTGTCGATGGGGGTACTCACCGACGACGGGGCGACCGCGCTGCTCACCGGCCAGCCGCTCACCCACCTCCAGGTGCTGGACATGCACCACAACTACCTCAGCGAGGCGATGTGCGGCCGCCTCCGGGAGAGCCTGGAGCCGGCGGGCGTACGCCTCGACCTCGACCTCGACGACGTGGACCCGAACAACGCCGCGCGCTTCGTCGCGGTGGGTGAGTAGCGCGTGCCGGTGAGCCGGCGCTCCTGGGCGGTGGTCGGCAACGGGGAGAACCGGCGGGTGGGGCTGTTCGCCACGGCGGCCCGCGCCGCCGGCGTCGGGACGCCCCGGGTCGTGGAGTGGCGGGACGTGCTGCGGGACGGCGGCCACGACTTCGCGGCCGACGAGATCGTCCGGCTCGACTCGCCGGGCGAGAACGGCGAGGTGGACCGTCTGCTGCGGGGCGTCGACGATCCGACGCGGGTGGAGGGCTCGGCCACCTGGTACGCCCGCTTCCTGGCGGCCGCCGGTTCGCTGCGGGGCGGGGTGCGGCTCGACGATCCCGCCGAGTTGGCCGTCCTGTTCGACAAGCGGCTGTGCCACGCGCGGCTGGCCGCCGCGGGCGTTCCGGTGCCGCCGTCGCCCACCTCGGGCGGGGCGCTCCCGGTGCGCGGCTGGGCCGACGTGCGGGCCGCGCTGCGGGAGCACGCCATGCCACGGGTGTTCGTCAAGCCGGCCCACGGCTCCTCGGGCTCGGGGATCCTGGCCGTCGAGACCGCCGCCCACCGGATCGCCGCCACCACGTCCGTGGAGGTGGCGGCGGGCGGCCGGCTCCACAACTCGCTGCGGGTACGCCGCCTCACCGACGAGCGTGAGATCGCCGGCATCGTCGACACGCTCGCCCCCGACGGCCTGCACGTCGAGCGCTGGCTGCCCAAGGCCGCGGTCGCCGGCCGCTCGGCCGACCTGCGGGTCCTGGTGGTGGCGGGCCGGGCCACGCACGCCGTGGTGCGCACCAGCCGCCACCCGATGACCAACCTTCACCTGGGCGGGGCCCGCGGGGACCTGGCGGCGGTGGTGGCCGCGGCCGGCGACCGCTGGGCCGAGGCGCTCGACGTCTGCGAGCGGGCCGCCGCCTGCTTCCCCGGCACCCTGTGCGTCGGCGTCGACCTGCTCCCGGCGATCGGCTGGCGCCGCTTCGCCGTCGGCGAGGTCAACGCCTTCGGCGACCTGCTGCCCGGCCTGACCGGGCTGCGGGGCAGCGGGGCCGAGGCCCTGGACACCTACGCGACGCAGCTCGCCGCCGTGCGGGGCGCCGCGCCCTTCGGGGCGCCGGCCATGCCCCGCTCCCCGCACCGCCTCCAGCCGAGGAACCCGACGTGATCCCGGACATGAACGAGGTGGTGGGCCGCGACGACCTGCTGCTGCTCACCCTCGACACCCTGCGCTACGACGTGGCCGTCGCGGCGGCCGCCGCCGGCCGGCTGCCCCACCTGACGGCCCGGCTGCCGGGCGGAACGTGGGAGAAGCGGCACGCGCCGGGCAACTTCACCTTCGCCTCACACCAGGCCATGTTCGCCGGCTTCCTGCCCACCCCTGCGCGGCCCGGCCGGCATCCCCGGCTCTTCGCCGGCCGGTTCGCCGGCAGCGAGACCACCGAGGGGCACACCTACGTGTTCGACACGCCCGACCTGGTCTCCGGCCTCGCCGAGCGCGGCTACCACACGGTGTGTGTCGGCGGCGTCGGCTTCTTCAACAAGCAGGGCGCGCTCGGCAGCGTGCTGCCCGGCCTGTTCCGGGAGAGCCACTGGGAGCCGGAGTTCTCCGTCGCCTCCCCGACCTCCTTCGAGGCCCAGGTGGCCCGCGTCGAGCGGATCGTCGCCGAACTTCCCGCCGAGCGGCGGCTGTTCCTCTTCCTCAACGTCTCCGCGCTGCACCAGCCCAACTGGTTCCACCTGCCGGGCGCCACCCGGGAGGCCGGGGACGGCCTGGCCTCGCACGCGGCGGCGCTGGAGTACGTCGACCGGCACGTGGGGCGGCTGTTCGCCGCGATGAGCTCCCGTCGCCGCTGCTTCGCCATCGTCTGCTCCGACCACGGCACCGCCTACGGGGACGACGGGTACACCGGGCACCGCCTCGGCCACGAGGCCGTGTGGACCGTCCCCTACCGCCACTTCTTCCTGGAGCCGTCCGCATGACCGTCACCGCCGCGCCCCCCGTGGCGCGCCCGCCCCGCCCCTACCAGCACTACGTCTACGCCTATCCGCACAAGACCGCCTACCGGGAGCTGACGCACCGGCCCCGGCTGGCCGACGTGTGGGCCGGCGAGTCCCGGCAGGCCCTGTCGTTCTACGCCCACATCCCGTTCTGCGAGGTGCGCTGCGGCTTCTGCAACCTGTTCACCCGGGTCGGCGCGCCCGAGGGGCTGACCGGCCGCTATCTCGACGCGCTGGACCGGCAGGCGACCGCGGTCCGCGAGGCGTTGGGCGACGATCCGCCGGCCCGGTTCGCCAACGCGGCCTTCGGGGGCGGCACTCCGACGTTCCTGGAGGCCGCCGAGTTGGCCCGGCTGTGCGACATCGCGGAGCGGCGGATGGGTGTCGACCTCCGGGCGATCCCGCTGTCGGTCGAGGCGTCCCCCGCCACGGCGACGGCCGACCGGCTGGCCGTGCTGGCCGAGCGGGGTGCCACGCGGCTGAGCCTGGGGGTGCAGAGCTTCGTCGAGGCGGAGGCACGCTCGGCGGTGCGCCCGCAGCGCCGAGCCGACGTGGAGGCGGCGCTCGCCCGGGTCAGGGAGGCCCGGATCCCGGTTCTCAACATCGACCTGATCTACGGCATCGACGGGCAGACGGCGGCGAGTTGGCGGTCATCGTTGGACGCGGCGCTCGCCTGGCGGCCCGAGGAGATCTACCTCTACCCGCTCTACGTCCGTCCGCTGACGGGCCTCGGCCGGCACGCAGACCCGGCGGTCGCCGACCGCGCCTGGGACGAGGCCCGGCTGAGCCGCTACCGGGAGGGCCGCGACCACCTGCTGGCGAACGGCTACACGCAGGCGTCGATGCGCATGTTCCGCCGGGCCGACGCGCCCGAGCAGGGTCCTGACGACTACGCCTGCCAGACCGACGGGATGATCGGGCTCGGCTGTGGCGCCCGCTCGTACACGTCGTCGCTGCACTACTCCTTCGACTACGCGGTGGGCATGCGGGAGATCCGCGGCATCATCGACGCGTACACCGCCATGGAGGACTTCGGCGGGGCGGTCCACGGCCGGGCGGTCGACCGGGACGAGGCCAGGCGCCGCCATCTGCTGCAGTCGCTGCTCCAGGCGCGGGGGCTCGCGGTGGCCGACTACCGGCTGCGGTTCGGGTCCGCCCCGCACGAGGACTTCCCCGCCGAGCTGGCGACGCTGGCCGACCGGGGCTGGCTGGCGGACGCCGGGCCCGAGTGGCTGCGGCTCTCACCTGAGGGGCTGGCCCACTCGGACGCCGTGGGGCCCGGGTTCTTCTCCCCCGCCGTGCGGGCGGCCATGGCCGCCTACGACCCGAGGTGACGGCGGCCGCCATGCATCTGACCGTCCTGTACCGGGGTCCGCTCGCCTCCTGCGACTACGACTGCCCCTACTGCCCGTTCGCCAAGCGGCGGGACTCGGTGGCCCAACTCCGCGCCGACCGGGCGGCGCTCGACCGGTTCACCAGCTGGGCGCGGGCCCGTCCAGAGGAACGGCTCTCGCTGCTCTTCACCCCCTGGGGCGAGGGTCTGACGCGCTCCTGGTACCGGCGGGCGCTGGTGGAGCTCTCGCACGAGCCGGGTATCGACCGGGTGGCGATCCAGACCAACCTCAGCTGCCGCACCGAGTGGCTGGCGGAGGCCGACCCGGACACGCTGGCGCTGTGGTGCACCTTCCACCCGGGGCAGACGCCGTACGAGCGGTTCCTCGGCAAGACCCACCGGCTCGCCGAGCTCGGCGTCCGCTTCAGCGTCGGCGTGGTCGGCCTGCCCGAGCACCTGGCGTCGGCCCGCAGGCTCCGCGCCGAGCTGCCCGAGCACGTCTACCTGTGGGTGAACGCGGCGGAGGGCCACCGCTACTCCGACGAACAGGCGGCGGACTGGACCGCGTTGGACCCGTTGTTCCCGTTCAGCCGCGATCCGCACCGCTCGGCGGGCCGGCCGTGCCGCACGGGTTCGACGGTGGTCTCGGTCGACGGCGACGGCACGGTGCGCCGCTGCCACTTCGTCCGTGCCGAGTTGGGCAACCTCTACGACGGTTCCTACCGCGCGGCCCTGGCGCCACGGCCCTGCCCGCTGGCGGTCTGCGACTGCCACATCGGCTACGTCCACCTGGAGACGCTGCCGCTCTACGACGTGTTCGCGGGCGGCGTGCTGGAACGCGTGCCGACGACGGCCGCGCTCGGTGCGGCCGGTCAGGGCCTACCGTAGGGGGGTGCGCATCGTCTCCCTCCTCCCGTCGGCGACCGAGATCCTGTTCGCGATCGGCGCGGGCGACGACGTGGTGGGCGTCACGTTCGAGTGCGACCATCCGCCGGAGGCCCGCGCCCGGCGCATCGTGTCCACCAGCACGCTCCCCGACGACCTGTCGCCGGCCGGGATCGACCGGCTGGTCAGCGAGCGGATGGCCGCCGGCGAGGATCTGTACCACCTGGACCGGGGCGCGCTGGCCGGTCTCGCGGCCGATCTGGTGGTCACTCAGGACCTGTGCGCGGTCTGCGCGGTGGACGTCTCGACGGTCCGGGACGCGCTGGACCACCTCGCCTGCTCCGCCGAGGTGCTCACCGTCGACCCGCACACGCTCCCCGAGGTGCTCGACTCGATCCTCGTGATCGGCGCCGCCACCGGCACCCGGGAGCGGGCCGAGCGCCTGGTCGGGCGGTTGTCGGACCGGCTGGCGGCCGTGCGGGCACGGGTGGCGGCCGAGGAGCCGGTGCCGGCGCTGGTGCTGGAGTGGACCGACCCGCCGTTCGCGCCCGGCCACTGGGTCCCGGACATGGTCGAGGCGGCGGGCGGCCGGTGCGTCCTCGGCACGTCGGGGGCGCGCTCCTACCGCACCGACTGGGAGGCGGTCGCCGACGCCGGGGCGGCCGTCGTGGTCTGCGCGCCGTGCGGCTTCGGTCTCGACGAGTCCGCCCGGTTGGCCGGGCAGGTGGCCGACCGCCTGCCACCCGGGGTGCCGTTGTGGGCGGTGGACGCCAACGCGTCCTTCGCCCGCCCTGGTCCCCGCCTGGTCGACGGCGTCGAGGCGCTGGCCGGTGTCCTCCACCCCGCGGCCGCCGGCCCACCCGACCCGGAGC
>NZ_SMKI01000238.1 GCF_004348415.1 Streptomyces hainanensis
TCCGGGGAGGCCGGGGCCGAGCGCGATGGTGGCGCCGCCGAGGGCTCGGGCGAGGGGGGTCCATTCGCCCTTGGGGTCGCAGGGGACGTAGACGCGGTACCCGAAGGCGATGCCGCGGAGAGCGATCGACTTCGCGAGAGCCGACTTGCCGGTGCCGATCACGCCGGCGAGCAGCACGTTGGGGTTGGTGAAGCCGTCCAGGGTCCCGTAGAGGCGGAAAGGGTCGAAGCAGAAGGAGGCTTCGGCGTGGACATCGCGGCCGATGTAGATGCCGTCGGCGCCGAGTCCGCCTTCGGCGAGGAAGGGGTAGGCGCCTGCGGCGAGCTGGGTGGTGATGCGGTGCGCGGGGAGATGAAGATGGCGGCCGCGGGCGGAGGCCGGCCCAGGCCGGCCACCCGCCGGATAGACGGGGGCGAGCTCGGGATCGGCGGCCACGCGTAGCGAGCGGGTGGGCGCCGTGTGGGCGTGGGCTTGCCGGTGGGCCTCGCGAAGCTGGCGCCGGGCGGCGGCGCGGTCACGGCGTGAGACATCCCGGGGCAGGTAGAGGCCGGTGGCGCTGGTGTTGCGGCTCCCGTTCACGGCGTCTCCTCGCGGTCCCGGGGGTAGGAGACGTGGCCGTGGACGGGGCTGCGCAGATCAGCGGGCGTGGTGCGGAGCCGCACCGTCGCGCCGCTGGCGAGGTGGCGCTGGCAGATCGTCAACAGTGTGCCGGCGGGGGCTTCGCATCCGAGGTCCTGACAGTGCCCCGCGATGGGTAGCTGGCCAGGGGTGGCGGGGGGCGCGGCGTGGAAGGCGTCGTGAGTGAGGGCGGCCGCCTGCCAGACACGGATGCGGGCCGCCTGCAGATGCGCGCCCTCGGCGGGCGCCTCCGCGACGCTGCGGGCGACGAGTTCGTCGAAGAGTCGGTGCAGGACGGCCAGGTGGGCGTGCAGGGTGTCGAGTTCGTGGCGTCCGGCGGGCCCGATGAGCGCCGCGGCTTGGCGGATGTGGTGGCGGATGCCAGCCGTCGCAGCGCGCAGGTAGGCCACCGGTTCGGATGAGGATACGGGCATGGGAATCGGCGCCTTCCAGCACGGGAGGGGAGAGGGAGTCACGCCGCGAGGGCCAGTGGGAGGGCCGCCGCGGTGAACGCCTCGGCCTGCCGGTAGGTCAGACGCCGCAGATCGATCTGGGCGGAGACGGCGGCCGTCTCGATCTGAGCGCAGGCGGCGTGCAGGGTCTCGGTGGTGTCAGCCGAGACGGTCACCAGGCCGGTGAACGCGACATCGGCGTGGCCGGCGATCAGCTGCCGTTCCCGCTCTTGGACGTCGGCGTACTCCATGGAGTGGGCCTCGGAGTCCACTCGCCCGCGGCGCTGCCGCTCGGCTGCCTCGGCGACGATGCCGGCCTTGCGGCGCTGGACGTCACGCAGCGCGGCGTCGATCGAGGCGGGCCGGTAGGTGAGGCTGACGCTTCGCCGTACACCAGAGGTGAACATGACCTGGTGGAGGAAGCCGGGCGAGGTCTCGGTGCGGGGCCAGTTCTCGATCCAGTAGGTGCAGTGCACCGCGGTGTCGGTGCGGATGAGGCGAGGTTCCTCGATTTGTACCACCGGGCCGGCGGCGGCGGGGGCGGCTCGCGCGGTGATGGTGGGAGCCCACCGTTGGAGGGCGGGTAGCGCCTTGGGGTCGTAGGCGGTGCGGATGACGGCGGCGATCTCCTGCGCGTCCAGCCAGCCCAGGGCGTAGATGCCGGCCTCTCGGGCGGCCTGGTTGAAGGAGGCCACCAGCTGGCCGAGCACCATGAACGCTCCGCTCAGGCCGCCGCCGGCCTGGTTGATCAGCCGGCGGGCGGCTTTGAGGTCGAATGCGAGCGCGACGTAGGACTCGTGTGGGGCGGCGGCGGGCCCGGCGGCCTCCACCAGGTCGCGGTAGACGTCGGCGGCGACACCGGCCTGGGGCCGGCCGTGCTCGGTGAAGTGCCGTACCAGGGCGTCGCCGGAGTCAGGCACGGTGCGCTCGAGCACCTGGACGCTTCGGATGTGGCCGGTGCGGCCCAGCGCCGCCAACGCCCGGCCCCAGCCGTGGACGTGCGCGTTCTGCGTGGCCGGGTCCAGGAGAGCGAAAGCCCTGGACGCCACCCGCACCACCACGGTGAGGGTGCGGGCGTGGGGGTCGTGGACGGCGGCGTAATACCCGGACGGCGCGGTGATCACGCGCAACGAGCCGGTGGCGCCAGGCAGGTGGAGCAGTCCGGCTGGGGTCGGGCGCGTGGCGGGCCTGGCCAACCACACGAGCTGGCCCTGGATACGCCGTAGCCCGTAGCGGGCCAGCACCGGCAGCCAGTCGGCCAGCGGAATCCCGCCCCTCCGGCCCCATATCAGGCAAGCCAACAGACCCCAGGCCGGCGCGAGTTGGAATGCGAGAACGAGGCCGCCGCTGGTGAGCGCGCCCATCGCCAACACGAGTCCGAGGCCGACGGTCACCAGTTGCATCGCACTCATGCCCAGCAGGATTCCGCGGCGCGAGCGGTGCGGGAACTTCACGACCGGCGGCGCGCCGGCCCCGGAACTGTCGGACGTCATGGTTGAGCGAACCTCTCTGAGGACGTACAGGGGAGTGAGGAGCCAGGGCGTGCGGGTCAGGCGTCGTCGCCCTCGGGGCGGGGACCGGTCGGCGGCGGTGGCGGAACAGGCTTGTTCGCAGCCTTCAACTGGGTCTGCGGCTTGTTCAGTGGCACCGCTCCACCGCCCGTGGATGCCGAGCGCTGCCCGCCGGACCGGCCGGACGGACCGGCTGTGGGGTTGACGACGGGCGAACCGGCCCCTTGCCCGTTGGCGGCATGACGTCCCGTGGTCCTGCCGGTCGTGTTGGCCGGGACGATGCCACCGGCCGGCGAGCCGGACCAACCGGCCGGGCCTTGTGGCGCCATACCTCCGGTGCCCTGTGGTGCGACGCCGCCGGTCTTGGCCCGGGCGACGACGCCCGCGGCCTGCTGGGCGGAGCGGGTGGTCGCCGAGACGCCTGCGGTGCCACTGCGGTGGAGGTCCTCGCCCCCGCCGTCGCTGGCCCAGCGGACGAAGCGATAGGTGGCGAACGGACTGACGAGCACCAGCGCCATGACCACCATGCCGGCGAGAGCGTCGGATAGGGCGGCGAGTCCGTCGCCCTGCGGATCGCTCTCCCCCATCGCGGAAACACCGAGCAGGAAGATCACGGTCATGAGCAGCTTGCTGATGACCAGGGTCGCGGTGATCTCGATCCATCCCCGGCGCCAGCGGCGCGCGGTGTCCCAACCGCCGCCCGCCCCGGCGAAGACCGCGAGCGTGACGAGGATGAGGATCCCGACCTTTCGCAGGATCATCACGCCCCAGAACGCGAACGCCCCAACGGCCAGGCCGATCGCCATCAGCGTCGCCAACGCCCAGCCGAGGTCGAACATCGGGCCGAGCAGGGCGACGTCGACGACGCGCCGTACCGCGTCGGATAGGGAGGTGCCGGCGGCTTCGAACAACCCGGCCGAGAGCGCGTCGACGATTCCGAGCCCCAGCATGGTCAGCGGGATCACGACGAACGCGAACAGGATGCCGCTGATCGTGCCGGTGAGGGCCCGGCGCATCGCCGTGCCGTCCTGGCGCCAGGCGGCGTAGACCAGGTGCAGGCAGAAGGCGCCGACTGTGGTGATCAGCCCGATGGGCAGCAGGAGTTCGTAGTTGTCGCGGAACCACCGCGCTTCCAGGTCCACGGCGGTGGTGGCGTCGACCGCGGAGGCGGCGAGGTCGGCGGCCGAGACAGCCATGTCTCCCATGGAAGTGGCGATCCACGCGCCGATGCCCTCGGTCATCGCCTGCGCGGTGCCGGTGGCCATGTCGGTGACCGAATCGCACACCCGGTCCACCAGAGGAATGTCACAGACGCTCATGCCGGCCGCCCTTCTTCTTCGCTCATTCCAGGCATCGCGGTTTCAGAAGGCCACGGTCGGCAGCCGGCCGGCCAAGGCGCACGCCTCGCCAGGGCGGCACTGGACGGCGAGGGTCACCGTGCGTTCTTCAGCGCCTCGGCCGCCGTCGCGCCAGTGGATGCTCTGCTGGCCCGTGACGGTGACCACGTACACGTAGGCTTCGGTGATCAGATCCGGGCGCGCACGCAGCTGCTCCTCGAAGGACGCCGGGACGTGGCCCGACTCGCTCTGGGCGGTGGCGTACTGCTCGTTGTCCCCCAGCTGCAGCCACACCTCGGGCGTGGGGATCTGCGCCGCCACCGACTCCCAGTCGGCGTACGGCTCCTCCCCGGTCATCCAGGCCCGCAGCTCCGCGGTCCGCTCACCGTGCGTCGCACGCCGAGTGTCGTAGGACCACAGCGCTTCCGCGGCTGCCTCCGCGTAGACCACCGCGTCACCGGTGGTCGGCGGAGTCCGAGGGATCCACTCCTCCCCCGGGTCTGCGTCCTCTTCCGCTGGGTCGGACGGAAGGTCCCGCGGCGTCGGGCGCGCTGACGCGCCACCCAGCCACCTGCTGCCGTCATCGGGCGCGGCGGACGCCGACTCAGCGCCGCTGCCCGTGCGGGTCGAGGTGGACACGGCCCACGCCCCGGCCACCAGCAGCACGAAGACGAGCAAACCGATGACCGTGCGCTGCCGCCAGGACAGGCCTCGCATGGTATCGCCGATGGAGAAGCTGGTTCGCATGGTCAGGCCACCTGCGATCCGACGTTGGAGAAGAACGCGACGATGCCGTTGGCGGCCCCCAGCAGCAACGCGCACCCGGCGGCCACCAGCACGCCCTGCTTGCCCTTCGCCTCCGCGCCATGGCTGGCGGAGAAGTGCCCGTAGGCCCACACGACGCCGGCCACCGACAAGGCACCGACGATCGCGACGATTCCGAACAAGTTGATCGAGCTCATCGTGTCCCGCAGAACATCCAGGCCCGGCAGCCCCCCCTCTTCCGGGGATATGCCGGGGTCATATGCCAAATCATCGAGGCGGCGGGTTGTGCGCATGCCGAAACTCCTTGCGGCGGGGAATGTGACCCGCGAGAACGAAGAAGGGGAAGGGAGCCGCTAGCGCCGGGCGAAGGGGTCAGCCGGGCGAGCGGAGAGGAAACTCAGCGACGTCAGGTAACGACGCGTCGCACGTGAGTGATCTGGGATGCCCAATCGTCGACGTAGGCGATGCGCACCACGTCGTCCGTGCCGGGCGCGTGGAGGACGAGCCCCGAGCCGATCGCCAGGCCGACGTGGTCTGGGCGCTGCGGGTCGCGTCCGGTGAAGATCAGATCCCCCGGTCGCACGGCGCCGATGTCCACGGCGGTTCCTTCGCGGAACTGCGTGAACGTCGTGCGCGACAGCGCGACGTCGGCGGCGGCGTAGGACTGCTGCACCAACGAGGAACAGTCACACCGCCACCGCGGGTTCGAGCCGTGGGGGTCAGTGCAGTCCCCGCCCCACTGGTAGGGGGTGCCCAGCTGGCGCATTGCCCATCGGATCGCGACGCGCACCTGGGCCGGCGCATCCTCGGGCACCTCATACCCGGCCGGTATGAGGCCTGGGGGTATCGGTTGGCCAGCGGCGATCTCGTCGCTCGAACACGCGGAATCGGTGTTACCGGCAGTCGGGGCGTCGGCCCCGGCCACGTCTGCGAGAGCATCGCGCAGCGCGGTGGCCAGCGGCTCCCACCGGGCGTAGGCGTCCGGGAAAGCCGAGCGCTGCACGGTCTGCGCCGCCACCGTCAGCGGCAACTCCTCCCAGCCCGATACTTCGAGAAGCGCCTCGTAGAACCGGGTGGCGGAGTAGACCGGGTCGAGAATCTCCTCCGGGCTTCCCCAGCCCTGCGACGGGCGCTGCTGGAAGAGGCCGAGGCTGTCCCGGTCGCCGTAGTCGATGTTTCGCAGGGTGGACTCCTGCATCGCCGTGGCCAACGCGATGATGTGGCCGCGCGCCGGGATTCCCAGCTCGACGCCCACGGTCACGATCGCCAGGGCGTTGGGCACCTGCTCCTGCGGATCAGATAGGCCTGGCTCCGATCCGCCGGCGGCCTCCTCGTTCCCGTCCAGGACTGCGCGGACCTGCTCGGCGACCGCCGCGGCATCCGTCTCCGGGACGCTGGCGCATCCGGCCGCTTCATAGCTGTTGAACGCCATCGCGGCCGACCCCGCCAACAGGACGGGGGAGATGACGACCGCGACCGCCAGGGCGACTGGTGTCTTCTTCACAGGGGAAACACGACCTCAGGTCCAGCGAAATCCGTGACGGGTAACCGTTGCAGGAATGGGCGACGGCGATAGCGCTTCGTCGCCCGGGAGTTCACCCGGGCGACAAGCACAGTCTTCATGCGGCAGCCAGCCGCGCTGTTAATCTGCCGTACTTCGACATTCCGGCACCTCGCCTCTCAGGAAGGAAGCATCTCGACTGTAGGGGCGTTTTCCGGTCACGCCAACTGGCCAGGAGCGGCTCTCCCCCGAGATGGGGCGACCGGATTGTTCGGCTATCCTCGCGAGTTCCACGCCCATTTCCCCTGGTCCTCAATCGACGAGAACCCTGGTTCCGCGGAGAAGGAGATCCCGCTTCCGATGCCGTATTCCCTGCATCATGGCGATGCGCTGAGCATTCTGTCCGAGCTTCCGGATGACGCGGCCGACAGTGTTATCACCGATCCGCCCTACAACTCCGGAGGGCGCACAGCCGCGGAACGAACGGGCCGCACCGCCCGGGCCAAGTACACCTCCGCCGACGCTCAGCACGACCTTGCCGACTTCGACGGCGAGAACAAGGACCAGCGTTCCTACGGCTACTGGCTCACGTTGAACCTCACCCAGGCCTACCGCATCACGAAGTCGTCCGGCACGGCGCTGATCTTCACCGACTGGCGTCAACTCCCCGTCACCACAGACGCCTTCCAGGCCGCCGGCTGGACCTGGCGCGGAATCGCGACCTGGCACAAGCCGGCCTCTCGGCCGCAAAAGGGCCGGATCAAGCAGGATTGCGAATACGTGGTCTGGGGTACCAAGGGGCCCGTCGACCCCGACCGCAACCCCATATATCTCCCTGGCCTGTTCTCCGCCTCCCAGCCGAGGAAAGACCGAAAGCACATCACCCAAAAGCCTGTCGAAGTCATGCGGCAACTCGTCCAGATGTGCCCACCGGCCGGCACGGTCCTCGACTTCTGCGCTGGCTCCGGTTCCACCGGAGTCGCCGCTCTTCTCGAAAGGCGGGACTTCATCGGCGTCGAACTCAGCACTCACTATATCAAGATCGCGCGCCAGCGGCTCAATGAAGCCCTCCGAGCTTCCACAGGACGAGACGACCTGGACCTGGCAGCACCGGGTTCTGACTGACTCGTCCGCAATTCGCGGTATCGAGCGCGCGTTTTGCGGTGCAGCGAGCGCTCCAAGGCCTGCTACTAGCAGATTTCTCCGGTCACGCCAAAACGGGTTGTATCAGGATCCTGTGTTGCTCCCGCTCACCCCCGCGCCCGCGCGAAGGGAGTAAACGATAGTGCCCGACCGAAGCGACAACGAACTGCCTGAGCCGATCCGACTGTCCGACACTGAGGTGGAGGAGCTGGCCGCCACGGTCGCCCGCCTGACCGCACGGACATCCGCACATGACGAACTCTTCGACCGACTCGCGGCCGACGAGCCGCTCGCACTCACACCGCCACCTTCGGGCTCCGGCTCCTACATCGTCGGCCGGCGTGACCGGGCCTACTCCATGGAGTTGGGCGGTCTGACGACGTGGGTGAACGAGGTGTTGTTGCCGACATACGGGCGTGAGGTGTCCACCCAGGCCCCTTGGTGCCCCTGGTGGCCGGAGCACCCGGAAGCCGTCGCGCGGCTGCACGGGCTGTGGATGGCGTGGAAACAGCACATCGCACCGGATGCCGGCCCCAGTGGTCCCGCGGTATGGCACCGGGACTTTCTCGACCACACGATGACCCAACTCCGCTCCCCCAGCGGTCCGTTCGGCGCCTGCATGACGCATCCCAAGCGCCCGGCCCACCGCGTCCTGCCTCCGCCCCTGCCCCAGGACGGCTCGCCGCCGCGGAGTGGCGGTGTCACGGAGTGAGGACGGTGTTCGGTTTCGCGGCAGATCCGCGTGCCCTCGATGACCTGCGCACCGCCCCCGCTCGCATTCGGGACCTGGCCCTCCTCGCGTTGCAGGACCTCGTCCACGGCGAACAGCGGGGAGCGCGGCTCGGCGTTCGAGCCGGGGTGGACCTCACCGGCCACCGAAAGCTGTACGTCGATCCGAAGGCGGAGTGGCGCATCGTCTACGCCGAACGTCCCGCGCCCGCAAACGCGACGCACGCCGGCGAGATCTTCCTACTCGCCGTCGGCCCCCGCGATGGCCACGCCGTCTACAACTCGGCAGCCCACCGCCTCGGCCGCACCGCACCGGCTTCCAGCGCCGCGCGGCAACTCTCCGGCCGCTCCGCAGCACCGACGACCAGCCGTCACTGGCTACCCTCACCACGAACCGAGATACCGCGATGACCGATCAGGAGATCTTCAGCTTCCGCATCGGCGGACTCCAGCCCGCAGAGCCCATCATGCTTGAGAACCTCCACATGCTGGAGCTGGCGCGGGACTCCTTCCACCTCCTGGCCGAGCACCACACCCCAGACCAGCGGCACAGCTACTCGATCATCTACGACGCGTCCGCCAGCTTCGGTCACCCAGGCGACATGCGGTACCTCGCCATCCACGTCAGCCGGGATTCCCACCACGACCTCTTCCGCTGTGGCTACTCCTACGAACCCACCGTGCCCTTCGCCCAACGCTGGCTGATCGAGCGGGGCTGCCCCGCAAACCACACCGTGCTGAGGCGTACCTCATCCTCGCCCAGCCCAGCCGACGCCAGCACCCGAGCCCTGGAGGAGCGCCTGCGGCTCTCCGGCTCGCGCTACCGGGTACTGGGCAGCTACTTCCACGAACCGATCGGCCCCAAGGACGGCACGTCGATCCGCGTGCTGGCCTACGACCAGCACCCCGACAACGCCCACCAGCCGTACCGGATCTTCCTCGAGACCGTGGACACCGCCTCGGACACCTACCGGGTCCACGAAGGCGCCTTCACCACCATCGAGGACTCCAACACCTGGTTGATGTCCTGGTTCGACAATCCCGCGCTCCCCCTGCCACCTCCCATCCCCTACCAGCCTTCCAAACCCCCACCTGTAGCTGCTCCCTGGGGGGCCTCTCCGCCTCCGACGCCGCCATCCGGCCCTCGACGCTAGACACGCCCCTCCCCGACGACGCCACGGACGGAACGACCCCATGGCGAACGACACGTTGTTGGCCATGGTCGAGCAACGCCTCGAGCGACGCTTCGGCCGGCCCACAAAGGACCTCTATCGACTGGCCGCGAGGGGCTCGCTGTCCGAACCAGCCCTCCGGAGGGCCATCACCTGGCACGGAAAGCTCGTCGAGGCCGAGGACCTTCTCCACCAATTCGACGAAGCCCTGCTGCCTTACCTCACAGACGAGGAACTCACGCCGCGGCGCGCTACGGAGATGGCCGGCCTCGCGGAACGCATCATCCAACTCCAAGCCGCCCGTGAGTCCATCGCCATGATCATCCTGGAAGCCCTCGCCCCCACCAGCACCTTCACCACAGGCACCACGCCGGCCTCCGCGAAGCCCACCCCTCAGTGCCTGAACTCTCCGCTGGCCGCACCAGGCGGCGCAATCGAGAGCCCTCGGCGGATTCGGTGAGCACCTCCTCAGACACGACCGCGCCGGACCCGCGAAGCAACGTGGACGACGCCGTCGAGCAGAGCTTCGGTCACACCGTCACCCAGGTGTTTCGCGAAGCAGCCGCCGGGCCCAACGGACCCCGCACTCGATCGCGGCCTGGAGGCGCGCACGCTTCCGACGATCGCCGAACGAAGCATCGCCCTCGCTCCACTGCACGACCGCACTGGTCCCGGGCCCGCGCCCGTTCATGCCGGCGGAGCCCAACGCGTCGACGACGAACTAGCCATCCATCAGCGCCACCTCGGCGTGGTTCATCCGATCATCCACGCCCACCCATCCGCCCTCGGCAGACCTGGCGCGCACCCCACCGTCAGCACCAGCACCTGCCCGTCCCTCTCTTTCTCACCGTGTTCCCGGAGCCCACCCCGTGTCCATCAACCGCTGGCAATCTCTCGCCCCCGTCCAGATCGAACGAGCCGAGCTCGCGGCAAGCACCCTCAAACCCCGCTGGAGCATGTGGGTCCTCCAAACGCTCGAGCACAACGGCCCTATGCGTCTCACCGACCTCTGCAACGCCCTCCCCGGCCTCCAACCGTCAGCCGCCTCAAGCGTCATCAATCGCCTGCGGGGCCAGGGCCTCATCACCCGAACCCCCAGCGGCAGGTCCGTCCACTACGGCCTCGGCGACGCCGCCAACGGCCTGCAGCCAGTCCACCGGACGCTCGCCAGCTGGTGGCAAGCCCATCTCAGCATCAATGCCCCCGTGGCGAGGGCCGAACAAGTCGAACGAGGCCTCGGCCACCTCCCCTTGCCCGCCACCTTCGCCATATGCAAGTCCCTCGCTGATCGCGGCCCCCAGACCGCCACCGATGTCGGCTGGCATCTCGACTGGCCCATGGCCACAAGCTCGTTCTACAGCCGCATCGCCATGCTCCGTCACCGCGGTCTGATCGCCCCCACCGGAGATCGAATCGGCAAGGCGGAGCTCCTCTCCCTCACACCCCGAGCCCTATCACTGAGCGACGTCGTGGAGGCCCTGGACGACTTCCAGCGGCACCGGGCTCCCGCATCCGTCGTCCCCACCGCCACCCCTCCGTATCGACCCGCCGATCTCTTCTCCCACCTCCCCACAACTCCGGCACCAATGCCACGGCCACTTGCCGGGAGGCGGCCGCGATGACGTTCGCTGGCAGCGATCTCACGCAGGTCGTGACCCGTACCGAGCCCGCACAGGACGTGACGCTCGAACCTCGCGTCAAGATCGGTCGGCTCAGCATCACGACGGCCGGTCCCACTCCGGTTCCTGGGCCCGCCGCGCCCCCACCTTCCGCTACCAGCACGCATGCAACGCGCACCGATATTCGACACGCCGCGCCGCCATCACGAACAGGCACTCCATGACCACGTCACCCGCGCCGCCTCCAGCAGGAACGAGCCACCTCATCTCGCTCTTCGGAGTCGGTCCCGAGGATCTCATCGCCGGATGTCCGGAAGGCACGCCAGCTCGCCGAGCGGCCGTACTGACTGCCCTGATCGCCGGATACCTGGACGATGCGCACCGTGACCTGGCCACACGCCTCCAACGCCTCGTCGACGCCGTTCCCGCAGATCGCCCATCCGTCGCTCACCTGACGGAGGACGAACTCCACACCCTCGCCTTCCGCACCATGGGGCTGGAGGCCGCGACCGCTCACATGGACACCCTGCGCAACCAGCTCCGCATGACCACCTCCGCCCTGGGGCTCCACCTCACTCGCGCCATCGCCGAGACAGCGAAGCAACAGCCGGCACCCACCCGACCATCAGGGCGAACCGCCGTGCCCTCCCCGCCCGAGGACGGCCCGCTTGGACGATGAACAAACGCCTCCCGCCACCGACGTTGCCCGTTCCTCGCACGAACTCGCCGCCAACCGCCCTGAGCTCGACATCAACACGCTGCATGCCGCCGTGCTCACGGCACTCTCACTGGTCGAGGATGACCTCCTCCACACCCGCGAACCGTTGATCGACCTCCTCAGCGGCTACGGAGAGGCAATCCTGGCCGACGCCGGCCACAGCACGGCCCGCGGCCGGGACGTCGATGCCGCGGCCCTCACCGCCATCGTGGCCGAAGCCGCGCGCGAACCGCCCTATCGAGGAAAGGCGCTGGCCACCATCTTGGCCATGCTGTTGAAGACCACTCGTGTCGAACAGCTCGACATCCTCACCCTGGCCCGTGAGCGCTACGCCGACCTCCTCCGCCGCCACCAGCACCCGCTCGCCCTCCCCAGGCGGCTGCCACTGCCG
>NZ_SMKI01000239.1 GCF_004348415.1 Streptomyces hainanensis
GAACTGGCCCTGCTCTGCGTGAGCCGGACCTAGGCCATCGCGCCCCGGATCGGCGCGGGCGGCTGGAGGGGCGTGGCGAGATTCCCCCGGCGAGTCGGCATGCCGCGGCGTGCGCGGCGGCTACCCGGGCAGAGCTGATGGTCGATCGAGCCTCCCTCCGCCCCTGACGGCTGGACCTGCCGGCCGAGTTGCTCGCGCCGCCTTCTCCCCCCTGCCCGTGAGCACGTGACCCATCTCACGACTGTGACATGTCAGCACATGAGGAGCTATCATCACCTATACGACATCGGACGATGCGGAGCTGTACGCGGATTGCCCGGACGACGAGACCCTGGCTCCGGCGGTGGCCCTGTTCCGCTCGCTGGGAGACACCACTCGGCTGGCGATCCTGCAACGTCTGACCTGCGGGGAAGCGCGGGTGACCGATCTCGTCGCAACGTTGGGCCTGGCCCAGTCCACGATCTCCGCACACCTGTCGTGCTTGCGCGGTTGCGGGCTCGTGGACTCCCGCGCCGCGGGGCGCGCCTCGTTCTACCACCTGGCTCGGCCGGAGTTGATAGATCTCCTCAACAGCGCGGAGCAACTGCTCGCCACCACGGGGGAAGTCACGGCCCTCTCTCCGAACTACGGGATCAGCGCGTCGCCGGGGGAGGACACCCCGTGGGCGGCACGCAGGGACGCGGGATGACGAGCCGGGGCACCGGAGTGGTGGCGGGAGATCGGTTCCGCGCCGCGTCGTCGCCGGCACGCTCCCACGACCGGTGATGCTCCGAGCCGCAGGGCATCTCGTTCCGACTGAGCATGGATGTCGCTATCATTGACCTATGCCGATAATGAGTGGGGCCGCGCCCGGGTTCCGGGAGCAGCTCGCGCCCGCAGTGGCGTTGTTTCGAGGCCTGTCCGACCCGACCCGCCTGGTGATCCTGCAGCGGCTGGCTGTCGGGGAGGCCCGGGTCGTGGATCTGACCACGGCGTTGGACATGGCGCAGTCCTCCGTGTCGGCCCACTTGGCTTGTCTGCGTGACTGCGGTCTGATCACGGCGCGCCCCGAGGGGCGGCAGATGTTCTACTCGCTCACCCGTCCCGAACTGCTCGACGTGCTCGCGTCCGCGGAGACGCTGCTCGAGGCCACCGACAACGCGGTGGCCCTGTGCCCGAACTACGGGGCCACGGCCTCGAAGCAGGAGAAGGCGACCGCCGGACGACGGGAACGGCCGTCGGCCGGCGACGGGACCCGGGGCCAAGACGACTGACGAGCGTGGCCGGGGCAGGCGACAAGAGCCCCGAGCCCATGCGGGTGTTCGGCCCCGGCGCAGCTGAGATCGCCTCGCGGCCGGAGGCGATCGCCGCCCCGGCGACTCCCGTTCCGATGACGGCGCCCGCGCACGTATCCGGTGGGCCGGGCCGCACCGCGACGGACACGACCACGATCTGAACGCCCCCCGGGCGCGCCCGGGGCCGGCCCTTCCCATGGACGAGAGGGCCACCACGGGCCCCGCCGCAGGTGCGGCGAGGTCGTTCCGCGTGCCTCGCCGACCACGATCGGCGCGCCGGGCTCATCGATCCGCGTCGATCACCGCGGACACACCCACGAAACCGCAGACCATCACCCCCGCATCACCATCACGGGCCGATGCTAGCGGGATGGGACGATGTTATCCAGGGCGCACGGTCCTTGACGGCCCAGACGGAAGCGTCTTAAGTTTGCCGATGACAGCAGAGATCAACGGCGACATCGTTGAATCCGGATGAGACCAACCGGGTGCCGACGGTGTCATTCGACGGGTCGTGCGCCCGCCCGTCGACGACCAAGTCAACGCCGTTTCACGGGGGATGCCGACATCCAACGCCGAGTACGGTCCGGAGCCGGTTTCGACCTGCCCGGAATACGGGTCGTCTGCCGACCCGTCCGGTGCTCCGGCCGCGCGGCAGGCATTCCGCAATTTAAGGGGGAATTGTGGACTTTGACTTCACTGCCGCTCAACAGCGGCGGTATGACGAGATCCTGTCCGCCACCCGCGACCAACTCAACGACGCGCCTTCCGAATCGAATGGACACTTCACGCGTCAGCAGTGGAAAACCGCCGCGTCACTCGGCTTGACCGGTCTGTGCCTGCCCTCGGAACACGGCGGCGGCGGGCTCGGCGCGTTGGACACCGCCTTATCGCTCGAGGCGTTCGGGCGCGGCTGTCGCGACACGGGGCTGGTCTTCGCGGTCTGCGCTCATCTGCTGGCCTGCGCGGTCCCCGTTCGGGACTTCGCCTCCGGGGGAGTGCGCGACAGGTTGGTCTCCGGCATGGCGAGCGGCGAGGTGATCGCCGCGAACGCGATGACCGAGGACGACGCGGGTTCCGACGTGGGCCGACTGGCCGTGACCGCCCGTCAGGTCGACGGTGGGTACGTCCTGAACGGCGAGAAGTCGTTCGCCAGCAACGCCCCCGCCGCCGACGTCATCGTCACGTACGCGGTCACCGACCCAAGAGCGGGTTTCCTCGGCGTGACCGCGTTCGCGGTCCGCCGCGACCTGCCAGGGGTCGATGTCGGGGAGCCGATGGCGAAGATGGGTCTGAGCAGCTGCCCCGCGGCGCGGGTGAGCTTCCAGGACTGCCGGGTGCCGGCGGCCTACCGGCTGGGCGAGGAGGGCCAGGGCGGTGCCGTCTTCCAGCACTCGATGACGTGGGAACGCGCGTGCCTGCTCGCCGCCTACCTGGGCGTGATGGAACACCAGTTGGCCGCGTGCGTCGACCACGCCCGCCGGCGCCGGCAGTTCGGTCGCCCCATCGGCGAGTTCCAGGCGGTGTCGCACCGCGTCGCGGCGATGAAGCAGCGGCTCGAAAGCAGCCGCCTGCTCCTCTACCGCGGCTGCTGGCTGCTCGACAACGACCGCGACCACCTCGCGGCGATCTCCCTGGCGAAGCTGGCGGTGTCCGAGGCCGCCGTGGCCAACAGCCTCGACGCGGTGCAGGTGTTCGGCGGCGCCGGATACCTGTCCGCGAACGATGTCGAGCGGCAGCTCCGCGACGCGGTGCCCACCACGATCTTCTCCGGCACCAGCGAGATCCAGCGGGAGATCATCGCCCGGGAGGTCGGGCTGTGACGCTGCACCGGTTCGTCGTCGACGCCGCGGCGACAGCCCCCGATCGCCCGGCGGTCGTCGGCCCGTCCGGTTCGCTCACCTACCGGGCTCTGGACGACCGCGCCAACGCCCTGGCCAGCGGCTTACGCGCACGGGGCGTCGGCCGGGGCGACCGCGTGGTGCTGTGGGCGGACAAGTCCCCCGAGCTGGTGGCCGCGATGCAGGCCGTGCTGCGGTTGGGGGCCGCCTACGTGCCCGCCGACCGGGCCGTTCCCGCAGCACGGGTGGCGGCCATGGTCCGTGACTGCGCGGCGCGCGCCGTCGTGACCGGTGCCGAGGCCGTTCCGCGACTGTCCGACGCCCTTCCCTCCGGTACCCACGTCCTGGACCTGGCCGCGGAGTTCGCACCTCCGGCGGCGCCCGTCGACGAGGCCGTCACCGCCGACGCCCTGGCCTACATCCTCTACACCTCGGGCTCGACCGGGAAGCCGAAGGGCGTCCGCGTCAGCCACGGCAACGCCACCGCGTTCGTCGACTGGGCCGTCGCCGAGCTGCGGGCCACGCCGGCCGACCGGTTCGCCAACCACGCCCCCCTCACCTTCGACCTCTCCGTTCTCGACCTGTACGCGGCGTTCGCCAGCGGGGCGTCGGTCCATCTGGTCCCCAACGAGCTGGCCTACGCCCCCCGGCAGCTCGTGGACTTCCTCCACGAAGAGCGGATCAGCGTCTGGTACTCGGTGCCCTCCGCGCTCACGCTGATGATGCGCGACGGCGGACTGCTCGAACGTCCGGCGCCCGACGGGCTGCGGGCGATCCTGTTCGCCGGCGAACCGTTCGCCGTCGACCACGTCCGCCGGTTGTCCGGATGGACGGGGGCGCGGCTGCTCAACCTCTACGGCCCGACGGAGACCAACGTCTGCACGTTCCACGAGGTCGAGCCGGCGGACCTGCGCCGGGACCGTCCCGTGCCGATCGGCAGGGCAACCTGCGGTGACCGGGTGTGGGCGCGGCGGCCCGACGGATCCGTGGCCGAGCCCGGCGAGGAGGGCGAGCTACTCGTCGACGGCCCGACGGTGATGCTCGGGTACTGGGGGCACCCACCGCACCGCGGCCCCTACCCCACCGGCGACCTGGTGCGGGTGCTGCCGGACGGCGCGTTCGAGTACCTGGGCCGTCGCGACCACATGGTGAAGGTGCGGGGTCACCGGGTCGAGTTGGGCGAGGTGGAGGCGGTGCTCGCCACCCACCCCGATGTCGCGGAGGCGGTCGCGACGGTCGTCGGAACCGGGATGGAGTCGCGTCTGGCGGCCTTCGTCCTCCCCCGCCCGGGCCGCGAGCCGGGCGTCCTGGCGCTCAAGCGCCACATCGCGCGGCGGCTGCCCCGCTACATGGTGGTCGACGAGGTGCACCGGGTCGCGCACCTCCCACGGACCCGCAACGGCAAGATCGACAGGTCCGCGCTAGCGGCACGCGCGGCGGGCCCCACCGTGCCCGCGACATAAGGGCGCCAGCGGGAAGCCACTCGCGAAAAACCCAACCGATAACGCAGGACACCTCACGCATGCGCTTCAGAGAGGAAATCCGACATGTCCGCTGACGAGATATCGGAAAAGATTGGCAGCTATATCCGAGAAAGGTTCCTCGACGGCGACCTGAACAGAGAACTGGAGGAAACCTCACCCCTGTTGGAGTGGGGAGTGCTCAACTCGATGAACACCGCCCTGCTGCTCATGTTCATTCGGGACGAGCTCGGTGTGGCCGTGCCGCCCAAGGGGATCAACGCGGGCAATTTCAGGGACATTCGCAGCATCACTCAGATGGTCATCGAACTCGGGCGCCCGCAGCAGGCGACCGTGGCCGGAAGGGACTGAGGAGCGACATGAGCACCGACTACGACATCATCATCGCCGGCGGCGGCCCGGCGGGTTCCACCGCCGCGGCCTATCTGGCCAAGGCGGGACTGTCCGTCGCCGTCTTCGAGGGTGAGCACTTCCCCCGCGAACACGTCGGCGAGTCACTGGTGCCGTCGACCACCCGCGTGCTGTTGGAGACGGGCGCGATGGAGAAGGTCGACAAGGCCGGGTTCCCCCGGAAGTACGGGGCCGCCTGGACCTCGCAGGAGACCAGGAAGGTCGCGGCCGACGAGTTCAGCAAGCTCGCCCACGAGTTCGGCGCCGCCGTGATCGAGTTCAGCGAGCGGGACCAGGCCGGCGTCGACCGCGACTACACGTACCACGTGGACCGCGGCAGGTTCGACCTGATCCTGCTCGAACACGCCGAGAGCCTCGGCGCGAAGGTCTCCCAGGGCACCCGGGTGCTGAACGTGGACTTCGACGACCCGGACCGGGTGACCGTCGCCTGCCGCAACGACTCCGGGCAGTTCAACGTGACCGGGCGGATGTTCGTGGACGCCACCGGCCGGCAGACCATGCTCGGGCGGCAGCTGCGGGTCAAGGTCCCCGACCCGGTGTTCGACCAGTACGCCATCCACACGTGGTTCGAGGGTCTGGACCGCCAGGCGTTGACCTCCAACCCGGAGAAGACCGACTACATCTACATCCACTTCCTGCCCATCAACGACACGTGGGTGTGGCAGATCCCCATCACCGACACGATCACCAGCGTCGGCGTGGTCACGCAGAAGCACCGGTTCACGGAGGCCAACGCCGACCGCGACGCGTTCTTCTGGGACTTCATGGGGAGCCGCCCGGACCTGGCCGAGGCGCTCCGGAAGGCCGAGCAGGTGCGCCCGTTCAAGGTGGAGGGGGACTACAGCTACGCCATGCGGCAGATCTGCGGGGACCGCTTCCTGATGATCGGGGACGCGGCGCGGTTCGTCGACCCGATCTTCTCCAGCGGCGTCAGCGTCGCCCTGGCCAGCGCCCGGCTGGCCAGCCACGACATCATCGCCGCCTGCGAGGCGGGGGACTTCTCGCAGGAGCGGTTCCGCACCTACGAGGCCAACCAGCGGAACGGCGTGCGCAACTGGTACGAGTTCATCTCCGTCTACTACCGGCTGAACGTCCTGTTCACCACGTTCGTGCAGGACCCGGAGCACCGGCTGGACGTGATCCGCCTGTTGCAGGGCGACCTGTTCGACGAGGGCGAGCCGGAGGTGCTGCGCGTCATGAAGGAGACCGTGGCGGCCGTGGAGAACGACCCCACCCATCTGTGGCACCCCTACCTCGGGACCCTGCGCGCCCCCACCGCGGCGCCGTCGTTCTGACGACCGACGCGAGGCGACGGGGCGACGCGATGCCTCGGCCGCGCCAGCGGTGACGAGGACGCGTCCCCCGTTCGCGAACGAGCTCAGCACATCCGTCCGCGCAGGTGGGTTCCCCCGTGGCCCACCTGCCGGAGAACCGGCGCCGCCGGAGTCGTGTCACGCGGCCGCCCCGCCGACCCATGCCCGTTGGTGGCCAGTGGAGGGAGAGAAGATCATGGTTGCCGAGTCAGCCGTTCCGCCGCACACGGCCGAGCCCATCGCCATCGTCGGCGTGGGGTGCAGGTACCCGGGCGGGGTGCGTGACCTCGACGCGTTCGGCGCGATGCTCGTCTCCGGCGCCGACATCGTCGGCGAGGTGCCGGCCGACCGCTGGGGTCGCGAGTTCTGGGACACCGAACGCCGACGCCCCGGCACCACCTTCACCCACGTGGGGACCTTCCTCGACGACATCGACCGGTTCGACCCGGCCCACTTCGGGATCGCGCCGCGCGAGGCGGGCGCCATCGACCCGCAGCAGCGGCTGATCATGGAGGTCGCCTGGGAGGCGATGTCCGACTCCGGGCGGCCCCGCGAGCAGTGGGAGGGCACGCGCACCGGCGTGTTCGCCGGCATCCTGTCCAACGACTACGCCCTGCTGCACGGCAAGACGCTCGGGGTGGAGGGGATCGGTCCGCACTACGCGACGGGCACCGCGTTCAGCTTCGCCGCCGGCCGCGTGGCACACGCCTTCGACCTGCGCGGCCCGGCGTCCGCGGTGGACACGGCCTGCTCGTCCGCTCTCTTCGCCGTGAGCATGGCCTGCCGAAACCTGAGATCCGGGGAGTGCGACATCGCCGTCGCCGGCGGCGTCAACCTGATGGTCGCCCCGGAACTCAGCGTGTTCATGAGCCGGATCGGCGCGATCTCGCCCTCCGGTCGGTGCCGGCCCTTCCACGCCGCCGCGGACGGGATGATCCGCGGCGAGGGCTGCGGCTTCGTCGTGCTGAAGCGGCTGTCCGACGCGGTGGCGGACCGCGACCAGATCTACGCCACCATCCGGGGCTGGGCCGTCAACCAGGACGGCCGCAGCATGGGCGTCACCGCTCCGAACGCGGCCGCGCAGATCGAGCTCCACCGCGCCGCGCTGCGCCACGCCGGACTCGGGCCCGACGCCGTGGACTTCGTCGAGGCGCACGGCACGGGCACCCCGCTGGGCGACCAGGTGGAGCTCCTGGCCCTCGCGGAGGCCTACGAGTCCCGCCCGGCGGAGCTGCCCCCGATGCTGGTCGGGTCGAGCAAGGCCGTGTACGGGCACACCGACGCCGCCGCGGGCATCACCGGACTCCTGAAGGCCCTCTGGATCGTCGACTCCGCACACGTGCCGGCGCAGCCCGGCCTCGACCAGTTGACCAGGGCGGTGGACTGGGAGAACAGCCGGATCGCGGTGCCCACCGCCGGCCACGACCTGCTCGCGCTCGGCCGTCCGGTCCGGGCCGGGGTGAGTTCGTTCGGGCTCAGCGGCACCAACGTGCACGTCATCGTCGAGGCGGTCCCGGACGACGCCACCGCCGCGGAGCCGCCCTCGGGCCCGAGGGTGCTGCTCGCCTCGGCGTCGCACGGGGTGGGGCTGGCCGACCAGGTGTCGCTGCTGCGCGCCCGGGTGGTGGAGGCGAAGCCCCACCTGGCCGACCTGGTCGCCTCGGCGGCGACCCGCCGGACCCACGAGGCCCATCGCTACGCCGCCGTGGCGGGCGAACCGGCCGAGCTGGTCGACGCGTTGGGGGACCCGGGGCAGCCACCGAACGGGGGCTACGCCGGCGTGGTCGATCCCGACGACGTTCCGGCGCCGGTGTTCGTGTACTCCGGGCAGGGCAGTCAGTGGTCCGGCATGGCCGCCGACCTGTACGAGAGCGATCCGACCTTCCGGGACACCCTCGACGCGTGCGACGAGCTGATGCGCCGCCAGGTGTCGTGGTCGCTCGTCGACGAACTGCGCCGCGTAGCGGACGGGGCGCTTGACCGCACCGACATCGCCCAACCCGCCATCGTGGCCGTCCAGATCGCCGTGACCCGGTGGCTGGCCCACCGGGGTGTGCGGCCGTCGGCGGTCGTCGGGCACAGTGTCGGAGAGATCGCCGCCGCGCACGTGGCCGGCGGCCTGTCGCTGGCCGACACCATGGCGCTGGTCGCGCGTCGCGGGGAGCTCCTGCACGAGACCGCGGGTGCCGGCGGGATGCTCGCCGTCCAGGCCGATCCGCCCGCCGTCGAGGCGGTCCTGGGCCAGGTGGGCGGCTCGGCCGTGATCGCGGCGGTCAACGGCCCGTCCACCGTGGTCGTCGCCGGGCCGCACGAGGATCTCGACGCGGTGGAAGCCGCCCTCACCTCCGGGGGGCTGCGCAGTAGGCGGCTGGGCCTGGACTACGCCTTCCACAGCCCCGTCGTCGCCGACCGCGGCCCGCGGCTCGCGGAGCGACTCGCCGACCTCGAACCGCGAGGGACCGCGCTGCGCATGCTGTCCACGGTCGCCCCGGAGGCCGACGCGGTGCGCCTCGACGCGTCGTACTGGGAACGCAACCTGACGCGGCCGGTGCTGCTGGGGCCCGCGATCGACCGGCTGCTGGTCGACGGCCGCCACGCGCTGGTCGAGATCGGCGGGCACCCCGTCCTCGCTCGCCCGCTGACCGCGGCCATGGCCGCGGCACCGCGCCCGGGACCGGTACTGCACACGCTGCGGCGCTCCGAGGGCGGTGCGGTCGCCCTGCACCAGACGCTCGCCCAACTGCACGTCGCCGGCGTGCCGGTCGACTGGGAGCGGGTCACCGGGCGGCCGCGCCGCTACCGCCGGCTGCCACCGCCCTCGTGGGGCGGCGAGCGGCACTGGCTGCCCGGCGTGGAGCGCGGCCGGCAGACCGGTCGGCTCCACGGTGCCGCGGCGCTGCCCGCCGGCGCGCGGTTGAGCCTGCTGGACGCGGACGGGCGCGTCATCGCCGAGATGCGGGCCGAACCCGGGTCCGGGAACGGCACCGGAGGCGCTCCGCCGGCGACCGGCGAGGCCGCTCGCGAACCCGCCGCGAGCGGCCCGGCCTCGGCGGGCGGCGGACCGGACCCTTCGGTCGTGCTCGTCGTGGAGCGTGTCGACGCCGTGGTCCGGTCGGTGCTCGGCGTGTCCGCCGGGCAGCCGCTGTCGCGCCGCCGCGGCCTGTTCGAGCAGGGCATGGACTCTCTGACCGCCGTGGAGTTGCACGCCCGCCTGGAGGCGGAGTTCGCTCTCGCACTACCGTCGACCGTCGTCTTCGAGCGCCCCACCGTCGAGGCACTCGGCACCTGTCTGGCCGACCTGGTCCCGACCGAGCGGGCACCGGCCTCGACGGACCGGGCGTCCGCCGCGCGTCCGGCGCGCGACACCCCGCCGGACGCCGTCGCGGACCCCGCCGAGAGCGGCGTCGCGGTCATCGGGGTGGCGTGCCGGCTGCCCGCCGCGGACTCGCCGGAAGCGTACTGGGCGCTGCTGACCGAGGGGCGCCACGCCATCGCGGAGCCGCCACCGGGCCGCCGGGACCACCCGATCTGGTCCGAGGCCGGCCCCGACGTTCCCACCCGCGGCGGCTACCTGCGCGATGTCGCCGGCTTCGACGCCGAGTTCTTCCGCGTCTCCCCCCGGGAGGCGAGCTCCCTCGACCCCCAACAGCGGCTGCTCCTCGAGGTCACCTGGGAGGCACTGGAGGACGCGGGCCACCCGGCCCGCGCGCTGGAGGGCCGCCCGGTCGGCGTCTACCTGGGTCTGAACACGGCCGACTACCAGCAGTTGCTCACCCGCGACATGCGGCAGGTGGACCACTACTACGGCACGGGCACCTCCTTCGCCGCCACGGCCGGCCGGGTGTCGTACTTCCTCGGCCTGCGCGGACCCAGCATCGCCGTCGACACGGCGTGCTCGGCCTCGCTGACCGCACTGCACCTGGCGTGCCAGGGCCTGGACCGCGGGGACTGCGAGATCGCCCTCGTCGGGGGCGCCAACGCCATCCTCGCCCCGACCGTGTCGGTGTCCATGTCCGAGGCCACCGCGCTGGCGCCCGACGGCCGCTCCAAGTCCTTCGACGACGACGCGGACGGCTACGGCCGTGGCGAGGGCGCGGTGGCGCTCGTCCTCAAGCCGTTGGCCGCGGCGCGGCGGGACGGTGACCGGGTCTACGCGGTGGTGCGCGGCAGCGCGGTCAACCAGGACGGCGCGAGCGGCGGCATGACCGTGCCCAGCGCCTCCGCCCAGGTCGACGTGGTCCGGCAGGCGCTCGACCGGGCCCGCTGGGCCCCGCACGAGGTCGACTACGTGGAGGCGCACGGCACGGGCACCCCGCTGGGTGACCCGATCGAGGTCCGTGCGCTGGCCGAGTCGCTGGGGCCGGGACGCGACGCCTCGAACCCGCTGTTGATCGGCTCGGCCAAGGCCAACCTCGGTCACCTGGAGGCCGCGGCCGGCGTGGCGGGCCTCCTCAAGGCCGTCCTGTCGCTGCACCACGGCGAGATCCCGCCCCACCCGCTGAACCGGCTGTCGACCCGCGTCGACTGGGACCGGATCCCCGTCGCGGTCGCGACGAGCCGCCGGCGGTGGCCGGATCGCGGTCGCCCGTCACGGGTCGGCGTCAGCGCGTTCGGATTCAGCGGCAGCAACGCGCACGTGCTGCTCGAACAGGCGCCGCGCACCACTGCCAGCGCGCCGGCCGGGACCCGCGCCTCCCTGCCGTACGTCCTGCCCGTCACCGCGGCCACCCCGACCGCCCTGCGCCAGGCGGCGGGCCGGATGGCCGACCGGCTGGGCGCCGCGCCGGACGAGGTGGACGACATCGTCTTCACCGCCGCCCACCGCAGGTCGTGGCTGGAGCACCGGCTGGCCGCCGTGGGGCAGGACGCCGCCGAACTCGCCGCGTCGCTGCGCCTGGTGGCCGCCGGTGAGGAGACGGCACAGGTGCGCGTCGGCCACGCCGAGGGCGACGAGCCCCGCACGGTGGCCTTCCGGTACGGCCCCGAACTGCCGGCCGCCGAGCTGCGGCGGCGGCTGACCGCCGCACCCGACTACGCACGTGCCCTGGACAGCTGCGCCGACATGCTGGAGACGGTCACCGGGACGAGGCACGACCTCACCGCGGAGCCGCCGAGCGCACTGCGCGCGGCCTACCGCTTCTGCCACCACGTCGCGACGACCACGCTGTGGGCCGGTGTGGGCGTCACCCCGCACGGCGCCGTCGGGCTGGGCGGCGGACAGGTCAGCGCGGCCTGGGCGGCCGGGCAACTGACCATCGCCGACGCGCTGCGGCTGCTCACCGGTCGGGCGGACGGCGTCGGGCTGCGCCCCGGCCGCATCCCGGTCGTCCCCGTCGAACACGGCGAACCCGCGGCCACGGCCGAGGAGTTGGCCCGCCGCGCCGCCGCGCCGGCCGACGCGACCACCGCGGAGGAACCGACGGGATACGCCGACCGGATCGCGGCCGCCCGACTGGACACCGTCCTGGACGTCACCGGGGCTGAACCGCCGCCGCCGGACAGCCGTCGGGCGCCGCCGTTCCGGGCGCGGGACCCGCTGTGGCGTCTCGCCCTCGGCGCCGCCGAGTTGTTCGTCTCCGGCTGCGCCCCCACCGGCCCGGCCCTGGCC
>NZ_SMKI01000023.1 GCF_004348415.1 Streptomyces hainanensis
ACCCCGGACGACCCCGGCCCCACCAGCCGATGGGCCAGGCCCACACCCCTGACTGGAGAGATCCGAATTCGCCCGGTGCCCACAACCGCCGGGAGAGGCCGGACACAAGTGACGGAGAGACGTCATGGCGAAGAAGAAATTCGTTGCGGACAAGTAATTCATGGCAGAGGCGGTACGCCTCGCGGTGGAGTCGGTGGAGCACGGCTGGGGTGGGCCGTTCGGCGCGTTGATCATCCGTGACGGTGAGATCATCGCCCGTGAGATGCCCGCGCCGACATCCGAGTGAATGAAATGAGCCTCTCCGTCTCACATCACTGCAGGTCAACAAGGGTCGTCCCCGCACCGGCGGGGATCGTCCGTGCAGGCCGATCTCGTCGGCGGCGGTCGCCGCGTCGTCCCCGCACCGGCAGGGATCGTCCGACCAGTGCCACCTACCACGACGAGGCTTCGGCTCACTGCGGCTGCAGAAGACCCGACCCCGGTCCGGGAAAGGCTGGACGGACAACGGCGAGGCCCACGACCAGCGCGGACTCAAGAAGCGCTCACGCAAGGCCGTACGCGAAGTCCCCATCCCTCCCGAGCCCGTGGCCATACTGCGCTGGCACATCGACGCGTACGGCACCGCGCCGGACGGCCGCCTCTTCCGCACGCTGCGCGGCGGCCTGCTCCATGAGAGCGGCTACGGCAAGGTCTGGGCCCGAGCCCGCGAGGCCGTGCTGACGCCCGACCAGTTGGAGTCCGCGCTCGCCAGACGGCCGTACGACCTCCGCCACGCCTGCGTCTCCACCTGGCTCAGCGCCGGCGTCGCACCCGGGACCGTCGCCAAGCGCGCCGGCCACGGCGTCACCGTGCTGCACCGCGTCTACACGAAGTTCATCAACGACACCGACGACACGGAGAACGCCAAGATCGCCGCCCGCCTGGCGGCCTGAACCCGAGCGATCAGCCCTCCACTTCTGTCCACACATACCCCACACACGCTGGTCAGCAGGCGAGTTCAGGTGAGACAGAACGGAACACAAGCCACAATCCAACAGGAGGAACGCCAGAGAAGGAAGAACGGCCCCTGACTGCGTTTTCGCAGGTCAGGGGCCGTTTCTTCACTGTGGCGGCGCCAGGGTTCGAACCTGGGTAGGCTGAGCCGGCAGATTTACAGTGGGCTCAGCCTCACCCCACCGTACCGCCTCTGACCTGTGCCTTCCCTGCCCCGGACGGCCAAGCCCGCGCTGCTGGGGAACGCCTGAGGGACGAACTCCAAACCGCACTCTGCAAGCCCATTCACCGCGCCCCAGACCCGTTCCCCTGCCCGTTTACCGTGCTCGGCGTTCCGGATTCCAGCAGTGCTCTGGCGCACCTCACTCGCACCCCCACTATCGTCACCCCCCGCGGATCCCGCCAGCCCGTAGACGTCACGTGGATCACGTGGCGGGCGGAAAACGGTTTGGGACCTTTCCGGCGGCTTCACCCAGCATGGTTGCGGCAGAATCCCACTACCACTGTGGTGGCCTTGGCGGTGGAGTCCACGCCTCGAAATCCCAGTCCACGCCAAGGGCGCCGGCAAGGCAGGAGGTGATGCGCCGTGGGGCAGTTCAACGATGAGTCGATGCGGCGCGCCTGGCCCGCTCGTAAACATCACCAACCGCCCCTCAGCGATCGGCCAAAGGGGCGGTCGGCGGCGCAGCGTGGACAGCCTCAGCGCTGGGGGAACGACCCGCTCCTGATCCGTTCGGCAGGATCAGGCGACCAACGACGGCAGTCCACACTCATGCTCGTCCAGTCATTCGTCCTCCGCCGGGATGACGGTCTTGTCCATGAGTCACCTCCTCTCTGCTCGCCCGGGATCGCCCGGGACTGGGCGTGGCTTACCTGACCTGCTCCTTGTCGACGGAGATGTCAGGAGACGAGGGGAGATCTAGTGGAATCGGGGGACCGAGGAACCGGAAGTTCGCGTGGGCGACGCATAGACCCTGGCACGACAAGGCTTGGTGACTCGGACGTCTCCGTAGGTGTGTCTGCCTGACTCGCCGCGCGGAAGCTTCGTGAGCCGAAACCTCTCAAAATCAATTGTCGTCCGCGCGCCGGTGACGATCTCCGGAAGCCGACTCGGGTGAACCCCGATGCGAACCCGCATCTTCTTCAGGTACTCGATCTGCTTGATGATGCAGTAGTTGCAGTCCAAGCAGGTGTCGATATTCTCCGACCACGCGAACCACGAAGAAGTGGATTCCAGTTTCCTTTTCCCCGATGGCAGCGTAAGCAAATTATAGTTGCTCACAAGATTGTGCACGAACACCTCGCTCGAGGTGATCATGCGAATAAAGTTAATGTCACCGGTTGTCCCTTGCTCTAAGACCACTCGACCATCGGTGACCCCAAACTCGTACCCGAGGGAGACCAGCACATCAAGATTGCGCGGACCTTTCAGGTCATGAACCCAGCAATCCCGCCCGTGCAGCCAAGCCGCAGCGCAGCTCGTCTTATGGAAGGTCTTCACCCCCAGTTCATCGCAATAGGCAATGAGCTGATCCTCGACGGAGTTCTCAATCTTCTTCCGCTTCTTGGCATCGTGCAGTCCGCCAAGCACCAGGAGACCCGTGTGAGCTGCGGCCACCTCGCTCAGCCGACGGAGCGTTCCCGGATCATCGTTCCGGTTTCGGATAATCGGGCGGGTGAAGACCAGGGTGTTGGGGAACAGGCGCTTCAGAGCGGCGATCATGCGCACGCGTTCTTCGAACGAGATACCGCCCTCGTCGAGCCCGGTGAGCGAGTAGAAGATCACCGCCCTGTCGATATGCGTGACCGCGCCGAGGCGCTCCAGCACCCTGCTCGAGTAGCCGGCCTTGGTGAAGATCGCAATCGGCGCGTTGTGGTCGGACAGGGATGCCAGCTTGGCCGTCGTGTTCTCGATCTGTTCGGGGATGAACGGATCGCCGTACGTGTCGTTGACCGAGATCGGCAGCCACCTGCTCCACGGTGGCGTGGCCTCTCCCGCAGACGTCTGCATCGGGTCCGAGGTGAATCCGACGAGCTCGAATGGCATATCCTCGCCGCTGAGTGTGGGCGACTGTAACGACACGTCAATCGGACGGCCAGATGTCATCCGCTGTTCCTTCCTGCGATGGATGCGCATACGGATGGAATCAGGTGCCGCACTGCGGCAGCCAACACTTTCCGATTACATGCCTGAACATCGACACTTTTGATCACACACCAAATCGAATCAGCGTCTCAAAACGTTCGAAATCCGGCTGGATCTCGACGCCTTGTAGCCGGGAAGGCGATTTTCAACTACCGTTCACGGCCATCCCCGCTACGGCTGACCAGCAGGAGGGGCATAGGTGAATCCGTCGACCGCCGCAGAGCGGCTCGCTTTCTTGACTCGGGCACGTGAGGCATTCGCTTCAGAGCACGGCTATCGCGCTCAGCAGTCGGTGTACCAGGGCAGTCTCGGGCCCGATGCCCGGGTGGTCCTTCGAGAGGAACTGACCGCACTCCCGCCATGCGACGCACTGGAAGTCGGCTGCGGCGAGGGGGAACTGGCCTCCTGGCTGACCGAGCGCGGCCATCGCACGGTGGCGCTTGACGTTTCACCACGTATGGCTCGACTGGCCTCGACGAAGGGAGTATCAACCCTGGTGGCGGCGCTCCCTGATTTGCCCTTTCCAAATGATTCGTTCGACTGTGTTGTCGGGGCCTGGGTGCTGCACTACCTACCGTCCGCGCTCATCGACGCGTCGCTGCGAGAGCTGGCCAGGGTGGCAAGGCCGGGTGCGTTCCTCTGTCTTACGACCAATGCCAATCGGCACATGGAAGAACTGTGGAGCCGAGTGCCGCGCGTACGGTACCGGCTGAGTTTTCCGGCCGAGGAGGCGGCCCGTCTGCTGGACGGCGTCGCGCACCAGGTGCGTGTGACGGAGGTCGAGGGCACGGTGACCTTCGAAAGCCTGGAGCAGGCCCGCGAGTTTATCCGTCCACAGGTGGCGCCACCATCGATCGCCGACGCCCTCGAGCCGTTCGAGCCCCCCTTGGAGGTCACACGGCGGGCCGCCGTCATCACGGGAAGGTTTCGCCCGTGAGCCGGCCACGCGCCGGCTCACCCGAGGACTCCCGGCCAGGGCCCGGCTCCCTCTCCTGCCATCGGACGGAATCCCACGCCCCGTCAGCCGCCATCGGATCGGGGAGGAACCCCCTCCGGGTGGGCGCCAATCCCGGCGTCCACGGATACAGCAGCGCCGCGCCGTTGGGCGGCGAGTGGGTGGAACCACCGCCCGGGAGCGGCAACGGCCAGGCCCGCCACCGGACTTCGACGGCCGCGCGCGCTGCGAGCAAAGCCTCGCCATGGGTCACCCCTACGACAGCCCCCCGGCCCTGTCTCTCCGACAACCACGCGGTCACCCGCGCACGCACGTCACGAAGGCTCTCTCCCTCCTCGGGACGCCAGTCCCACGGATCACGCCCGGCGGCTCGGCGGGCCTCGGCGAGGCGATCCGGGCTGTCGCGATCGGACACTCCCTCGAACCACCGGCCCCAGCTCCGCTCCGACAGGGCCGGCGACACCGTCTCGGGAACGCCGAGGCCCAACAACCGGGCGGTCTCCCTTGCCCGGCGAGCCGGCGAGGTGTGGAGCGTGAGTCTCCCGAGACCCAGCGAGCGAAGCCAGCCACCACACGAGACGGCCTGTCGCCTCCCCAGGTCGGTCAACGCGTCGCCGTGGCTCCCGGGCCCCAGGCCGGCTCCGAGCGCGTTCTCGACACTCTGTCCATGCCTGACCAGAATGATCAGGTCCATCGCGACTCCCCCTTCGGCCCGTGCGGATGACACCCCCCCTTCACCTTGCGCGGTCCCCGGCTCCTGGAAACTTTCCGCATCCATACTCCGACCACCATGGGACGGCGGAGTGCGATCGAAGAGGAGCGTGCGACATGGGACGAGGTGGCGCCGTCGGGGCCGCGGGAAGCGGGACGGAGCGTGCGGCACTGGTCGCCTTCCGAGACCACGGCTTCACGCCGGTCGCGGCGCGGCTGATCGACAACCTCCTCTACTCGGACCAGATCTACCATCGGCACGACGGGCCGCGGCGCTACTTCTGGCTGATCGAGGAGGATGTCCAGCTGGTCTACGAGCCGTTCGGCTGGCGGAACGAGTGGTATGTGGACGTCGTCTCCTTCGTCAGCGAGGACCGCGGCGGGCTTCCGCTCTTCACGGTGCACGACCGCTATCTGGATCTCGTGGTCGAGGGAATGGGGCCGACCTATCGTGCCGTGGACCTGGACGAGGCGGGAGAGGCGCTTGTGTCGGGCTCGCTGAACGCGCACGAGCTGCGGCTGGCGCTGACGGCCACTCAACGCTTCACCGACGCCTATCTGCACCGCGGGGCCGTCTTCCCGCCGCCGGCCGTCGCCAGAGCGTTCTCGGCGGATCACGACTACCCCAACTGGTGCGAGGCCGCCGCGAGCCCTCCCTCCTGATCCCGCAGCCCGCGGCCCCGGGGCCCATCCCAGGGAGCGCGGAATGAGCGAAGAGGATTACGCGGCCCACGTCCTGCGCGCCGCGCTACGGCCCCCAGGCGTGGCCCGGGAGGCCGCACCGCCCTCTCGCCGGCCGGACGGCGCGACGGTGGCGGCGCTCCGCCGGGACAAGGTCGCGTTCACGGTACTGGCGGCGGCCGAACGTCTCGGGCTGCCGCTCGGGGACGAAGCCGCCGCCGAGCTCGCGCGGCTGCGCGACCGGGACCGAGTCCTGAACCGTGAGCTCATCACCATCAACCGTCGACTCGCCGCCACCGGAATCGAGTATGTGCTGCTGCGCGGCTCCGCGCTCGGCCGACGCTATCCGCCCGGTCATGTCCGGCAGTTCAACGACGTGGACATACTGCTGAGGCGCGGTGCGGATCTGCCTGTCGCCCTGCGTGCCCTCGGCGAGGTCGGATACTACGTGGCACGTCCTGTCGTCTGCCGGCGGCAGGCGGCCGACCTCTGGGCAGCGGTGGCGCTCAACAAGCGGGTTCCCGATCTCGACCATCCCATGTATCTCGACCTGCTCACTCTGGGCCCCGCCGTCGACCGGGTTCGGGCCCTGCCGCTTCCGGAGTCGGCCTGGCTCTCGCTGGAGTCCCGGGGCCGCGGCGAACATCCACCGGTCCTCCCACTCGACTGGCAAACCGTCGTCTTCGCGGTCGAGTTGGTCGAGCGGGAGGGCAGCTACTCCCTCCGGGACCAGTTGGACCTCCTCGTTCTCGCTCGCCGTGGCGCGCGGTGGCCCCTGGTCTGGAACAGGCTGCGTCCGGTTCCAGAGGCCCGCGGCGCTCTGATCTCGCTCTGGCGCAAGACGAGGAGCGGTCTGCTCGGCGACGCCCTCGGGTCCAGCACCGGCCCGCTGTGGGCCACCCCGCCACAGGGATCCCGAACACCCGTGGGCCGACGGTCGGACGTGCCCGGACGGTGGCGGCGCCGCGTGGTGGCGGCACTCGAAAGCGTGGTACGCGGATCGCGGTCGGTGGGCACCCCCGCGTTGGCACGACGCGTCGTGACCTCTCTGCCGGCCGGTCCATGGTTCCGGCTCGGTCTGCCTGTGTTCCTGCTGCCGGTCCCACCCCGGGTCCGGGGCTCGGGAAGGGTCGCCGCCGCCGCCGGTCTTCCGGGTTATGAGGCACTTCTGTACCCGCTGGTCCCCCGGGGATACTCGGCGATCGCCTTCGTCCCCTCGCCGGCGCCGGAGTCCGCCGGCACCCACTCCTCTGCTGGCCCTGATGATCCGAAGGTGGAACCACCGTGCACGTGACGTCCACTCCCGACCGCCGGCACTCGGCCACGTTCGACGAGCAGCAGCCATGGGCCGCCGCATGGCTTGAACACCGGCTTGACGACCTGGAGCGGCAACACGGGGCTCCGCTGCCCGACCGGGCGCTGGTGCGGCACCGGGCCGTGCAGTCCCTCAACACGAGAAAGGCGCTCAGGGTCGAGTCGCCTGGCCTCGGTGCCGCATACGCCGCGCTGTCGGAGCACCGGCACCCGCTGACCGGGCGCGTCGAAATCCTCCTCGATCATCTGACCGCGACGGACGGCGAACCGCTCGAAGCACTCCTGGCCTCCGGTTCCGCAGCCGAGCCGAGCGTCCTGGAGGCGGCCGAGGTCGTGAACGTGGTGACCCCCGCCTCGGCCCCCCTTCAACACGAGGTGTTGGCACGGGCCGGCTTCCAACAGGTCCTGGCCACTCTGCGCCGGAGAACCGACGAGGTGCCGGAGCCGGCCGACAGGAGCCACGGTGACGCCGCCCTGTCAGTGGGCCCGGCCTTGGCTCAGGAGCACGACTTCGTCTATCAGTGCCTCGGCAGGGCGTTGCTCGCGGGGCTGGACGGACGGCCGTCGGCCGTCGATCTCGCGGCCTGGGCGCGTTCCCGCTATCAGCTGGACGACACGTCCGCCACGGTCCCCTTGGTGGGACGCGTCGATGGAAAGCCGGTCTGTCACGGCCTCGGCCTGCGAAGAAGCGACCGATACGGCGGGCGGGACGTGCTCTACATCGTGGACGTCTTCGTCCTGCCGGAACACCGGAGCAGGGGGCACTCACACCGGATGTCCCAGGGGCTGTTGGCGGAGGCCCGCCACCAAGGCTTCCATGTGGCCGAGAGCGATCTGGTGCTGAGCCCGGACGCAGGGCCGCTGCGGCTGCGGCTGGCCGCCGCCGGGTGGCGCGAGGACCGCATACGCTGGCAACGCGTCCACGGTGACGTCGAGGAGCCACGGTGACGGCCGGTCACGTGGACGGCGGAACCCACACGGAGCTGGTGGACCAGCGTCACGAACCGCTGCTTGTCACCTCCCCGCGCGACAGCCAGTACAGCCCTCAGGGCCAGGGCAGGTGGTGGGTGCTGTTCGTCCACGCGCCGGGCGAGAACCGAACGGGCAACAATTACTGGCAGGCGACCACGGCACGCGTCGCGGCGGGGTACGGATTGGTGGCGGTCCGCTTCGATCTGTCCGGCTACGGCGAGAGCCTCGGGGAGAAAGATCTCGACGTCTGGGACGAGCAACTCGATGACGCCCTCGCGACCGCGGAGCGGCACGGGGCCCTCGGAGTGCACGTCGTCGCGCGCGGCTTGCACAGCGCCCTTCTCGCACGAGTGGCGCCGTCGGGTCGCCGGATCGCGCTCTACCCCCCGCCCCCTCGGGAGCTGACGTGGTGGATCGCCCGGCGGACCGCGGCCGGGCCGTGGCCGTCGAACGTGACGGCCACTCACCGGCCAGCCGGAGAAGAGCGAACGTTCTGGGAGTGGTGCGGCGCGGAGGCCAACCTGGTCGGCGGCCTGACGGTGCCGGCCCGCACGCTCGATCCGCTGGTGGAGGGTGTCCTCGACGCGGCTCGAACGCCCGAGTGCTGGGACGTCTCCGTGGTACCGGCCGGAGCGGATCAGCCCTGCCGCAGCCGGCTGGTGTGCGGCAGGGATCACCTGTTGCGCCTGGAGTCGGACCGCACCGGGATCGCGCATCTTCTCTCTCGTCACCTCATACGTCCGGAAGGCACTGGAGGACAGGCATAGTGAAGGACCCCGGGCATCTGATCGCGATCAGTGGCGTGGACGGCAGCGGAAAGTCCACCCTGGCCGCGGGAGTGGCGGCCGCCATCCAGGACCACGGCCACCGAGTACTCCAGGTGTCGGCTCTGAAGCCGCGATCGCCCTCCCTGGCCCGGTGGGCCCGCCAGGTGGAGTTGGAGACCGGGCTCGATGCCAGGGAACGGTGGCTGGCCGGCTACTTCACCCTGGTGCTGGCCGACAACGCGGTGGCGCTCTGCCGTCCCGAGCTGGCCCGAGGGACCTGGGTGGTGGCCGACCGATGGCTGCTCGACCACCTCGCCAACCAGAGGGCGTTCGGTGTCGAGTTGGACGAGTGGCTGCCATGGCTCACTGCTTTGCCACGCCCTGACACGCATCTTCTTCTGGACGTTCCAGCAGAGGTGGCCGAGGCGAGGGTCGCGGCGCGCGAGGGACCTCCCGGGATCGGTCAGGGAGCCGGCTTCCTCGACCGCTGTGTCAAGGAGATGCGGTCGCTCGCCGGCCAGGCGAGTGCGTCACCGGTCACCGTGCTGGATGGTGGCCATGCTCCGGACGCGGTGCTCGACGCGGCGATGAAGGCCGTGTGGGCGCCCCGGCCGGGTGGAGGACACCGGTGACCGCGGCAGCTCGGGTCATCTGCGTCGACGGCCCGAACGGTGTCGGCAAGACCGCAGTGGCACGTGGGCTGGCGGCCCGGCTCGGCTGGCGATGGCTGTCGGTGGGCATGGTGTACCGGGCGCTCGGTCTGGTCGGCGCCACCTCGATGTCGGCCCCGGAGATCGTCGTAGACTTCGTGCGCGCGGCGGACGGCGTCAACGATCCGGTGGTGCGGGTGGGCGACCAGACGTTCACCGAGGGGAAACTCGCCGGGAGCCGCACGGCAAACGCCGCCGCGAGTCTCGGGGCGTCGGCCGCATGGCAGACCCGCGTGAACGCCGCCCTGCGAGGCGCCCTGCGGGACGGCGGCCTCGTCGTCGAGGGCCGGGCCGCCCGGGAGATCTTTCCCGAAGCGCTGCTCGCCGTATACCTATGGGCGGATCGCGCCGAACGCGCCCGTCGCACCGCCGCGGTCGACGGCTCTGCCCTCGACCCGGCACGCGAATCGGGCGACCGCCACCGCGCCCTAGAAGCACTTCGCGTCCGCCCCGGCGCCCTAGTGTGGAATTCGACGCGCTTCACGATGGGGACCACGGTGGCCACGCTCGCCGAGCGAGTCGCCATCGCCAGCGGCGAGCGGCGCTTCACCCTGGCGGTCTCGGGTCTCGAACGAGAGGTCCTGCGGGACGGAGTCCGTTGTGTGCCCTACGGCGCCTTGGACGCCGACGCCCATCTCGTCACACCGCGCGGCACGGAACCCGGCACCGCCCTCCGGTCGGCGGTAGCACATGCCGATGTGCTCGTCGCGGGAAGTGACATCGTCAGCGTTGGCACCATACGCGGAGCGTCGCCGACGCAACCGCTGATGGACGCGACGCGCTGGCCAGCGAACCGCTGGCTGAGCAGCGACTGGCTGCTCCAGCACCGGCACTTCGCGGTGCCACGCCAAGTGGTCGAACTCTGCCGAGACCCCACGGGCGCGCTTCCAACGCTGACGGCCCCCTCCGCAACGGTGTCGCCCGGCTCCGACGTGGACCGGGTGCTGCGGGGAGCCTGGTGGATACCTCAAAGGCTCGCCGTCGTACCGGCCGTCGACGTCCTGCCTCCGCGGCAGTTCCAGGGCCGCCTGGCTCAGGCTCTCCACCTGGCTCAGTCCGATCCGGAATCGGCCTCGCTGGCGGATGTTCGAGTGTCCCGAGGGCTGGAACCACGTACCGCTCTGTGGTTCCTGGCCGCCATGCCCGAGTCCTTGCTCTCCATCTCCGGGGAGGAGGGATGATCTCCCGGTCAACGGTGATCCGCGAACAGCGATGGATACGTTCGGGGGGCGTCCGGTGCCTGGTGGTCGTGGACACTCCGACGCGCCAGCCGGCGCGCGGCGCGCTGTGCTTCGCGCACGGCCTCACCGGCGACCGGGTGGGCCCCACCGAACTGCTCTCGCGGCTCGCCGCTGAGTTGTGCGAGGCGGCGGGAATCCGCGTGGTCCGCTTCGACGCGCGGGGCTCGGGGGACTCGGAAGGAAAGTTCGAGGACACCACGTTCGCCTCGATGACGGAGGATTTCACGCGGGTGGCACTCGACACCTGCCCCCGCGACACCCCGCTGATCTGTGCCGGTATCAGCATCGGTGGCGTGCCGGCGGTCCTGGCCGCCGAGCAGTTGCGAACCCTGGACGGACCTCGGCCCGTCGGTGTGCTGCTGCTGTCCAGTGATCTCATCCAGGACGTTCGCTTCGTCACCGAGGAGATCACCCCGATCAGAGAGGGCGAGTTCCACCTCCCGGACACCTTCTTCCGTGAGCGAGAGACGATTCGCCCCCGCGACATCCTCCTCTCCACGGGTCTCCCCTTCGCGCTCGTGTATGGCGACGCGGACAGCAAGGTTGCGACCCAGGCCGCGTGGTTTCACGCGCGGGGCGGCAAGGTCGCGTCGCTGGCCAGCGACCACCTCTTCGAGAACCCGAGTGCTCGACGCGCCCTGTTCGACTTCGGTCTTGACTTCGTCAACGAAACGCTCGCCATGTCCCGACACCCCGTGGAGGATCTCGAACGATGACGGTGAGCCTGTGTTTAATCGTCCGCAACGAAACGGCATACCTGCGAGGCTGTGTGGAATCGGCGCGCCCGTTCGTGGACCAGATCGTCATCGTGGACACCGGGTCCACGGACGACACGATCGCCATGGGGTGGGAACTGGCGGACGCCTTCTGCGAGGTCCCGTTCGATGGCGACTTCTCGGCGGCCCGCAACGAGGCCCTGGTACGCGCGGACGGGGACTGGATCCTCTTCCTCGACGCCGACGAGCGCGTCATCGCGTCCGAGGGGAAGAAGCTCCTGGAGTTCATCGACTCCGTCGACGAGCAGGTGCTCGGGGCACGTCTGCTGCGCTACAACTTCTTCGCCACCGGCACCTTTTACACGGGCCGGGAGCTGAAGCTCTTCCGCAACGACGGGCGAATCGCCTACCGCCGGAAGATCAACGAGTCGGTAGCGGCCAGCATCGCGGAGGCGGGCGGCACGGTGACGCCGGCGCCAGTGGTCATGAACCACTTCGGTCACTGCCGTCCGATCGCCGATCGCGAGGCGAAGGCCTACCGCTATCTGTCGCTGATGGAGGATCAGCTCAGAGAGAAACCACAGGATGCGCTGCTCGTGGGGTACAAGGCCCTCATCAAGCGAACCCTCGGCCACTTCGAGGAAGCGGCCGAGTTGTCCGACCGATCGCTGGCCCTGGACGACGCGTCTCCCATCGTTTGGCTGTTCCGTGGTCATGTGCTGCGTTCGCTCGGTAAGGACGGCGAGGCGTTGGAGGCCTATCAGAAGGGTCTCGACGTGGACCCCGGGAACGCCGCCCTGCACAACATGGCCGGCGTCGAGCTCATGGTTCTGGGCCAACACGCCGATGCCGGCGCGTGCTTCACGAGGGCTCGCGAGTGCGACCCGCAGTCGCTACACACCGACATCAACCAGGGGCTGCTGGCTCAGGCCGCCGGTGACTGGCACGCCGCGATCGCCTGCTTCCAACGGGCCGGGGACGCCAACCCCGGTTTCTACCACGAGGAGTGGGCTGGTCGAGTGGAGCGCGACCCCTACCGGGCGTTCTACGCGGAAACACCTCTCGGGTACGCGGGTCTCGGCTACCACCTGGGCTACTGCCGAGAGCGCGCGAACGGATCGCTGCCCTCCTCCGGACGATGACGCGAAACGAAAGGCAGTACCGTTGACCACATCCATCCGTCCGGCCAGGTTCTCCTGGTTTCTCCCGCTGAGCCCCGACGTCCACCACATCGGGACGTGGCCACCCGAGTGCGGAACGCCCGACCTGCCCCGATTGACCTCGATAGCGCAGACCGCGGAGGACGCGGGCTGCTCGGAACTTCTGGTCCCGACGACGTTCGACAACGATCTGGAAGCATTCACCACCGCCGCGGCCGTGCTGAGCCGCACCAGTCGAGTCGGCGCCCTGATCGCCGTACGTCCCAACCAGCTCCATCCGTGTCAGGCCGCGCACATGGTGGCCAGTCTCGAAGCGATCTTCCCCGGCCGCATACGACTCAACGTGACCACGGGAGGCTGGGCCGAGGACCGCTGGATCGGTGACACCGACGACCGGGAGAGCCGTCTGAGCCGGCTGTCGGAATGGCTGGAGCTACTGACGCGAGTCCTCTACGACGGCCGTCCGGTGCACCATCACGGCACCTGGTACAACGCCGAGGGTATGCGTCTGCGGGTGCCACCCGGGCGGCGAATACCCCTAGCCATGTCCGGGTCGTCGCCCCAGGCACGACAGGCGCTGTCCCAACACGGGTCCGAGTACCTGATGTTCGCCGCCCCGCGGGAACAGGTGGTCCGCGAGGTACGGGCATTGCGTGCGACCCCGGGACTACCACCGGACATCAAGGTCACCATGCGCGCCCACCTGGTGGTTCGGGAGACCACGGACGAGGCATGGGCCGCAGCACATGAGATCACCAGCCAGGTGTCAGAGAGGGTGCTGGCGACGGTCCAAGCCCAACGGCACGCCCCCGGATCCCAACGCACCCGGCAGAGCGCCCTGTCCGCCGGCAACGATCTCGTCGTCGGGCCCAACCTGTGGGCCGGTATCGGAACCGCCCGATTCGGGGCGTCGATCGCCCTGGTGGGCGATCCCGAACAGATCACCGAAAGACTGACCGAGTTCCGGGAAGACGGCGTGGACGGCTTCATCCTGTCCGGATATCCGAAGTTGGAGGAGGCGCAGGTCTTCCGCGACGTGCTGGTGCCGAGCCTCAGAGCACGTGGGCTCATGGGCGGCCGCCACGGCGACGGAACAAGAGCCGCCGATGTCTGAGGCGGACCGGCCGGGCTCCGGTTGGATCCGGCGGCTGGCCTCGATCGTCATGCGGCACCGCCGCGACGCGTCGGCCATCCTGGTCACGGCCGTTCTCGGAATGGCGCTGGAGGCCGTCGGCCCGCTGCTCCTGAGGCTGGGAGTCAACGACGCCGTAGCCGGTGAGACCGGCCGCATCCCCTGGCTCGTCACGGCCATGGTCGCGTTGGCGCTGATCCAGTTCGGCGCGGAGGCGGCCCGCCGGTTCGTCTCCGGCCGGCTCGCGCTCAGCGTGCAGCACGCGCTCCGCGCAGCGATCTTCGCCTCCGTACAGCGGCTCGACGGCGCCCGCCAGGACACCCTGCGCACGGGGCAGGTGATCTCCAGGGCGAACAGTGACCTCCAGCAGATCCAGGTCATGCTCAGCATGATCCCCATCCCCATCGGCGCGGTAGCGCTCTTCGTGGTGGCGCTCGCGGCGATGCTCTGGCTCTCGCCATTCCTCACGATCGTCGCCCTGACGATCGTGCCCGCGTTCGTCTGGATATCCGTCCGCAGCCGGCAGCGTCTCTACCCGGCGACGTGGTCCGCTCGGCAGCAGGCCGCCGAGGTCGCGGGTCATGTCGAACGCACCGTCAGCGGTGTCCGGGTAGTGCGGGGATTCGGCCAAGAGAGCCGTGAGACGGCCCGGTTCACCCACGCGGCCAGCCGCCTGTACGGCGAATGGACACGGGCCGCACGATTTCATGCCCGCCCGATCGCCGCCCTGACCACGCTCCCCGCCCTGGGCCAGATCGGGGTACTCGCCGTCGGCGGCTGGCTGGCTCTGCGGGGCGACATCGATCTGGGAACGTTCCTGGCCTTCGCGGGATACCTGGCGATGCTGGTCGTCCCGGCGCGGCTGCTCGCCAACTTCCTGGTCATCGCGCAGCAGGCACGCGCCGGAGCAGAACGCGTGTTCGAGATCGTCGACTCCCAGCCCGCGGTCACCGAGGCTCCCGACGCCGTGGACGTTCCCGACGGTCCACTGGCTGTCGAGTTCGAGGACGTGGACTTCGGCTACCGACGCAGCGACCCCGTGCTCAACAAACTTTCCCTCACCCTTCGCCCAGGGGAGACGTTAGCCCTAGTCGGTGGCGCGGGCTCGGGAAAGTCAACGGTCTCCCTGCTTCTGCCACGCTTCTACGACGTCCAGTCAGGGGCCATTCGCCTCGGGCCACCGGGAAGGACGGCCGACATCAGGGGCTACCGTCTCGAGTCATTGCGCACTGCCATGGACATCGTGTTCGAGGAGGCGTTCCTGTTCTCGGCCTCCATCCGCGACAACATCGCGTATGGTCGTCCGGAGGCCAGCGACCTGGAGATCCTCTCCGCAGCGAAGGCGGCGCAGGCCCACGAGTTCATCAGCCGGCTGCCCGACAGCTACGACACGGTCGTGGGAGAACGAGGACACACCCTCTCCGGCGGCCAGCGACAGCGGATCGCGCTGGCCCGAGCGCTGCTCAGCACATCACGGCTGGTCATCCTCGACGACGCCACCTCGGCGGTGGACACCACGACCGAGGCCGCGATCCACGAGAGTCTGCGCACCATCACCGCCACCAGAACCACCCTACTGATAGCGCATCGACGTGCCACGCTCGAACTCGCGGACAGAATCGCCGTCCTGGACGAGGGACGCATCATCGACATGGGCACGCAAGCCGAACTGAGGCGGCGCTGCCCCCAGTTCGTCGCCCTCTTCACCGAACCGGCCGAGCGTCACCCGCCAGCGGGGGGCCCAGAGGCCGAGGCGCGGAGGGAACACCCCCCTTCGCTCTGGCCGGACACCGCCGCCCCGAAGGACGAGCACGCTGCCGTCGAGGCGCCGGCACTGCGGCGCGCGGTGGCCGCGCTGCCCCCGGCGGATGAACGTCCGGGAGTCGACGAGGCCCCACTCTTGCGGCCCTGCCTCGACTTCGGGTTACCGGTCCTGCTCCGCCCCGTCCGGCGCGGGCTGCTCGCCGGGTTGTCACTGGTCGCGCTGGGCACGTTGGCCGCCGTATCGCTGCCGCTCCTGATACAGCACGGAGTGGACGCGGGAGTTGGAAACGGCTCGGGCCCGGTGCTCATTGGCTCCGTAGTCGTCGCCCTGATCACGGTCATCCTCAACTGGTTCGTGCTCGGGGCACAGGTGATGGTCACCCGCCGTAGCGGCGAGCGCATGCTGTTCGACCTGCGGGTCCGAGTGTACGCCCAGCTTCAGCGTCTCGGCTTGAACTTCTACGAACGAGAGCGCGGCGGCGAGATCATGACCCGCGTCGCCAACGACATCGACGCGATGGCGGACTTCCTCCAGAGCGGGGTACTCATCGCCGTCGTCAGTGTGGTGACCATGCTCGCACTGGCGATCACCATGCTGGCCGTAGATCCGTCGCTCGCGCTGACCACCTTCGCGGTGCTGCCCTTGGTCGCCCTGGCGACAATTGTGTTCTGGCGCCTCTCCACCAGGTGGTACCTCGAAGCGAGAAGACGGATAGGCAAGGTCAACGCCAGCCTGCTCGAGAACATCTCAGGCCTCCGGCTCTCACAGTCCGCCGGCCGCGCCTCCGATCAGATCAAGGAGTTCGCCCGCCTCTCCGACCACTACCGGCTTTCCCGCGTCCGCACCCACCTGCACTCCGCCATCTACTATCCATGGCTGACCCTGTGCGGGGAGCTCGCCAAGGTGGCGGTTCTCGCCGTAGGGGCTACGCGGGTGGCTGAGGGCTCCCTCAGCCCCGGGGTACTGATCGCATTCTTCCTCTTCGTCAGCCAGTTCTTCTCGCCCGTCCAGCAACTTTCCCTGGTACTGGACAGCTACTACCAGGCCAGGGTTGGCCTGCTGCGCACTCAGGAGCTCCTCCGACTACCGGCCGACGAGGCCGATCGCACCGCTGGGACCGTCCAGCCCCCCGCGCGCTTCCGCGGCGAGATCGAGTTGCGTAAGGTCACACACCAATATCCGGGAACGAGCCATCCGGCCGTCGAGGACATCTCGCTCCGCATCCTGCCTGGTCAAACCGTGGCGCTGGTGGGTGCCACGGGAGCCGGCAAGTCGACCCTCGTCAAACTCCTCGTGCGACTCTACGAACCAGCACCGGGCACGATACTCGTCGACGGCGTGGACATCCGGTGCTACTCCTCGGAGCGGTACCGCCAGCGCATAGGCTACGTCCCCCAAGAGCCCTACCTGTTCGAGGGCGACGTCGCGGAGAACATTCGCTACGGCGCTCCCGAGGCGACGGACGCTCGGGTCGAGGCTGCGGCCCGGGAAGTAGGCGCCCTGAACGCCGTGGCCACGTTGCCCAGGGGGTTCCGACAGGAGGTCGGCGAAGGGGGGAGACGACTGTCGATGGGCCAACGCCAGCTCATCGCCCTGGCCCGCGCGGCCCTGGTCGACCCTGGTCTTCTCATCCTCGACGAGGCGACCGCGGCACTTGATCCCACCAGCGAGCGGCTGGTCAGGGACGCGAGGCGGCGCCTGACCGCCAAACGGACCACGGTACTGGTGGCCCACCGGCTGTCCACCGCCGCAGAAGCGGACGTCATCGCGGTTCTGGACGCGGGGCGGGTGGTTGAGCACGGGCATCACGACGAACTGTTACAGAAAGAGGGAGCCTACGCGCGACTGTGGAGTCACCACAGCCAGCATGCTGGCCAGGACCGGTCGGATCCGCTCGCAGCAGATCCTCATGGGTGACCGCGAAACGGCCATTGGCCCGGCGCACCGCCGGGCGGATCGCCCACGTCCGCATGACGGGCCCTGTGTGGCCATTACGGGCACCGATTCCGGTTCTGCCCGATGGCAGGCGCTCTGGAAGAAGTCGGATGAACAGCGCGGCAAGGCGCAACGAGCGGCGGCGGCTGAAGAAGCGCTCACGCAGGACCCATACGGCGAGGTCCCCATCCCCCTTCCATGCTCGCCGCCATGCCGCACAGGCACATTGAGACTTGCGGCACCGCGCCAAACGGCCGCTCCTTCCGCAGGAGAGCGGCTACGCCAAGCTCTGGACCCGTGTGCGCAAAGCTGTGCCGACGCGGGCCCAGTTGGAGTCCGCACTCGCCAAACGGCCATATGACCTCCGCCACGTCTGCGTCTCCACTGACTCGGCACCGGCGTCGCCCCCGGGGCCGTCGCCAATCGCGCCGGCCACAGCGTCACGGTGCTGCACCTACACGAAGCTCATCGACGACACCGAGAACGCCAGGCTCGCCGTCTGCCTGGCGGCATGAGTCCGAACGACCAGCCGCTCGCTTCTGTCCACACATACCCCACACGCACTGGTCAGCACGCGAAATCGAGTGAGATGAACTGGGGCAAGTGGCGCAATCCGCCGAGCGGGGTACCGGAGAAAGAAGAACGACCCCTGACTACGTTTCCGCAGGTCAGGGGCCAAATCGCTGGGGTGGCGGCGCCAGGGTTCGAACCTGGGTAGGCTGAGCCGGCAGATTTACAGTCTGCTCCCTTTGGCCACTCGGGCACACCGCCTTGCGACGCGGTAAACGATACCCGATGCGTGGGGGTGGTCCGCCACTCGGTTGTGGCGGTGGATCCCGGGGTGGGGGTGGCTAGGCTGTGCGGCGACCACGCCCGATGTGACAGTCTCGAGGAGCCTTACCACCATGGCCGACTCCAGTTTCGACATCGTCTCGAAGGTCGACCGGCAGGAGGTCGACAACGCGCTCAACCAGGCGGCCAAGGAGATCTCGCAGCGGTATGACTTCCGCGGCGTCGGGGCCTCCATCGCCTGGTCGGGAGAGCGCATCGAGATCCGGGCCAACGCCGAGGAGCGGGCCAACGCCGTCCTGGACATCTTCCAGACGAAGCTGATCAAGCGCGGTATCTCGTTGAAGGCGCTGGACTCGGGGGAGCCGCAGGCGTCGGGGAAGGAGTACCGGCTGTACTCCACCGTCAAGGAGGGGATCTCCACCGACGACGCCAAGAAGGTGGCCAAGCTGATCAGGGACGAGGGCCCCAAGGGCGTCAAGGCGCAGGTGCAGGGGGACGAGCTGCGGGTCAGCTCCAAGAGCCGGGACGCGCTGCAGGAAGTGCAGCGGCTGGTGCGGGAGAAGGACTTCGACTTCGCGGTGCAGTTCGTCAACTACCGATGATAGGGAATCTGGGGGAGGTCTTCCGGCGGGCCCGTCGCGGGCCCGTGGGTGACGGCGCGCGGGTGGATCTGAGCCATCGGGCCAGGGAGCCGCTGGGCAGCGCCGTGGTGAACTGCGTGGTGTACCGGCACGGCGTGCGCCGGGAGGGACGGTACAGCGCGCGGGACGCGATCTCGCGGGTTCGGGGGCGGCGGGGCGGGTTCGTGTGGATCGGCCTGCACGAGCCGTCGGAGGGTGAGTTCGCGGAGGTGGCCGAGCTCTTCGGGTTGCATCCGCTGGCCGTCGAGGACGCGGTGCACGCGCACCAGCGGCCCAAGGTGGAGCGGTACGACGACACGCTCTTCGCGGTGCTCAAGACCGTGCGGTACGTCGAGCACACCGAACTGACGGACAGCAGTGAGGTGGTGGACACCGGCGAGATCATGGTGTTCGTGGGGCCGGACTTCGTCATCACCGTCCGGCACGGCGGGCACGGCTCGCTCGGGCCGCTGCGGGAGGCGCTCGAGGCGTCGCCCGAGCAGCTGGCGATGGGACCGTCCGCCGTGCTGCACGCCATCGCGGACCATGTGGTGGACCACTACCTGGACGTCGCGGCGGCGGTGCGGGACGACGTCGACGCGATCGAGTCGGCGGTGTTCTCCGACTCGCGGGGGCGGGGCGCCAACCCGGGGCAGATCTACCAGCTGAAGCGGGAACTGCTGGAGCTCAGGCGGGCGGTGGCGCCGCTCGACGGGCCGCTGCGGCTGCTGGCGGAGACCGAGTTGCCGATGGTCGACGCGGAGATCCGACGCTACTTCCGCAACGTGGCCGACCACCTGTCGCGGGTGACGGAGCAGATCAACGGGTACGACATGTTGATCGACTCGATCCTGCAGGCCAACCTCGCCCAGGTGACCGTGGCCCAGAACGAGGACATGCGGAAGATCACCGCGTGGGCGGCCATCCTGGCCGTGCCGACCATGGTCTGCGGGGTCTACGGCATGAACTTCGACCACATGCCCGAGCTGCACTGGCGGTTCGGCTACCCCCTGGTGCTCGCTGTGATCGTCACCGCCTGCTACCTGATCCACCGGGGATTCCGGCGGAACGGCTGGCTCTGAGCGGTGACCTGACGAAAGTAAGGTCACGGCTTACCGAAGGGCAGATCCTGGTCGCACGTTCGATTGCCTAGGCTGAGCACGTGGATAATGCGATCCTCGACGCCATCGAAGGTTTTGTCGCCACCCCCTGGGTGTATGTGGCGCTCTTCGCCGTCGCGAAGCTCGACGGCTTCTTTCCCGTGGTGCCGAGCGAGACCCTGGTGGTGACCCTGGGGGTCTTCGCGGCGGCCGACGGCAACCCGAACCTGCTCCTCGTCATCCTCGTCGCGGCCCTCGGTGCGTTCACCGGGGATCACATCTCCTACTTCATAGGCCGGAAGTCCGGTCGGCGCGTCTTCGCCAGGCTCAAGCCGGGCAGCCGGACCCACAAGGCGTATCTGAGCGTCGGCGAGATGCTGGAGAAACGCGGCGGGCTCGTGCTCGTCATCGCCCGCTACATCCCCGGCGGCCGCACCGCGGCCACCCTGACGACCGGCGCCACCCGCTATCCGCTGGCCCGCTTCTCCCGCTACGACGCCATCGCGGCGATCAGCTGGGCGGTCTACTCCGCCGGCATCGGATACATCGGCGGCGCCGCCTTCGAGGACAACCCGCTGCGTGGGGTGGCGCTCGGCCTCGGCCTGGCGCTGGGCATCACCGTGCTGCACGAGGGCATCAGGTACCTGCGCAACCGCCGGGCGTCGGCTGCCGCCGAGTAGCCCCGCGGCCGCCGGCTCAGCCTCCCTGGAAGACCACCTCCGGGTTGGCCGCCGTGGGGCCGTCGAGCAGGGGCTGGGGCTGCCCCCGCAGATGGGCGTCGAAGAAGGCGGCGAGATAGCCCCGGGTGATCTCGCCCGACCGCTCGCCGGAGAGCGGCGCCTCCGGATCGGTCAGCCCCAACTGTCCGCCGAGCACCGGCAGGTCGATGAAGGTGAAGTGGCCCGAGCCGGTGACGGTGAGCCAGCGGCGCCAGCCGTCGAGCCGGGCCCAGCCCTGATCCCAGGACTCGTCGCCGCCGCCCGGGCGGTGCAGGGACTCCGTGCCCAGCATCAGGAACGGCCGGCCGCCCAGGCCCTCGGCCGGCACGGGGGCGAAGAAGGTGCCGTCCAGGTTGGCGCCGGCGCGCACCCGGGAGTCACCGGCCATGGTGACGGCGGTGGCGTTGCCGCCGATGGAGTGGCCGGCCATGCCGATCCGGGTGGTGTCTATCAGCCCCGCGTGGCGCCAGGCGGGCCGGGGCCCGGTGAGCCGGTCGAGCACGAAGGACAGGTCCGCGGCGCGCCCCTCGGCCACCGCCGCCAGGTCGTCGGCGGCCTCGCAGGCCACACAGGTGAGCATCCGGCCGCCGGGGAAGAGGGTGCCGACGGACTCGTACGCGTGGTCGACGGCGGCCACCACATAGCCGCGGCTGGCCAGCTCCTCGGCCAACAGGGTGAGGGTGGTGCGCGGCAGCGAGAAGCCGGGCGAGAGCACCACCAACGGATGGCGGCCGGCGGCGGGCCGCGCGCCGACCCGGGAGGTGATCCGGGTGGCCGCCACCTCCTCCGCCGTGACCACGCCCTCGAGCCGCTGACTCTCCAGCAGCAGCCGGGCCTCCTCGGCGGCCAGATAGGGGGCGGGCCGCCCGGTGCCGGCTCTGGCCGGGTAGAACATCGACACCAGCAGCTCACGGGCGCCGGCCGCCGGGACCCATGGGTCGGCGCGGGCGGTGTCCACCAGGTGCAGCGTGTCGCGGCCGACGGCGGACGGGCCGGTGGGCTCGGGGAGCCGGAGGTCGACGGACGCCTGGTCGGTGGGCGGGCCGGAGGCCGGCGCGGGAGCGGCGGCTCCGGCCGCGGCGGCGGTGGACGCCAGGGGGACCGCGAGAGCCAGGGCGAGGCCGGCCGCCACGGTGGCGGCGCCTCGGGAGATCACGAACTTCATGCACGGAGCGTAACCATCGTGATCATGGCGCCGCGTCCGTCCGCGGGATGATCGAACCCCTGACTTTCGACAGGTTCTCCCTTACCCATCGTCACTACTGCGGGGGTGGTGCCAGCGCTACGGTCGGTTCCAGTGGTAGCTGGGGAGCTGCTGCGAGGTGGGCACGATCTCCCGGCCCAGCGGCATCAGGGAGATCGGCACCATCTTGAAGTGCGCGATGCCGAAGGGGATACCGATGATCGTCACGCAGAAGGAGATGCCCGCCAGGATGTGGCCGATGGCCAGCCAGATCCCGGCGATCACCAGCCAGATGATGTTGCCCACGCCCGAAGCGACCCCGGCGTCATGACGCTCGGTGACGCGGTAGCCGAAGGGCCACAGCGCGTAGACGGCGATCCGGAAGCAGGCGATGCCGAACGGGATCGTCACGATGAAGATGAAGCACAGGATGCCGGCGATCGCGTAGCCGAGGGCTATCCAGAGGCCGGAGAAGATCAGCCAGATGATGTTGAGTATGGTTCGCACACCATCAGGATGGCGTCAGCGGCGGCCGCCCGCCATTCGTTCCAGCCGCTCGATGCGGTCGGCCATCGGCGGATGGGTCGCGAACATCCTGGCCAGGCCCTCGCCCCGGCGGAACGGGTTGGCGATCATCAGGTGGCTCGCCGTCTCCAGCTGGGGCTCGGGGCGCAGCGGAAGGGCCTGGGTGCCGGCCTCCAGCTTGCGCAGCGCGCTGGCCAGCGCCAGCGGATCACCGGTGAGGTTCGCCCCCGAGGCGTCCGCCTCGAACTCGCGGGACCTGCTGACCGCCAGTTGGATGAGGGAGGCCGCGATCGGGCCGAGAATCATCACCAGCAGCATCCCGAAGATCCCCGGACCGCCCTCGTCGTCGTCCCGCCCGATCGGGATGAACCACGCGAAGTTCACCAGGAACATGATCACGGAGGCCATGGCGCCGGCCACCGACGAGATCAGGATGTCCCGGTTGTAGACGTGGCTCAGCTCGTGGCCGATGACGCCGCGCAGCTCGCGCTCGTCGAGCAGGCGCAGGATCCCCTCGGTGCAGCAGACGGCGGCGTTGCGCGGGTTGCGGCCGGTGGCGAAGGCGTTGGGCGCCTCGGTCGGCGAGATGTACAGCCGGGGCATCGGCTGCCTGGCCTGCCCGGCCAGCTCGCGGACGATGTGGTAGAGCCCGGGCGCCTCGAACTCGCTGACGGGCCTCGCGCGCATGGCGCGGAGCGCCAGCTTGTCGCTGTTCCAGTAGGCGTAACCGTTGGTGGCCAGCGCGATCACCAGCGCGATCAGCAGGCCGCCTCGGCCGAAGAAGCTGCCGATGACCAGGATCAACGCGGACATGCCGCCCAGGAGGGCGGCGGTCTTCAGGCCGTTGTGCCGGCGGTGCACGGTGTGCCCTCCTGGAAGCGCGCGTGGGGGGCCGGATGTACCGGATGCCGGAGTTTCTCCACTAACAGTGGACACTCCCGAAGTGCACAACGCCATACGGGGGAACTACGTTCCCTCCACGAGCGCGCTGTTACCGTGCGCGAACGTGCGGGAAACGCCGCGCGACGCCGTCCCGCCCTAGATCAGGCTGGTGGAGACGAACGTCAGGATCAGCTGCGGGGCGCCGGAGAAGGCGAGCGCCGCGGCGGCGGCCAGGCCGATCGCCCCGGTCAGCGGGGCGGCCACCGCCACCGGGGCGGCCGTGGCCGGCCCCGCGGGGGCGGGCTCGGGGGGCGCACGGAACAGCAGCGCGGTCCAGCGCAGGTAGTAGAAGAGCGCGATCGCGACGTTGATCGCCATCACGACCGCGAGCACTCCGAGCCCCCCGTCCACCGCCGCCTCGAAGACCGCGACCTTGGCGAACAGGCCCACCACCCCGGGCGGCAGCCCGGCCAGGCAGAGCAGGAAGAACGCCAGGGCCAGGGCGCTGAGCGGCCGCCGGGCGTAGAGGCCCCGGAAGTCGGAGAGTCGGCGCTCGCTGTGGCGGCGCGCCACCTGGGCCACCACGGCGAAGGCGCCCAGGTTGACCGCCGCGTACATCAGCGCGTAGGCGACGGTCGCGCCCAGCGCCTCGCCGTGGTCGGTGTAGGCGGCGGCCGCGAGCGGCACCAGCAGGTAGCCGGCCTGCCCGACGGAGGACCAGGCGAGCAGCCGGACCGCGCTGTGCGGCGCGTCCGGGTCGGTGCGCAGCGCGGCCGCGTTGCCGACGGTCATGGTGAGGCCGGCGAGCAGCCCGAGGGCCGGGCCCCACAGGTCGCCGTAGCCGGGGAAGGCCAGGGTGGTCACCAGGGCCAGGCCGGCGAGGCCGGCGGCCTTGCCGACCACGGACAGGTAGCCGGCGACCGGCAGTGGTGCGCCCAGATAGGTCTCGGGCACCCAGAAGTGGAACGGCACCGCGGCGGCCTTGAAGGCGAAGCCGACCAGGGTCAGCGCGACGCCGGCCTCGGCGAGGGTGGCCAGCTGGGGGTCGCCGCCCGGCAGCGCGGTGGCGAGCTCGGCGAAGAAGAGGCTGCCGCCCGCCGCGTAGACGAAGCTGACGCCGAGCAGGGCCACGGCGGTGGCCGTGACGGAGGTGAGGAAGAACTTGAGCGCGGCCTCCGGGCCGGTGCGGCTGCCGCGCCGCAGGCCCACCAGGGCATAGGCCGGGAGCGTGGTGACCTCGAGCGCGATGATCAGGGTGGCCAGGTCGCGGGCGGCGGGCAGCAGCGCCGCGCCGGAGGCGGAGGAGAGCAGCAGGAACCAGAACTCGCCGCCGGGGATGTCGTCGTCCGCGGTCTCCGGGATGGAGAGCAGGGCGGCGAGGAAGGCGCCGCCCAGCACGAGGAGTTGCACGATCACGGCGAAGCGGTCGGCGGTGTAGGCGCAGAGGGCCGGGTCGTCGGCGAGGCAGAAGGTGGTGCGGTCGCCGTCGCGCAGTGGCAGCAGGGCGACGGCGGCCAGCGCGAGGCCGCCGGCGGCGAGCCAGCCGAGCAGCGGGCGCCTGGCGGCGGGCAGGAAGAGGTCGGCGATCAGCACCACGACGGCCGTCACCGCGGCGATCAGCGGGGGCGCGACGACCGCCCAGTCGACGTTCTGGGTGAGGTTCATCTGGCGACTCCGGGCAGGAGGGCCGCGACCGCGGGGTTGGTGAGGTCGAGGAGGACGGCCGGCCACAGACCGGCGAGCACGGTCAGCACGGCCAGCGGGGCGAACGCGGCGTACTCGGGGGCGCGCAGGTCCTGGAGCGGCTCGTCGCGGGCGTCGCCCATGCAGACGCGGCGGACCACGAGGAGGAGGTAGGCGGCGGTCAGCAGGGTGCCGAGGCCGGCCAGCGCGAGATAGATGAGGAACGCCGGTCTGCTGAGGCCGTCGGCGGGGTGGAACGCGCCGAGCATGGCCAGCAGTTCGCCCCAGAAGCCGGCGAGCCCCGGCAGCCCGAGCGAGGCGATGGCGGTGAACGCGAGCAGCCCGCCGAAGCGCGGGGAGCGGGCGTAGAGCGTCACGTTGGTCAGCCGGTCGAGGTCGGTGGTGCCGACGCGTTCCTTGAGGGCGCCGACCAGGAAGAACAGCAGCCCGGTGATCAGGCCGTGGGCGACGTTGGCGAAGAGCGCGCCGTTGACGCCGCCTCGGGTGAGGGTCGCGATGCCGAGCAGTACGAAGCCCATGTGGCCGACGGAGGAGTAGGCGATGAGCCGTTTGAGGTCGCCGCCGGCGCCCTGCCGCACCAGGGCGAGGCAGGCCAGCGAGCCGTAGACGATGCCGGCCGCGGCGAAGGCGCCGAGGTAGGGCGCGAAGGTGTGCATGCCCTCGGGGGCGATCGGCAGCGCGATCCTGACCAGACCGTAGGTGCCCATCTTCAGCAGCACGCCGGCCAGCAGCACCGAGCCGGTGGTGGGTGCCGCCGTGTGGGCGTCGGGCAGCCAGCTGTGCAGCGGCCACATGGGGGTCTTGACGGCGAGTCCCAGGCCGATGGCGAGGACGGCGAGGAGCTGGGTGGTGTGGCTGAGGCCGGCGCCGTTCGCCTCGGCGAGGGCGACCATGTCGAAGGTGCCGCCGCGGACGCCGATCAGCAGCAGCCCGAGCAGCATCACCACCGAGCCGACCACCGTGTAGAGGATGAACTTCCAGGCCGCGGCCGCGCGTTCGGCGCCGCCCCAGCGGGCGATCAGGAAGTACATCGGGATCAGGACCGTCTCGAAGGCGAGGAAGAACAGCACCAGGTCGAGGGCGGCGAAGGTGGCGAGCGTGCCGGCCTCCAGCAGGAGGAGCAGCGCGACGAAGGGGATCGGCCCCGGGGCGTCGGGCCCCTGGGGCGGCCGGAAGTAGGTGTGGAGCGCGCAGAGGAAGGTCAGCAGCGCGGTGAGGACGAGCAGCGGCAGCGAGATGCCGTCGACGCCCAGGTGCAGGCGGACGTCGAGGGCGGGGATCCAGCGGAGGTCGCTCTCGGCCTGGATGTCGGCCGGCCGGTCGTGGTCGAAGCCGGCGGCCAGCAGCAGGGTGAGGACGAGCACCGCACCGGTGACGGTGACGCCGTGCCGCAGCACGTCGCGGTCCCGGCCGCCTGGCCCGCGCAGCCCTGGCGGGGCCGGCAGCAGGGCGGCGCCCGCGCCGAGCAGCGGGAGTACGACGACGGCGGCCAGTAGCAGTCGCATGGTGGTGTCGTTGAGGCTGATCACGGCGCTCACTCCCCCGCCACGACGAGGACGGCGACGACGGCCAGGACGAGGGTGCCGGCGACGATCGCGCTGAGATAGGTCTGCACGTTTCCGGTCTGGGCGCGGCGGGCCGCGGTGCCCAGCAGCCCGGGGGCGGCGGCCGCGGCGCGCACGTAGGTGTCGACGACGGCGCCGTCGAGGAAGCGGACCAGGCGGGCCGCGGCCTCGGTGGGGCGGACGACGGCGGCCGCGTAGGCGGCGTCGGCGTGGAAGCCGGCGGCGGCGTGCGGGTGCAGGCCGCGCAGCAGGGCGGGTGCGGGGTCGACGCCGGTGGCCTCGGCGTCGCCCTCGTAGGCGCTGCGCCAGGCCGCGTAGGCGGCGAGGCCGCCGACGAGCGCGGCGCCGGTGGCCAGCAGGGCGGTGAGCAGGGTCGGCGCGAGGTCGCCGCCGTCGAACCAGTCGGGCAGCACCGGGTAGGCGGCGCCGAGCGCGACGGTGGGGAGCGCGAGCAGCCAGAGCACGCCGGCCATCACGGGGCTCGCGCCCTCGGAGACCGGCACCGGTTCGGTCCGCGAGTCGACCGGGTCGTGGAAGGCGAGCAGCCAGAGCCGGGCGGCGTAGGCGGCGGTGAGCAAGGCGGTCAGCAGCCCGGCGACCAGCACGATCCAGCCGGCGGCGGCCGGGACGCCGTGCTCCGCGTCGAGGGCGGCGTGCTCGGCGCCCGCTATCACGGCTTCCTTGGAGAAGAAGCCCGCGAACGGCGGGATGGCGGCGAGGGCCAGCAGCCCGATGGTCATCGTCCAGTAGGCGTCCGGGGCGCGGCGTTTGAGGCCGCGCATCCGGGACATGGCGGTCAGCGAGCCGGTGCCCGCGGTGTGGATCAACACCCCGGCGGCGAGGAAGAGCAGCGCCTTGAACGCACCGTGGGTGAGCAGGTGGAACACCGCCGCGTCCCGGTCGGCCACCGCCAACGCGCCTGTCATGTAGGCGAGTTGGCCGATGGTGGAGTAGGCGAGCACGCGTTTGATGTCGTCCTGTGCGAGGGCGGCGAGCGCCGAGCCGAGCATGGTCACGGCCGCGACCAGGGCGAGCACCAGCAGGGCGGCCGTCGAGGAGGCGAAGACGGGGAGCAGCCGGGCCACGAAGTAGACGCCCGCGGCGACCATGGTGGCGGCGTGGATCAGCGCGGAGACCGGGGTCGGGCCGGCCATCGCGTCCGGCAGCCAGGCGTGCAGCGGCGCCTGCCCCGACTTGCCGGCCACCCCCGCGAGCAGGAGCAGGGCGATCAGGGTGGGGTGGGAGAGCTCAAACGCCGGGCCCTCGGCGAGCGGGGAGGTGAGTTTCCCGACGATGACGCTGATGCGGAAGGTGTCGGCCTCGTTGGCCAGGGCCAGGATGCCGATCAGGAACGGCACGTCGCCGAGCTTGGTGACGAGGAACGCCTTGAGCGAGGCGGCGCGGGCCGCCGAGGTCTCCCAGTAGTGGCCGACGAGGAAGTAGGAGCAGACGCCCATCACCTCCCAGCCGACGAGCAGCACGATCAGGTCGTCCGCGTAGACGACCAGCAGCATCGCGGCGGTGAACAGCGAGACCAGCGCGGCGTACGAGGGGTAGCGGGGGTCGCCGCTCAGGTAACCGGTGGAGTACAGCTGCACGCAGCCGGCCACGACGGCGACGAGCACGGCCACCAACACCGCGAACCCGTCCAGGTTCAGGGCGAGTTGGATGTCCAGCCGGTCGTTTCCGGTGGCGGCGAGGCGGGTCGCGGCGGTGATCGGCTCGTCGCCGCCCTGTCGCACGGCCACATAGATCGCGAGCCCGGCCGAGGTGAGGGTCGGCAGCACGGCGAGCGGCCGGACGAAGCCGGGCGCGCGCCGGCCGGTCAGCAGGATCACCGCGGCGGCGACGAACGGCAGCAGCGGTACGAGGACGGCGGCGGTCGTGGTGTTCACGTGGGGGTGGTCTCCGTGGTCCGCTCCGCCGCCGGTTCGTCGGGCGCCGGGTGCGCCGACTCGCCCAGCTCGCGGAGTTGGTCGATGGCGGAGGTACCGCGGGTGCGGTACACGAGCAGCACGATGGCGAGCCCGATGCCGATCTCGGCGGCGGCGAGGGCGATGAGGAAGAGCGTGAGGACCTGGCCCGAGTGCATGGCGTCACGCAGCCACACGTCGAACGCGACCAGGTTGAGGCTGACGGCGGCCAGCATCAGCTCCACCGACATCAGCACCAGGATGGCGTTGCGGCGGGCCAACACCCCGTACAGGCCGGTGGAGAAGAGCAGCGCGGCCAGCACGGCCGGGTAGAGGAGGTGCATCAGCCGACACCGCCGTTCCGCTGGCCGTCGCGCTGCTCGGTCCGCTGCTCGGTCCGCTGCTCGTTCCCCCGGGTGCGGGAGACGACGATGGCGCCGACCAGCGCGGCGAGCAGCAGCACCGAGAGCGCCTCGAAGGGCAGCACCCAGTTCTGGAAGAGGCTCTCGCCCACCGGCCCCGACTCGCCGTGCGGGCGGTCGAGTTCGATCCAGGAGGTGCGGAACGCGTCGACGACGAGCGCCACCAGGGCGGCGGCCGAGGCCAGCGACACGGCCAGGGCGACCGGTCGGTTGCCCGAGTCGGCGTCCGGCGACGGGCCGATGGGCGCCCTGGTGAGCATCAGGCCGAAGAGCAGCAGCACGACCACCGAGCCGAGGTAGATCAGCACCTGCACCCAGGCGACGAACTCGGCGGTGAGCAGCAGGTACTGGACGGCGAGACCGCCGAGCGCGACGACCAGCCAGAGTGCGGCGTGCACCAGCTCCCGGGTGGTGACGCAGCGGACGGCGGCGCCGAGGACGACGACGCCGACGATGACGAAGACGACCTCCTGCCCGGTCATGTCCGCTCCCGCCCTTCGCCCTCGGCGGCCTTCTCCGCGGCCTTCTCCGCGGCCTTTTCGGCCGCCTTGCGGGCCGTCGCTATCTCCTTGGGCTCCTCGGCGGCCGGGTCGAGCGGGGGCGGCTCGGGCACCGTCCACATCCACTCGCGCAACGTGTCGCGTTCGTGGGTGAGTTCGCGGATGTCGGTGGTGGCGTACTCGAACTCGGGCGACCAGAAGAGGGCGTCGAACGGGCAGACCTCCACGCAGATCCCGCAGTACATGCAGAGCGCGAAGTCGATGGCGAAGCGGTCGAGGACGTTCCGGCTGCGTTCGCGTCCGCCGGGCGCGGCGGGTGGCAGGGTCTCCTTGTGCGAGTCGATGTAGATGCACCAGTCGGGGCACTCGCGGGCGCAGAGCATGCAGACGGTGCAGTTCTCCTCGAAGAGCGCGATGACGCCCCGCGTGCGGGGCGGCAGTTCGGGCATCCGCTCCGGGTACTGCTGGGTCACCGCACGCCGGGTCATGGCGCGCAGCGTGATCGCGAGCCCTCTGGCCAGGCCCGATCCGAGGCTCATCCCGACACCACCACCTTGATCACGCCCGTCAACGCGATCTGGGCCAGGGCGAGGGGCACCAGCACGGTCCAGGCGAACTTCTGGATCTGGTCGGCGCGGAGCCGGGGCCAGGCGACGCGGGCCCAGATGACGAGGAAGCTGAGCGCGCCGGTCTTCAACAGCATCCACAGCCAGCCGAGTTGGTCGGACATCGGTCCGTGCCAACCACCGAGGAACAGCACGGCGGTCAGCGCCGAGACGACGACGATGCCGGCGTACTCGGCCAGGAGGAAGAACGCGAAGCGGAGGCCCGAGTACTCGGTGTACGCGCCGAAGATGATCTCCTCGGGCGCGATGGGCGCGTCGAACGGCGGGCGTTGCAGCTCGGCCAGGCCGGCGGTGAAGAACACGACGCCGCCGACGAGTTGCCAGGGCACCCACCACCATTCGAACTCGCCGAGGATCCCGGTGAGCGACAGCGTGCCGGCGGCCATCGCGACCGACGCGGCGGACAGCAGCAACGGCAGCTCGTATGCCATGAGTTGGGCGGCGGTACGGAGGGCGCCGAGCAGCGAGTACTTGTTGGCCGACGCCCAGCCGGCCATCAACGAGCCGAGCACGCCGACGCCGAGGACCGCGAGGACGAAGAAGATGCCGGCGTCGAGCACCTGCCCGACCATCCCGTCCGGGCCGAGCGGGATGGCGACGAGCACGACGAGGTACGGGATCAGCGCGACGGCGGGCGCCAGTTGGAACACGCGACGGTCGGCGCCGGCCGGGACGGTGTCCTCCTTCTGCGCGAACTTCACACCGTCGGCGACGAGTTGCGCCCACCCGTGGAACCCACCGGCGTGCATGGGGCCCAGGCGGCCCTGCATGTGCGCCATCACCTTGTGCTCGGTCTGCCCGACGAGCAGCGGCAGGACGAGAAACGCGACCATGACGACCGCGACGCGGACGGCGACGTCGAGTACGTCCACTACGCACCCCCCTCCGACCGGTCCTGCTCGTCCGTGCCCGGCGGCGGGGTGGCATCGTCCGCCGGCCGGTCCGTCTCCGTCTCCGTCTCCGGCGGGGCGTCGCGTTGGCTCGCGGAGTCATCGGACGCGGAGCCGGAGTGGGGCGGCGGGGCCGTGGAGCCGGG
>NZ_SMKI01000240.1 GCF_004348415.1 Streptomyces hainanensis
TGCGGGAGGTCGTGGACCGCATGATCCGCGACTACCGCCTCGACGAGGAGGCCGTCGTCCTGGTCGGCGGCGGAGGCGGCGCCGCCTCCGTCACCCCGCACCTGGCCGAGATCACCGGACTGCCGGGTGGGGGGAAACCCTCGGGTCAGAGACCGGGGGCTCCCCACACCGGAAACCACCGCCCCAGGTCCGGCTCCAGCCGGAGGTCGTCCTTGAGGAGCGCCCTCGTCTGGAGTTCCAGCTGGTTGTCGCGCCGCTCCTTCGCGCCCGCCAGGGGCGCGAACGGGTAGAAGGTGCCTCGCTTGTAGAGGTAGACCAGCGCCAGCGGCCGCTGGTCGGCCGTCGAGCGGAAGCCGACGAGGGAGCAGAGCAGTTGGGGCCCGAAGCCCGCGTCCCGCAGCAGCGTGTTGACCGCGTGCAGGTCGTTGACGAGGGTGGTCACGTCGTCCGCGGACTGGCGGGCGAGCAGCCAGGTGTAGCCGTAGGAGTCCTGGCTGAACTCGACGGGGAGGCCGCCGGTGGCGGTGTCGGCGTCGAGGAGGTCCCTGACCTCGTCCCGCACCCGGGAGAACGCGCCGCCCTCGACGCTGGCGAAGCAGACCGAGCCGAGGCCGGTGGGTACGAAGCCGGCGCCGGCCTGGAGGGTGACGGCCGCGGAGGGGACCGCGAACAGCTGGTCGAGGTCGGGGCGGGCCGGCTTGCTGCGGCCCAGGATCGCGTCGAGGAAGCCCATCGGTGGATCACCCACTCACATACAGGGGAGTCACGGCCGGCCGAGATCGGTGGAGAGCTTGCCGAGACGCTCCAGGCGCTGCTCCAGCGTGGGGTGGGAGGAGAGGAGCCGGCTGAGGCCCTGCCCGGACAGCGCGGGGGCGAAGAAGAACGCGTTGAACGGCTCGGCCTGCCGCAGGTCGCGGGTCGGGATGCGGGACATCTGGCCCGAGACCTTGGTCAGTGCCGAGGCCAGCGCCGAGGGGCGGCCGGTCAGCAGGGCGCCGGCGCGGTCGGCGGACAGCTCGCGGTAGCGGGAGAGGAGGCGGGTCAGCAGGAAGCTGATCACGTAGACCACCGCGCTCACCAGCGGGACCAGCAGGAGCAGGGCGTTCTGGTTGTTGCGGGAGCGGCCGAGGCCCGTCCAGAGGGCTATTCGGGTGATCAGGCCGGCCATCACGCCCAGGAACGAGGCGATGGTCATGACCGCGACGTCGCGGTGGGCGACGTGCGACAGCTCGTGGGCGAGCACGCCCTCCAGCTCGTCGGGTTCGAGGCGGCGGAGCAGCCCGGTGGTGGCGCAGACCAGCGACGACTTCTGGCCCCGGCCGGTGGCGAAGGCGTTGGGCACGTCGGTGTCGGCGATGGCGACCCTGGGCTTGGGCATGTCCGCGAGGGCGCACAGCCGGTCCACGGCGCCGTGCAGCTCGGGGGCCTGCTCGGGGGTGACCTCCCGGGCGCCCATGCTGTAGGCGGCGATCCGGTCGCTGAACCAGAACTGGGCGAAGAAGAGGCCGCCGACGATCACCACGATCAGCGGCCAGGACTTGCCGAGCGCCACGATCAGCACCCCGACCAGGACGACGTAGAGCAGGCCGAGGAAGAACATGGTGAGCACCATGCGGTTGGTGAGCCCTCGATCGGGGGCGAAACGGGTGCGCGACATCTGACACCTCTCCCTTCCCCTCCCAAAGTAAAACAGTGGGGATGAAAACGGCGGAAAGATGTCGTTTACTTCGGGACTGGCCGGACCTCAGGGGTCCAGGCGGGCGGCCACCGGCAGGTGGTCGCTGGTGGTGGCCGGGAGGGTCCAGGACGAGACGGGCTCCAGGTCGCGCACCAGGATCTGGTCGATCCTCGCCATCGGGAAGCCGGCCGGCCAGCTGAAGCCGAAGCCGGCGCCGGCGGCGCCCTGGGTGGAGCGCAGCTCGGAGGTGAGCGGGGCGAGCGCGCCGTCGTTCATGGTGCCGTTGAGGTCGCCGAGGAGCACCGCGCGGGGCACTTCCTCGGCGGCGATGGCCTGGCCGAGCAGGTCGGCCGCGTCGTCGCGCTGTCCGGCGGTGAAGCCGGCCCTGAACTGGACGCGTACGGACGGCATGTGCGCGACGTAGACGGCGACATCGCCGACGCCCTCGGCCTCCACCTGGGTCCGCATGGCGCGGACCCAGCCCATGCCGATGTCGACGGGTTGGGCCTCGCCCAGCGGGTAGCGGCTCCAGAGACCGACGGTGCCCTGCGTGACGTGGTACGGGTAGGCCTCGGCCAGCGCCTCCTCGTAGGTGGCGGCGGAGTCCATCGGCAGTTCCTGGAGGGCGAGCAGGTCGGCGTCCGCGTCGATCAGGTCGCGGGCGGTGCCGGCCGGGTCGGGGTTGTCGGCGTCCACGTTGTGGCTGACGACCATGAGGCTGCCGCCGCCGGAGGTCTTGTCGACGACCAGTCCGCCGAAGAGGTTGAGCCAGACCAGGGTGGGCACGAGCAGGGCGATCACGGCCGTCGCCGAGCGGCGGAGCACGGCGCACAGCGCGAGCAGCGGGATGGCGAGGCCCACCCAGGGCAGGAAGGTCTGGAGCAGGCTGCCGAGGTTCCCGATGTCGTTGGGCACCCTGGAGTGCAGGGTCATCAACAGGGCGAGGGCCAGGGCGAGGCCGGCGGGCCACCAGCCGCGGCGCCACCGGCCGGCGCGGTCGCGCCAGCGGGGTTTCGGTGCTTGTTCGTCGTCGGACGCGCCGGGCTCTCCGTCTCCCTCGGGGCCCTGTCCCGGTTCGGTGTCCGGGGTGTACAACCGTGCCATCCCTGCCCTCGCCGCCCATCGCGTCGGTGCCCATCGCGCTTCCGCTCCGCGAACACTACGCGAGCGTGCGTCACGTCGAAGCCCAAGACGGTTACCGGGGCGTGAGGGTTCCGGCCAATGTGGTGGCCACTTGTTGTCAAGGCCGGTGGAGACAGGTACCGGGCCGGATCCGCGTCCCCCACCGCCCTTCCCGGGGCCGCCGCGGGAGTGCGACGATGGGGGCGATCCGGGGACGCCGTCATGGCGCCTCGAGACGACCTGAACAGGAGCAGCGTGATGACGCAGCACACGACTGCCCAGGCACCGGCCGGGAAGCCGGAGGTGCCGGGGCTCTATGGCGGTAAGCGAAGCCGTCGGGTCACCGTGCGTGACGTGGCGGCCGCGAAGCGGCGTGGGGAGCGGTGGCCGATGCTCACCGCCTACGACGCCATGACCGCCTCGGTCTTCGACGAGGCGGGTATCCCGGTGATGCTGGTCGGGGACTCGATGGGCAACACGCACCTGGGATACGACAGCACGGTCCCGGTGACGCTCGACCAGATGGTGATGTTGTCGGCGGCGGTGGTGCGCGGCACCCAGCGGGCGCTGATCATCGGCGACCTGCCGTTCGGCTCGTACCAGGAGAGCGCGGCCCAGGCGCTGCGCAGCGCGACGCGGCTGGTCAAGGAGGCCGGCGTGGGCGCGGTGAAGCTGGAGGGCGGCGAGCGTTCGGCGGACCAGGTGTCCCTGCTGGTGGAGTCCGGCATCCCGGTGATGGCCCACGTGGGTCTGACGCCGCAGTCGGTCCACGCCTTCGGGGGGCATCCGGTGCAGGGGCGCGGTGAGGAGGCGGCGCAGCAGCTGTTGCGGGACGCGAAGGCGGTGCAGGACGCGGGGGCGTTCGCGGTGGTGCTGGAGCTGGTGACGGCCGAGTTGGCCGCCGAGGTGACGCGGAGCCTGCACATTCCGACCGTGGGTATCGGCGCGGGTCCCGACTGTGACGCCCAGGTGCTGGTCTGGACGGACATGGCCGGGATGACGGACTGGCCGGGCGGTCGGATGCCGCGTTTCGTCAAGCAGTACGCGCGGCTGCGCGAGACGCTGGGGGACGCGGCGCGGGCGTTCGCGGAGGACGTGGTGGGCGGCGCCTACCCGGCCGAGCAGCACAGTTTCCACTGAGCCGCCGGCCCGGTCGAGGCCCCCGGGGAGTCCCGGGGGTCAGCCGGCCGCCCTGGAGCGCCGCAGGTAGTACCAGGCCATGTTGGAGGAGAGCCCGGCCAGCAGCACCCACACGACGCCCAGCCAGTTGCCGTTGACGAACGACACGACGGCGGCGGCGACGGTCAGGGCGCAGACCAGCAGGGCGTAGCCGGCGAACCGGCGGTCCTGGGCGGCGCGCGGCGGCCGGCCGGTCCGGGAGGCGGTGGGCATGGTGGCTCCAGTGGGTTCTTTCGGGTGGACGCGCGGGGCGGGCGCGCGGGGCGCCCGGCGTGCGGGTTCCATTGTCCGCCCGCCGGGGGCGCCCCGGGCGCCGGCCCCCACCGTGGTGGTGGGGGCCGGCGCGCTCAGATGTCGGTGAGCCGGATTCCGGCGTGGGCGCGGTAGCGCCGGTTGATCGAGATCAGGTTGGCGACCAGCGCCTCGACCTGGTGGGCGTTGCGCAGCCGGCCCGCGAAGACGCCGCGCATGCCGGGGATGCGGCCGGCCAGGGCCTGCACGGTCTCGCAGTCGGCGCGGTTGTCGCCGAGCACCATGACGTCGGTCTCGATCTTCTCCAGGGTGGGGTCCTGGAGGAGCACGGCGGAGAGGTGGTGGAAGGCGGCGACCACCCGGGAGTCGGGGAGCAGGGCGGCGGCCTGCTCGGCGGCGCTGCCCTCCTCGGGGACGATCGGGTAGGCGCCCCTCTTGTCGAAGCCGAGCGGGTTGACGCAGTCGACGACGAGCTTGCCGGCGAGTTCCCCGGTGAGGGCGGCGACGGTCCTGTGGTGGCCTTCCCAGGGGACGGCGATGATCACCACGTCGCTCTCGCGGGCGCAGCCGGCGTTGTCCAGGCCGCGCACGCCGTGGCCGAGCTCGGCGGCCGCCGTCTCGGCGCGTTCGGCGACGCGGGATCCGATGATGACTCGCTGGCCGGCCCTGGCCAGCCGGTAGGCCAGGCCCCGGCCCTGGTCGCCGGTGCCTCCGAGCACGCCGACCACCAGCTCGGAGACGTCGGGCAGTTGCCAGGGATCCCGGGTGGGTGATGGGGCCGCGGCATCGTGTGAGGTCATGCCTGAATCCTGCCATTCCGGTGGGTGGTGGCCGGTTGCGGCCCGCGTCACCGGGGGCCGGGTGCCGTGCCGTCCCCGCCGTCCGGTCGGTTCTCGCCGTCCGCGGTCCGCTCGTTCTCCTCGTCCCGGTCGTTCCAGCGGGGGTCCTCCCGCCACTCGTCCTCGCGTTCGCGGGTGGTCTCCATGGCGTGTTCGGCCTCGCCGCGGGTGCCGTAGGGGCCGAGGCGGTTCCTCGCGGGGCACTGCTGCCCCTCCTCGACCGTGTGGTGGCGCAGGCAGTAGTACCACTCGCCGGGGCGTCCTGAGGGCTTGCGTCGAAAGAGTGCGGCCATGGTCCCCATCCTGGCCGTCCCGGCGTCCGCTGCCCAGCCGTGGAGTCCATAGACTCGACGGCATGTCTGGCCAGTCTCTTCTCGTCCCCGGCAGGATCTCGGCGACCCGCCGGGTGCCCTCCGCCATCCCGCGCCCCGAGTACGTGGGGCGTCCGGGCCCCACCCCCTACCGCGGGCCCGACGCCCAGGATGCCGAGACCGTCGAGCGGATGCGGGTGGCGGGGCGGGTCGCGGCGCGGGCGATGGCCGCGGCGGCCGAGCGCGTCGCGCCCGGCGTGACCACCGACCACCTCGACCAGGTGGCGCACGACTACCTGTGCGACCACGGGGCCTACCCCTCGCCGCTCGGCTACCGAGGCTTCCCCAAGTCGATCTGCACCTCGGTGAACGAGGTGGTCTGCCACGGCATCCCGGACTCGACGGTGCTGCGCGAGGGCGACCTGGTCAACCTGGACGTCACGGCCTTCGTGGGCGGGGTGCACGGCGACACCAACGCGACGTACGCGGTGGGGGGCGTGGCGGCGCTCGACGAGGAGTCGCGGCAGCTGATGGAGCGCACGCGGGAGGCGCTCGACCGGGCGATCAGGGCGGTGCGGCCGGGGCGCAGGATCAACGTGATCGGCCGGGTGATCGAGTCGTACGCCAGGCGCTTCGGCTACGGCGTGGTGCGGGACTTCACGGGGCACGGCATCCACACGTCGTTCCACTCGGGCCTGTTGGTGCCGCACTACGACGAGCCCGGTTCGACGACGGTGATGGAGCCGGGGATGACGTTCACCATCGAGCCGATGCTGAACCTGGGCACCCACGAGTGGGACAAGTGGGACGACGACTGGACGGTGGTCACCAGGGACCGCCGCCGTTCGGCCCAGTTCGAGCACACGTTGGTGGTCACGGACGACGGCGCCGAGGTGCTGACGCTGCCCTGACCGGCGCTGACACCGGCTCAGACTTACCGACAGGGCGTCGGCAAACGCTTGACTTAGGTAAGCCTAACTAGCCACTATGGCGGTGCGAGGCGACCCCGCCGCGCGCCCGCCTACCGTCTCCGGAGGCCGCCATGAGCCTGACCGCCACCGTCCCGTTCTCCACCCTGATCCGCGAGGCCTCGCACCAGCAGCACACCGAGGCGGAGAACTCCTCGTTCATGAGCGACATGCTGGGCGGCCGACTCGGCGTGGCGGCGTTCCGGGCGTACACCGAGCAGCTGTGGTTCCTGTACCGCGCGCTGGAGGGCACGGCGGACCGGCTGGCCGGCGACCCGGTGGCCGGCCCGTTCGTGAAGCCGGAGCTGTTCCGCACGGCGGCCCTCGAACGCGACCTCGACCACCTGCACGACGGCGCGGACTGGCGCGCCACGCTGCGGCCGCTGCCCGCCACCGAGACGTACGCGGCGCGCGTGATGGAGGTGGCCAGGGACTGGCCGGGCGGCTACGTCGCCCACCACTACACCCGCTACCTCGGGGACCTCTCCGGCGGCCAGATCATCCGCGGCACGGCCGAGAAGACCTGGGGTTTCGCGCGCAAGGGCGACGGCGTGCGGTTCTACGTCTTCGACGCGATCGCCAACCCGGCCGCGTTCAAGCGCGAGTACCGGGCGCTCCTCGACGCGCTGCCCGCCGACGGCCCCGAGCGGCTGCGGATCGTCGACGAGTGCAAGCGCGCCTTCGCGCTCAACACGGCGCTCTTCGGCGATCTCGGCGAGGCGGTCACCCGCCCCCGGGGATAGCCGTTTTCGGTGACGTTTCCCGATAAGAGCGTTTTAGGCTTTGCGGTGGAATGCGGGCGCGCGAGTCTGGGCCCAGGCACTCGGCGCTCGTCCGCAAGGAGCACAAGGAGTACAAGGAGCACGTCCTGGGCACGACCATCCGCGGAACACGCACCCGAGGGAGCGTGCTCTGCGTCATCACCGTCCTGCTGGCCGCGGCGTGCGGCTCGGGTGACGGCTCGGCCTCGGTCGCTCCCCGTGAGGTGGGCCCGGCCAGGGGCTCCCTCACCTGGTACGCGATCAACTTCGGTCCCGACGGGCTGCCCCAGCGGCTCGTCGACGCCTTCGAGGAGGAACACCCCGACATCTCCGTGACCTACCAGGCCGCGCCCAACAACACCGACACCATGCGCGCGACCCTCACCACGGAGATCTCCGGCGGCTCCGGCGCCATCGACGTCTACAGCGGCGACGTGGTCTGGCCGGCGCAGTTCGGCGACGCGCAGCTCGCCATGCCGCTCGACGCCCACCTGCCCGACGACTTCTGGGACCGGTTCCCCAGGGAGCGCGTCGACGTCACCCTGCACGACGGCGACCATCTGGGCGCGCCGCTCTACGTCGACACCGGCTTCCTCTTCTACCGCCAGGACCTGCTGGAGAAGCACGACCTGCCGGTGCCGAAGACGTGGGAGGAACTGGCCGACACCGGGGAGAAGCTCCAGCGGGCCGGCGACGTGCGCTACGGCTACGTCGCCCAGTGGGCCAACTACGAGGGCCTGACGGTCAACTGGACCGAACTGTCGGCGGCGGCCGGCGGCCGCAGCGTCACCGAGGACGGGCAGGCCGGCATCGACAGCCCGGAGAACCGCCGGGTCCTCGACTTCATGCGCGGCATGCTCACCGACCGGGTGGTGCCGGCCGCGATGACCAGCTTCCAGGAACAGCAGTCCCTCCAGACCTTCGTGGAGGGCGACGCCGCCTTCCACCGCAACTGGTCCTACGCCTGGGGCGAGGCCAACAACCCGGAGACCTCCCGGATCGCCGGGAAGATCGGCATGAGCCCGATGCCCGCCTTCGAGGGCGAGGACCGGCCGGGCCCCTCCGGCACCGGGGGCTGGAACCTGATGATCAATCCGCACAGCGACGCCATCGGCGCCGGCCTGGAGTTCATCAGGTGGATGACCGGCCCGACCGCCCAGCGGATGCTGGCCGAGAACTCCGTGCTGCCGGCCGTCAGCGAGGTGCTCAACGACCAGGAGCTGCAACGCGACAACCCGCCGCTCGCGGCCGCCGCCACCGTGCCGCTGGTCTCCCGCCCCTCCGACTCGCCGCGCTACGCCCAGGTCAGCAACGGCATCTTCACCAACATCAACGGCTCGCTCGCCGGCTCCGTGCCCCCGAAGGAGGCGCTGAGCGCCGCCCAGCACGACATCGGCAAGGCGTTGAAGGGCCGCGCGCTGTGAGGCCCGCGGTGAGGAGCGCGGAGAGGAGCGCCGGGCGGGCGTCGCAGGCCGGGCCGCACCCGAGGGGGGGCACCGGATGACCGACTCCCCTGGGCCGGCCAACTCGCCCGACGACGAGGACGGCCAGGCCATCCCCTACTCCGGCGCCCCGGGACCCGACCGGGACGTGCCGCTGCGGCCCGTGCCGCCCGGCGCCCCCGGCGCGCCGCCCCCGGCCACCGCGTCGCCGCGGCCCGAGCCGCCACGGCCGGAACGGCGCCGCCGCCGGAGACCGACCCTGCACCCCGGTCACCACAGGACCGCGCTGGAGCGCCGCTTCGCCCGCCTCGGCTGGATGTTCGCGACGCCCGCGCTGCTCGTCGTGCTGGCCGTCACGCTCTTCCCGATCGTCTTCTCCGTCGCCATGAGCCTGAGCAACGTGCAGGTCTCGTCCGGCGGCTTCCGACTCTCCGGGCTCACCACCGACAACTACGCGATGCTGCTCGGCTCGGAACGCTGGCGCCAGGCGCTGCTGTTCACCGTGCTCTACACCGTCGGCACCGTCCTCGCCGAGCTGGTGCTCGGCACCCTCGTCGCCCTGGTGCTCGAACGGCTCAGCGCCGGCCGCGGCTGGATGATGGCCCTGCTGCTGCTCCCCTGGGCCATGATCACCGTCGTCTCGGCCCAGCTGTGGGCGTACATGTACAACGGCGTCTACGGGGTGCTGACGTCGGTGGTCGAGGGGGTGACCGGCTCGGCGCCGCAGTTCCTCGGCACGCCGGGGCCCGCCGTCGTCTCGATGGCCGTCGCCGACATCTGGAAGACCACCCCGTTCGTGGCGATCATCGTGCTGGCCGGCCTGATGATGCTGCCCCGCGAGGTCACCGAGGCCGCCCGGGTGGACGGCGCCGGGCCGTGGACCGCGTTCTGGCGGGTCAGGCTGCCGCTGCTGCGGCCCGCGCTGACCATCGCCGTGCTGTTCCGGATCCTCCAGGCGTTCGGCATCTTCGACCTGCCGTTCGTGCTCACCGGCGGCGGCCCGGGCAACGCCACCGAGTCCCTGGCCCTGCTCGGCTGGCAGGTCATGTTCACCAACCTGGACTTCGGTCCCGGCGCGGCGGTGGCCGCCAGCACCGCGGGCCTGGTGCTGGTCGGCTGTCTGGTCTTTCTGCGGGCGTTCAAGTCCCGCGTCGGCGACGAGGAGGCCGGGGCATGACGACGGCGGCGACGGACACGAAGGCGACCGGGGCGACGGGCCGCGAGCCCTGGGGCGCCCGCGCCGGCCGACTGCTGCGCGCCGTGCTCAGCTGGCCCAACGCGGCCGCGCTGGCCGTCGCCGCCTTCGTGGCGGCCCCCCTCTACTGGATGGCCGCCACCTCCCTCAAACCGCCGGAGGAGATCGGCACGCACCCGCCCACCGCCTGGCCGGAGAACGCCACCTGGGCCAACTACCGGGACGCCTTCACCGACAACCACTTCGGCACCTACCTGCTCAACTCGGTGCTGGTCTCGGTGATCGCCACCCTGCTGGTGCTGAGCCTCAGCGCGTTCGCCGGCTACGCCCTGGCCAGGCTGCCGCTGCGCGGCAAGGCGCCGATCATGGTGTCGCTGCTGATGATCTCCCTCTTCCCCACCATCGCCCTGGCCGCGCCCCTGTTCCTGCTGATGCGCGACATGGGCTGGCTCAACAGCTACCAGGGCCTCATCCTGGTCTACACGGCGCTCAACGTGCCGTTCGCGATCTGGATTCTGCGGAACTTCTTCCAGAGCATCCCCAAGGAGATGGAGGAGGTCGCGTGGGTGGACGGCGCCTCGCCACTGCGCACCGTGCTCTCCGTGATCCTGCCGCAGGCCACGCCCGGCGTGTTCACGGCGGCCATCTTCACCTTCACCGCCTGCTGGACCGAGTTCCTGATCGCGCTGACCCTCAACACGGCGGACCGCTACCGGACCATGCCGGTCGGACTCGCCCTGTTCGGCAGCCAGTTCACCGTGCCCTACGGGACGATCTTCGCCGCCGCGACCGTGTCGGTGCTGCCCATCGCCCTGCTGGTCCTGATCTTCCGGCGCGCCGTGGTCTCCGGGCTCACCGCGGGCGCCGTCAAGGGCTGAGCGACCTCGAGAAAGGTGTTCCGCTGCCATGTCGCCCTTCCGTCCCGTCCCGTCCTGGCTGGCCGACGCCGTGCTCTACCAGATCTATCCGCAGAGCTTCGCCGACTCCAACGGCGACGGCGTCGGCGACTTCGACGGCGTCACCGCACACCTGGACCACCTGGCCTGGCTCGGCGTCAACACCGTCTGGCTCAACCCCTGCTTCGCCTCACCGTTCCTCGACGCCGGCTACGACGTCTCCGACTACCTCTCCCTCGCCCCCCGCTACGGCACCGACGACGACCTCGCCCGGCTGGTGGAGACGGCCCGCGGCCACGGCATCCGGGTGATGCTCGACCTGGTCGCCGGACACACCTCGGACCAGCACCCCTGGTTCCTCGCCGCCGCCGACGACCCCGACAACGACCGCTACATCTGGGCCGAGGACCGGCCGCCGCGCTTCGTGGCCTCCCCCGGCAGCCGCCCCGGCAGCTACCTGCCCAACTTCTTCGACAGCCAGCCCGCCCTCAACTTCGGCTACGCCCGCACCGACCCGGCCGAACCCTGGCGCCAACCGATCGACGCCCCCGGCCCCCAGGCCAACCGGATGGCGCTGCGCGGCGTCATGGACCACTGGCTGCGCCTCGGCCTCGCCGGCTTCCGCGTCGACATGGCGCACTCCCTCGTCAAGGACGACCCCGAACTGGTCGAGACCTCCAAGCTCTGGGCCGAGCTGCGCCGTTGGCTCGACGACACTCACCCCCAGGCGGCGCTGCTCGCCGAGTGGGGCGACCCGGCGGTCTCCGTGCCGGCCGGCTTCCACTCCGACTTCTTCCTCCAGTTCGGCGGCCCGTCGGACGGTCTGCCGCTGCGTTCGCTGTGGAGCAACAACCACGGCACCGTGGCCGACCACTGGACCCAACGCCACTGCTTCTTCGACGCGGACGGCGGCGGCACGGCCGAGACCTTCGTCGAGGCCTGGTCCAGCGTCAGCTCGGTGATCGGCGACCGCGGCCACATCACCCTGCCCACCGCCAACCACGACTTCTCCCGCCTCGCCTGCGGCCCACGCACCGCCGAACAGCTCCCGCCCGCCTTCGCGTTCCAACTGACCTGGCCCACGCTGCCGGCCATCTACTACGGCGACGAGATCGGCATGCGGTTCGTCCCCGACCTGCCCGACCACGAGGGCAGCCGGCTGGGCAAGCGCTACAACCGGGCCGGCTCCCGCACCCCCATGCAGTGGGACGACTCCCCCAACGCCGGCTTCTCCAC
>NZ_SMKI01000241.1 GCF_004348415.1 Streptomyces hainanensis
CTCCCGCGCGGAGCTCGCCGGCGCCGGCCCCGCCCTCTTCCGGCTGGTCCGTTTCTGGTCGCGCCGCTGGGCGACGGCCTCGGTGGGCGAGCCGTCCGACGACACACCCCTGATCCAGGACGTCCAGGTGCTCGAGGCGGTCGACGCGGCCGCCCGGCACGGCGAGGTGTCGGTCACCGACGTCGCCCTCCAGCTCGGCCTCGACCGCTCGGGTGCCAGCCGGCTGATCGCGGCCGCCGTCGACCACGGGTACCTCACCCGCTCCGCCTCGGGACGGGACGCCCGCCGCGTCACCCTCGACGTCACCCCGGCCGGCGCCGACGTCCTCACCGGCGCCCACGCCTTCCAGGAGGAGGTCTTCGCCCGCCTCACCGCCGGCTGGGACCCGGCGGAGGCCGCCGGCCTCGCCCGCGGCCTCCGCCGCCTCGCCGACGAGACCCGCCCGGACTGACCCACGGCCGCGCCGGCCCGTTCGGCACCCCGGACCGCTCCCTACGCTCCGGCGAACTTCAGCAAATCATGGGGCTTTCGATGTTCCCTCTTGATCATCACCGACCTAAGCTCTCCGCCATGTCGATTCGTGGGACGTTACGAGTGGCCGTCGGCCTCGCCATGACCGCCACCATCGCCCTGACCGGGGCTTTCGAGGCCGGCGCCCAGACGAGCCCGGCCGACGGGGCCGAGACGCGAGCCAGCGAGCAGCTGCTGCACTACAACCACGCCTACGCGGTGGTGGACCGCGAGACCGCCGATGCGATCGAGAATTCCGACTACCTTCGGGAGTTCGCGAACTTCGAGGTCCGCACCACGACGGGCGGCGGCCTCACCTGGACCGGCCGCTACCTCTACGGCGCCGAGACGTACATCGAGTTCTTCGGCGAGGGCGACCTGCCGGGCGCCGACGCCCTCTACGGCGCCTCCGGCCTCGGCGTCTCGACCGAGCACGCCGGCGACCTGGCGACCGTGACCGACCGGCTGCGCGACCTGGGCATCGAGGAGCCGGCCCCCTACCGCCAGACGCGCGACTTCGGCGACGGCGTCCGGGTGCCGTGGTTCGACACCATCCGCACCACCTCCGACCTGTACGACGCCTTCGACGCCTGGTCGATGGAGTACCTCCCCGAGTACTTCGCCGACCCGCGCGGCAACACGGGCCCCGAGAGCTACCCGGGCGACGTGAGCGCCGCCCGCTACCTGTCGGACGACTACCAGGACCACCAGCTGCGCGACGTCACCCAGCTCCACCTCGGCGTCCCGGAGCGTGACCTGGCCACCACCGTCCCGCTCCTCGAGGCCGGCGGCTACGACGTCGAGACCCGGGGGAACGGCACCGTCGTGGTGAACGACGGCACCACCACGATCCGCCTCGACCCCGTCCCGCTGGACGAGGTCGGCCTGCGCGGCCTCCAGTTCTCCCTCAACGACGCCACCGGCACCCGCCACGTCGAGGAGATCGGCCGCTCCACCCTCACCGTCGGCCCCGGCGCCCGCGCCGTATGGACCTTCGACGCCCCCGAGTAACCCGCGCGCGAAGCGCCCCGTCTCCCGGATTCGGGAGACGGGGCGCTTCGTCGTGGAGCCGCCTGTCGGACTCGAACCGACGACCTGCTGTTTACAAGACAGCTGCTCTGGCCAACTGAGCTAAGGCGGCACGCCTCTTGCGGGCGCGACAAGCCTACACGGGGCCCGGTCGGGGCGAGGCGGGCCGGGGACGAGCGGCGATCACGGAACGTGACGGGCGGGGTCGGGCCCGTTGACATCGGTTTCTCCGGCTTCCCGGGTACTGACAGAACGCGTTGTTTCGAGTTAAGTTTCGGCTTGCCGTCCATTTACATATGGACGTAACACCTTCCTACTCGGATCGTCCGGCACGTTCCTGCCGGTAGAAGGAGACACGAGGACATGGCAACCGTCACGTACGACAAGGCCACCCGCATCTACCCGGGCGGCGACAAGCCCGCCGTCGACCAGCTCGACATCGAGATCGAGGACGGCGAGTTCCTCGTCCTGGTCGGCCCCTCCGGTTGCGGTAAGTCCACCTCGCTCCGGATGCTCGCCGGTCTCGAGGACGTGAACGCGGGGTCGATCCACATCGGCGACCGTGACGTCACGCACCTCCCGCCGAAGGACCGGGACATCGCGATGGTGTTCCAGAACTACGCCCTGTACCCGCACATGACCGTCGCGCAGAACATGGGCTTCGCGCTCAAGATCGCCGGCGTCAACAAGGCGGACATCCGCAAGAAGGTCGAGGAGGCCGCCAAGATCCTCGACCTCTCCGAGTACCTGGAGCGCAAGCCGAAGGCGCTCTCCGGCGGTCAGCGGCAGCGTGTCGCGATGGGTCGCGCCATCGTGCGTGAGCCCCAGGTGTTCCTCATGGACGAGCCGCTGTCCAACCTGGACGCCAAGCTCCGCGTCCAGACCCGCACCCAGATCGCCGGCCTGCAGCGCCGGCTCGGGGTCACCACCGTCTACGTGACCCACGACCAGGTCGAGGCCATGACCATGGGCGACCGGGTGGCGGTCCTCAAGGACGGTCTGCTCCAGCAGATCGACTCGCCGCGCAACATGTACGACAAGCCCGCCAACCTCTTCGTCGCCGGCTTCATCGGCTCCCCCGCCATGAACCTGGTCGAGGTGCCGATCACCGACGGCGGCGTCCGGTTCGGCAACAGCGTGGTGCCGGTGGAGCGCGGGGCGCTCTCCGAGGCCCAGAGCAAGGGCGACACCCACGTGGTGGTCGGCTGCCGTCCCGAGCACTTCGCCATCATCAACGGCGAGGGCTCGGCCGAGGGCACGGCGCTCGCCAAGGCCGACGAGAAGGCCGAGGCGGGCCTCGCGGTCACGGTCAACGTGGTCGAGGAGACCGGCGCCGACGCCTACGTCTACGGCCAGGCCGACATCGGCGGCGAGACGAAGGACCTGGTGATCCGCGTCGACAGCCGCGACGTCCCGCACAAGGGCGAGAAGATCAACGTGGTGCCGAAGCCGGGCGAGACCCACGTCTTCGCCGCCGGCTCCGGCGAGCGGCTGAGCGACTGACGCTCCCCGCCCCCGAGGTCCGTGAGGGCCGTGTTTCCGCACACGTGGTGGAAACACGGCCCTTTGCGCGTCAACCACGGTGGACGACCGATTCGAATTCTGCTGAACCCCGTCACTCGTGAGAGTGGCGAAATGTCACCAAAACACTACTCCTCGCTACGATCTACCACGCCCCAGCGCGTTTGAACCATCCAGCTTCGTTTCGCGAGGAAGACCACCAGTGAATCAGGCACTCCGCCACATCGGCAGAACTCTCGCCATCGCTCTCCCGGTTGTCCTGGTGCTGTCCGGGACACTCGCCGTCTCCCGGGTCTCCTGGGTCGGTCCGGCCGACGACCAGATGGAGACCGCTTCGGCGGAGCAGCAGCCGCTCACCCCGGAGGACACGCTCCGCGACCGGTTGTTGCTGACGCTGCGGCAGCAGGACCCGAGCGCCGCACTCACCGGCCTCCAGGAGGCCGTCACGCGCGACCCGTCGCTCGCCCCGCACTGTGCCGAGATCGCCCAGGCGCTCGGTGCGGCCGCGGTCGAGAAGTACGGCTCGTCCCGGCGCGCCCAACAACACTCACGCCCGGTGTGCGACACGTCGTTCGCCGCGGGCGTCGCGGCGGCCGGCTGAGCCGGCCCGCACGCCGCCACCCCGCCTGAGCCCTCGGCCGAGCCCCGGCCGAGGGCAGCAACTAGGCTGCCCCGCATGAACCACGTCCAGGCTCCAGGCGACGCCCCGCTCTGCACCCAGGCCATGATCCTGGCCGGCGGCCGCGGCTCACGGCTCCGCCCGTACACCGACGACCGGCCCAAGACCATGGTGGAGATCCCGGGCACCGGCACCCCGATCATCGGCCACCAGCTCACCTGGCTGGCCGAGGAGGGCGTCACGGACGTGGTGATCTCCTGCGGGCACATGGCCGAGGTGCTGCAGAACTGGCTGGACGCCACGGACCTGCCGGTCAAGGTCACGACCGTGGTGGAGCCCGAGCCGCTGGGCCGCGGCGGCGGCCTCAAGTACGCGGCGCCCGCGCTGCCGCGCCAGGACGAGCCCTGGATCGCCACCAACAGCGACATCTGGACCCGCTTCTCGCTCCGCGAGATGGCCGCCTTCCACGTGGAGCGCGGCGCCACCGCCACGCTGTCGCTGGCCAGGCCGCGGATGCCGTGGGGCGCCGTGGAGACCAACGAGTTCGGGCAGGTCCTCGACTTCATCGAGTCGCCGCTCTCGCCCTACCTGATCAACGCCGGCGTCTACGTCTTCGGCCCCGAGTTCACGGCGCTGCTGCCGGAGCGCGGCGACCACGAGCGGCTGACCTTCCCCCGCCTCGCCCGCGAACGCCGCCTCGCCGGCTTCGCCCTCCCCCAGGGCGCCTACTGGCGGGCCATCGACACCGCCAAGGACCTCACGGAGGCGGCCCGCGAACTGGCCAGGTAGCGGTCACTGTCAGCGGCCGGGACTACGGTCTCCCCCATGACCGACATCTTCCACGTGACCATCGACAGTGTCCGCGACGCGACCCTGCGCGCGCGGGTGTACGTCATCAACCCCGACGTGCCCGACGTTCCGGAGGAACCCACCTTCCCCCTGGCCCTGCTGGCGGACGTGTGGTGGATGCTGGACAACGGGAATCTGACAGACGATGACGATGACGGTCATCGCCCGCAGCGGTGTCCGTTCTCCCCGGAGCGCGGCAGGGAGATCCTCGCGGGGATGGCGATGGGCGACGAACTCGGCGAGGTCTTCGGCCTCATCGTGGGCAGGCTGATACGGATCACCGAGTACGGCTACCTGTTGGCGGACGACGCCAAGACCCTCCTCGAACCTCGGCGCAAGGCCAAGGATGTGTACGGAAGGCTCCTCGGGGTCGGGCGTGACGACATCTCCCGGTATGCCTGGACTCCGAGCGATCCAGTGAGGTTCGACGTGCGGACCGCCGAGATCGTGACCTCCTACGAGAGGGGCCCGCTCCGCAACGTGCCGCTGTGGAGCGAGGCCGCGGCCTTCGACGATCCGGACGAGCCGTGGGAGGAGGGCGAGCGCGAGAAGATCGCCGGGCTGGCCGGCACGGCCGACCTGAGTAACTGGCGGGCCTGGCCTGTCATCGCGAGCCGGGCTCTCGAGGCTTTTCCGTACCGGGACTTCACGGTGACGGTGAGCCACCCGGGCTATCTCGAACACCTGGCCGCCGGCATGTCCTGGTCGACGACCCACACCGGGCGCGTCTGACCGCCCCCGCCCCCCGGAGGGGGACCCGCGATCAGGTCCCCGGGACCTGCCGTTCCTCGTCCACCACGGCCCGGTCGGTCAGGGCGTAGTCGAGGATGACGCCGATGACGAGCACCTCACTCTCCTCGATCTGCTCGACACGGGTACCCAGGTACGCGGCCGACTCCTCGTCGAAGACCAGGTCCATCCGGTACCCCAGGTCCTCCGCGAACCGGCTGAGGACGACCCCCTCCCGGCCGGTGGCGTCCGTCCCGGTGCGCGCGGACACGCCGGGGATCTCACCGAACGCGCGGAACATTCCGGCGGCGGTGTCCGGCGGCAGCGGCGTCTCCTCGAAGAGCTCGCCGAGGGTCTCGAACGCCCACTGGTCGGCCTGGTCCCCGCTGTCGGCCGAGCCGTTCTCGTCGTAGATCTTCTCCAGCAGCGCGTCCGGGTCGACGGGCAGCGACTGGACGTACTCCCAGGTCGGCTGGTGCAGGGTGGCGGGGAAGTCACCGCCGACGCCGGCCACGGAGTCGCCGAGCCACCTATCCTGCGGGGGGTAGATCTCGGGGTCCTCCAACTCGATCTCGAACTCCGCTCCGGCGTCGACATCGACGTCCGGCAGCTCGTCCTCGGTCCACTCCTCCTGCTCCGGCGGAACCACGATCGGCACCCCGTCCGGGGCTGCGTCCGAGTCCCGGTACCAGCCGGAACCGCCGTCCGGGGAGACCCACTGCTCGGTCTCGTAGGGGCCGTGGTCGACGTCCCAGAGCACGTTCTGCCCGTTGGTGGGCACGCCCCCGTAGTCGACGACCACCTCGCGGGCCGTATAGACGAACTGGTCGGAGGCGACCGCCAACTCCGGTGCCCCGGCGGCCACCTCGGCGAGGCCCTCCCAGGGGTTCCCGTCCGCGGCGGGGCCCACGACACCGTCGCTACCGACAACCGTGGCGGCGCCGACGATCAGCGCCACCGTCGCCAACGGCGCGGCGACCAACACCAGGCGCCGCCACAGGTTCCGCTCCCCCTCGTGAGAGCTCGTCATCTCGCTCATCAGATGCTCCTCCATCACCAGCTGGCGGCCGGGCGGAAGACCGGGCGCGCCGGGCGACGGGAGCAGGCGGGCCAGCTCCTCGCGGCGCGGCGGTTCCTCGCGTGTCATCGGATGGTCTCCTCGCTCGGCCGAACCGCCCATTGCCGGCGGTCACAGGACGGTTGTCCGCTGCTGGCGACGGGTTCCCCGCCGAGTTCCGCGTCGGTCAACCGACGCAGCCGGGCCCGGGCCCGGGAAAGACGGGAACGCACGGTCCCCACCCGGACGCCGAGCGCCCGGGCGGTCTCCTCGTAACTCAGGCCCGACCAGACATGCAACATGAACGCCTGCCGCTCCCCGCCCGTCAGCGCGGCCAACCCACGCTTGGCCGCTGCCAGCCGCTCCGCGTCGGCCGCCCGGCCGACCAGTTCGTCGGCGAAGTCCGGCACGACGGCGGGCGCCGGGAGCCTGGCCATGGCGCGCTCGTACCGGCGCTTCGCCCGCGTCGTGTTGCGCAGGACGTTGACCGCGATCCCCATCAGCCAGGGGCGCGGCGACTCCCCCTCGTCGCGCAGCCGGCCGCGCAGCCGCCAGGCTTCGAGGAACGTCAGCGACACGACGTCCTCGGCGAGGCTCGGATCGCCCGTGGCGCGGGCCGCGTAGCCGTGGACGAGACCCGCGTGCGCCTGGAACAGCTCGCGGAACGCCTCGGGTTCGCCGGCCCGCACGCGGGCATGCATCGTATGGTCCACTTCGACTGTTGTCCGGCCATCGTCACGAGTTCCCGGTGACTCAGGTCACACCCTACGGCCGGCCGCCAGGACTAGCCGAGGACCCCTCCGACGTCGCTAACCCAGCAGCCCGCCGATAGGGCCGAGGCTGCTCCGCTCACCCCCGCTCTCCGCGGACGGATCCTGGGGAGCCGGCTCGCCGCCGCCACCCGAGGTGCCGGTGTCGGGCTCCGGGGCGGCCGGGGCGGTGTCCTCTGGTGGGTAGTACTGCTGCTCCGACGGTGGGGCCGACTGCTGCGGCGCCGGCACGGTCTGCTCGCTCGGCGGGGCCTGCTGCTCGGCGCCGGGACCGGTGCTCTCGGCGCCGGCCGAGGCCTCGTCGGTCGGGTCGTTCGCATCCTCGTCGCCCGGCTCGCCCTCCGCCGACTCCTCGTCGCCGGCCGCGCCCGAGCCCTCGGTCGGGCCGGCGGAGGACTCCGCCTCCTCGCCGGCCTCGTCCTCGTCGTCCGGCAGCCGCTCGCCCGGCAGGTGGTTGCGCGGCGGCTCGCCCGGCTCGGGCACGGTGGCGAACTGCGCCGACCGCACCGCGCTGCCCAGCATCGAGCCGATCAGCAGCGCCAGGCCGACCAGCAGGGTGGCCAGCATCGCGCCCCGGCGCAGCACCCGGCGCCGGAGCTCGGCGAGCGGCGCGCGCGGGCCCAGGGTGCGCCACGCCTCGGTGGCCAGCCGGAAGTCGAGCGAGTAGACCGGGGCGCCCGCGATGACCAACGGCGTCCAGGCGGCGAACAGGATGGCGTCCGGGGTGTCGTAGGCCGGCCCGTTCTGCCAGCTCACGGTGAGCAGCAGGGCCAGCGAGAGCGACGCACCGAGCCCGGCCGCGAACCGCTGCCAGAGGCCGAAGACGGTGAGCACGCCGACGATGATCTGGATGAACGCGACGGTCAGCCCGGCCCCGACCGGGTGCGCCAGCGCCCAGCTGTGCAGCGGCGCCGCCACCGTCCACGGTTCGAGCGAGTCGAGCCAGGCGTAGAGCGAGCCGCGCAGGCCGCCGTCGAAGTAGACCGGGTCGGTGAGCTTGCCCATGCCCGCGTAGATGGCGACGAAGCCGAGCAGCACCCGCAGCGGCAGCAGCACCACGCCGAGGTTCATCCGGCCGGCCCGGTGGCCCGGCTGGTACGCCTGGCGGCCGTCCCCCGGGCGCCGGTCGGCCGGGCGCCCACGGTCCTGGGGCGGCAGGTCCGCCACGACCGGCAGCACCTCGGTCGGGGGCGGCGGGGCGACGAGCCCCGGCCGCTCGGGCGGCCGGGGGCCGCGCTGCGCCACGACGGGGGTGATGCGCGGGAGCACCTGGGTCGCCACGTCGACGCCGCGCCCGGCCTCGCGCACCGCCTGCAGCAGGCCGCTCGCGCCCGGGTCCCCCGGGGCACTGCGCCCCGTCCAGACGAGGGGGCGGCGCCGCCCGCCCGCCGCGGCCGGCACCCGGGCCAGCGGGGCGGTGTCGTCGATCGTGATGCTGATCGGCGGCGGGGTGGCGAGCTTCACCCGGAAACTGGCGTGGTTCACGATGACCTGCGCTGGGTCGCACGGCACTTTGACCATGCTCAGCACCGGCTCGTCCATCGAGAGGCCGTGGGGTGTTCTGGTGTCCACACTCATCTAACTGAGTGACACGGCTTAAGACACTGCCTTGACCCCACAAATCCTGTCCGCGACCCGTCAACTCCCGACAAACCAGGGGCTACCTGCGGTGACGCGTCGCCTCGTAGAGCACGACGCCGGCCGCGACTCCGGCGTTCAACGACTCGGCACCGCCCGGCATCGGAATCCGGACCCGGACGTCGCAGGTCTCGCCGACCAGCCGGGAGAGGCCCTTGCCCTCGCTGCCCACGACGATGACGACCGGCCCGTCGAGCCCGCCGAGCTCCGGGAGGTCCGACTCGCCGTCCGCCGCGAGGCCGACGACCGTCAACCCGGCCTTCTGGTACGCCTGGAGCGTGCGGGTCAGGTTGGTGGCGCGGGCCACCGGGGTGCGGGCCGCGGTGCCGGCCGACGTCTTCCAGGCGCCGGCGGTCATGCCGGCCGCCCGGCGCTCCGGCACCACCACGCCGTGGCCACCGAAGGCGGCGACCGAGCGCACCACGGCCCCCAGGTTCCGCGGGTCGGTGACCCCGTCGAGCGCCACGATCAGCGGCGCCTGGCCGGCGTCGTGCGCCACGCCGAGCAGGTCGTCCGGGTGCGCGTACTCGTAGGGCGGGACCTGGAGCACGATGCCCTGGTGGTGCAGCGCGCCCGTGAGCCGGTCGAGCTCGGCCTTGGAGGCCTCGAGCAGGTTGACGCCACCGCGCTCCATGGCCAGCTTGATCGACTCGGTGACCCGGTCGTCGCTCTCCAGGAACTGCTGCACGTACAGCGTCTTGGCCGGCACGCCGGCGCGCAGCGCCTCGGCCACCGGGTTGCGGCCGATGACCAGCTCGGCCGTCGACCGGCCGCCGCCGCGCCTGGCGGCGGGACGGGTGGCCTCCCGGCGCGCCTTGGCGTCGGCGGCGCGCTTCTTGGCGTGGCCGGTGCGCATCTCGGCGGGCGGGGTCGGACCCTTGCCCTTCAGGGCCTTGCGGCGCTGACCGCCGCTGCCGACCTGGGCGCCCTTCTTGTTGCTGGTGCGGCGGTTGGGGCGTTGGCTGTTGCCTGGCATCTTCTGCTTCTTCTGACTCTCGTGTGGCTGGGGGCCCGGATGGTCGACCGGAAGGTCAACCGAGCTCCCAGCGCGGTCCGTTGGGGGTGTCCTCGATGACCAGGCCGACGGCGCCGAGCTCGTCCCTGATGGCGTCCGCCGTGCCGTAGTCCTTGCGTTGACGCGCGGCCTCGCGCTGCGCCAGGACCAGCCTGACCAGGCCGTCGACGACGCCGGCCAGTTCCTTGCCGCGGCCCTGGGCGCCGCCGCTCCAGCTCGGGTCGAGCGGGTCGAGGCCCAACACGCCGAGCATCGCCCGCACCTGGCCGACGAGCGCGACGACCGACTCCTTGTCGCCCTCGGACAACGCGGCGTTGCCCTGCCGGACGGTGGTGTGCACGGCGGCGAGGGCCTGCGGCACGCCGAGGTCCTCGTCCATCGCGGCGGCGAAGTCGTCCGGCACGGTGGCCGCCGGGGCGACCTCGCCGACGCGTTCGACGGCCCGGTGCAGGAAGCCCTCGATGCGGCCGAACGCGGCGTCCGCCTCGGCCAGCGCCGCCTCGCTGTACTCGATGGTGGAGCGGTAGTGCGGGGTACCGAGGTAGTAGCGCAGCACGATGGGGCGCCAGCGGCGCGCCATCTCGGAGACCAGCACCGAGTTGCCCAGCGACTTGCTCATCTTCTCGCCGGCCAGCGTGACCCAGGCGTTGTGCGCCCAGTAGCGGGCGAACTCGCCGCCGAACGCCCGGGACTGGGCGATCTCGTTCTCGTGGTGCGGGAAGACCAGGTCGATGCCGCCGCCGTGGATGTCGAAGGCGGGGCCGAGGTACTTGTACGCCATCGCCGAGCACTCCAGGTGCCAGCCGGGCCGACCACGGCCCCAGGGCGTCTCCCAACTCGGCTCGCCCGGCTTGGCGGCCTTCCACATGGCGAAGTCGCGCGGGTCGCGCTTGCCGGTCTCGCCCTCGCCCTCCGGCTGGAGCAGGTGGTCGAGGTCCTGGTTGGAGAGCTGGAGGTAGCCGGGGAAGCTGCGCACGTCGAAGTAGACGTTGCCGTCGGCCGGATAGGCGTGGCCGCGGTCGATCAGGGTGCGCATCATCTCGATCATCTCCGGCACATGACCGGTGGCGCGCGGCTCGTAGGTCGGCGGCAGGCAGCCGAGCGCGTCGTAGGCGTCGTTGAACGCCCGCTCGTTCGCGTAACCGATGGCCCACCACGGGCGGTTGAGCTGCGCGCTCTTGGCGATGATCTTGTCGTCGACGTCCGTGACGTTGCGGACGAACGTGACGTCGTAACCGCGGTACTCGAACCAGCGGCGCATGATGTCGAAACTGACCCCGGACCGGACGTGACCGATGTGCGGGGGCGCCTGCACGGTGGCACCACACAGGTAGATCGAGACGCAGCCCTGCTGGAGCGGGGTGAAGTCACGGATCAGCCGGGTGCTGGTGTCATACAGGCGAAGGTTCACGCGTCAAGAGTAGTGGGCGGAGGGGCGAACGAGCTCCCCCGCGCCGCCCGGAAGGCCGCGCGGGGACGGTCCGCTCCGCCTCGCTCAGACGAGCCCCCGGCCGACGATCTTCCGAGCGGTGACGCGGACGATCACCCGCGGCGCGTCCTGGTCCGAGGCCGGGTTGAACTCGGCGTACGGCTTGCCCGTGTACTTCAGGGACAGCTCGTTGATCAACTCCGGCGCGTCCTCCTCGGAGAGGGTCGCGGTGCCGCGGATCTCGGCGTAGGAGTAGGGCTGGTCAGCCGGCTGCACGAGCACCGTGACGCGCGGGTCACGGGCGATGTTCAGCTCCTTGCGCCGGTCGCGCGTCGTCGAGATCAACAGGTCGTCGCCGTCCCGCTTGACCCAGACCGGCGACAGCTGGGAGCTGCCGTCCGGCTGGATGGTGGCGATGGTGACGAAGACCCTCTCGTCGAGCAACGCCTTGAGGGAGTCGGAGAGCGTGACTGACACGGTGCGTCCTTTCACTTGCGCGGGCTTCACGGTCACCCGCGCCGGCCGGCGCCGACGTGGGCGTGATCCGATCGTTGAATCTCGCACAAGGTGGCGGGAGAGAACAGGGCCCGTACGGGTGGTGGGCACCGCCGACCGCGTCGCGGACCGCGTCGCGTACCTCCGGGGGGTTTGTCCCACCCACCCAC
>NZ_SMKI01000242.1 GCF_004348415.1 Streptomyces hainanensis
GCGGGGGAGAACCGCCGACACGTCACGGCGCGGCAGCGCCGAGGTAGGCGAGGACGGCCAGGACGCGGCGGTGGCCGGGGGTCGTCGTGGGGAGGCCGAGCTTCGCGAAGATGTTGCCGATGTGCTTGTGGACCGCGTTGTCCGTGATGACGAGTTCGGCGCCGATCTCGGCGTTGCCCAGGCCGCGGGCCATCAGGGTCAGGACCTCCCGTTCGCGCGCGGTGAGCGTGTCGATCGGGCCCCTGGCCGCGCTGGTCAGGAGTTGGGCGACGACCTCGGGGTCCATCACGGTGCCGCCCGCCGCGACGCGGCGGAGCGCGTCGACGAACTCGCCGACCCGGCTGACGCGGTCCTTCAGCAGGTAGCCGACCGCGCCCGTGCCGTCGGAGAGCAGTTCGCGGGCGTAGACCTTCTCCACGTACTGCGACAGCACGAGCACCGGCAGGCCCGGCCTGGTGCGGCGGAGTGCGAGGGCGGCGCGGACGCCCTCGTCGTGGAAGGTGGGTGGGAGCCGGACGTCGGCGATCACGGCGTCCGGCTCGTGCCGGGCCGCGGCCGCCAGCAGGCCCGCGGCGTCGGTGACGATCTCGGCGACCTCGATGTCCCTGGTGGAGAGGATCAGTTCGAGGCCGGCCGAGAGCAGCACGTTGTCCTCGGCGATCACGACCCGCACGGCAGCTCCACGGTGATCGCGGTGGGGCCGCCGGTCGGGCTGGAGACCAGCACCGAGCCGTCGAGCGCCGCCGCCCGGCGGCGGATGCCGATGACGCCGGTGCCGCGGGTCTCGTCGACGCCGCCGATGCCGTCGTCGGTGACCTCGACGAGCAGCCGGTCGGCGGCGCGGGTCAGCCGGACCCTCGCGTGGGTCGCGCCGCTGTGCTTGGCCGCGTTGGTCAGGGACTCCGTGACGATGAAGTAGGCCGCGGCCGACACCGCGGGCGACAGCTCGCCGAGCTCGTCGAGGTCCACCTCGGTCGGGACGGCGGACCGGGCCGCGACCGCCGTCACCGCCCCGTCGAGGCCGCGGTCGGCGAGGATCGGCGGGTAGATGGTGCGGATCACGTCGCGGAGTTCCGTCATCGCCTCCTCCGCGCCCTCGTGCGCCTCCCGGAGCAGCGTGGCCAGCCGGTCGTCGTCCTCCGGGAGTTGTTCCCTGGCGACCCCGAGCCGCAGGGCGATGGCGACGAGCCTGGCCTGCGCCCCGTCGTGCAGGTCGCGCTCGATGCGGCGCAGCTCGGCGCCGTGCGCGTCGAGCACGCCGGCCCGGGACTCGGTCAGCTCGCCGACCCGCTCCGCCAGCCGCTCCTCGTCGGTCGGTTCCAGCGCGGACAGGCAGACCTCCGCGTGCCAGCGCGCCATCCTCGGCAGCACCCACCAGCAGAGCGCGGCGCCGAGCAGGGACTGGCCGAGGTCCAGCGGCACGGAGGCGAGGCCGATGTCGCCGAACGAGGACTCCAGGTCGAACACCGGCCGGACCGGGGCCATCAGGACCCCGCCCACCGCCATGCCGAGGAACAGCACCGCGCCCAGGCCGCCGACGAGGCCGGTGACCAGCGCGCGCGGCAGCCAGCGCAGGTGGCGGCGGTTCTCGGGGGAACGCATCCGCTGCCGCCAGGCGGCGGCGAGGCCCAGGGGCGGTTCGGCGCGCCGCGTGGCGGGCGGGGCCGCGTCGACCGCGACGCCGAGGAAACGCGCGGCCAGCCGGCGGTGCCAGTCGGCGGTCTCGCCGAGCGGCCCCGGGAGGCCGGCGGCCAGCACCGCGATCAGCAGCAGCGGGAACACCGCGAGCAGTGCCAACGCCGCCGCGAACACGGTGAGCAGGTAGCCGGCGCCGCGCCGTATCTCGGTCCATCGTTCGTGCATGGCACCCAAGTCTGGAGCATGCGGGGTGGCGTGCGCACTACAGCGGGCTCCACTCCCGGTCCGGCCCCACGAGGGCCCACAAAGGCCCAGGGGGGCTCAGGGAGGCCGAACATACTCGGTATGCTGCCTACCTCCCCAACTTGCCTCCACCCGGCATACTCGGTATACATACGCGGTATGTCGATTCGCTACGGCCTCCTCGCCCTCCTGGAGAGCGGCCCGCGCTACGGTTCGCAGCTCCGCACGGAGTTCGAGTCCCGCACGGGCGCCACCTGGCCGCTCAACATCGGGCAGGTGTACACCACACTCCAACGCCTCGAACGGGACGGACTCATCACGCCCGAGGGCGGCGGTGACGCCAAACAGCAGCTCTACGCCATCACCGACACCGGACGCCGCGAGCTGGGCGAGTGGTTCGCCCGCCCCGTCGACCGCACCCAACCGGCCAGGGACGAGCTCGCCATCAAGCTCGCCATGGCCGTCGGCACCCCGGGCGTGGACGTCTCCGAGATCATCCAGGCCCAGCGTCGGCACACCCTCACCGCCATGCAGGGCTACACCCGGCTCAAGGCCCGCGCCCTGGCCGCCGGGCCCGACACCAGCGACGAGATGGCCTGGCTGCTCGTCCTCGAACAGCTGATCTTCTTCGCCGAGGCCGAGAACCGCTGGCTCGACCACTGCGAGGCACGCCTCGTCCGCTACGCGAAGGATCGCCGCGGCGGCGTCGGCGCGGCCGGGACCCGTCCCGGCCCGACGGCCGGACCGGACGATCCGCCCGACGAAGCGGCCGACCACGCCACGACCGCGGCCCGCCGGTCGGAAACCGCGCCGTGACCGCCGCCGCCAACCCGTCCCCACGACCGAACCGACCCGAGGGGGGAACCTCGTCATGACCGACCCGCACCCGCGTGAGCCCGGCACTCCCGTGCTCGAACTGCGCCAGCTCACCCGCGTCCACGGCACCGGCGTCACCGCCGTGCACGCGCTGCGCGGCATCGACCTCACCGTGAGAACCGGCGAGTTCGTCGCCGTGATGGGGCCGTCCGGCTCCGGCAAGTCCACCCTGCTCACCCTCGCCGGCGGCCTGGACACCGCCACCGAGGGCCACGTGCTGGTCGAGGGCCGGGACCTGGGCGCCCTCGGCCGCGCCCAGCTCGCCAAGGTGCGCCGCACCCACATCGGCTACGTCTTCCAGGACTACAACCTGATCCCGGCGCTCACCGCCGCCGAGAACATCGCCCTGCCCCGCGAACTCGACGGCACCTCCACCCGCGTCGCCCGCCGCGAGGCGCTGGCCGCGCTGGAGGAGATCGGCCTGCCCGAGGTCGCCGAGCGCTTCCCCGACGAGATGTCCGGCGGCCAGCAACAGCGCGTCGCCATCGCCCGCGCCCTGGTCGGCGACCGCCGCCTGGTGCTCGCCGACGAGCCCACCGGCGCCCTCGACTCCGAGACCGGCGAGGCCGTCCTCGCCCTGCTGCGCCGCCGCTGCGACGAGGGCGCCGCGGTCGTCCTCGTCACCCACGAGTCCCGCTACGCGGCCTGGGCCGACCGGCTGGTCTTCCTGCGCGACGGCCGGATAGTCGACGAGTCGGCCGCCGGCACCGCCGAGTCCCTGCTCGCCGGCGAGGCAGCCCGATGAAGAGGCTCAACACCTGGCGCCTCGCGCTGCGCATCGCGCGCCGCGACGCCCGCCGCGCCAAGGGCCGCAGCGCCCTGGTGGTCGCCATGATCGCGCTGCCGATCCTGGTGGTCTCCGCCGCCGACCTGACCTACCGCAGCGGTGACATCTCGAAGGCCGAGTCGCTGACCCGCGAACTCGGCCGGTCCGACGCCCGCTACACGATCGCCACCCAGGGCTCGCCCGTCGTCCAGTCCCCGAGCGGCGAGGTCGTGCAGTACCGCGAGGACGCCGACGACATGGTCTGGGACAGCGACGACCGGCCGGCCGAGGAGATCCTCGGCCAGGTCGAGTCCGCGCTGCCGGACGGCGCGACCGTGCTCGCCGACCAGTACGCGCACACCAACGCCTCCACCAGGACCGGCCTGACCGACATCCAGGTCCGCGAGATCGACTCCGCCTCCCCGCTCGTCGAGGGCATGCTCACCCTGCTCCGCGGCGACTACCCCGAGGAGGCCGACGAGGTCGCCGTGACCCAGGCGTTCCTCGACACCTCCGGCCTCGGCATCGGCTCCCAGGTCACCATCGGTGGCCTGGAACAGACCTACACGATCACCGGCGCCTACGAACTGCCGAGCGAACTGTCGCTGGAACAGGCCATCGCGGTGCCCGGCAGTGTGCTGCCGCACCTCGACCCGACGAACGTCGTGCCGCTGAGCTTCCTGGTGGACGTGCCCGACGGCGACGTCGACTGGGCCGCCGTGCAGCACGCCAACGAGGCCGGACTGATCGTCTCCTCCCGCTCCGTCACCCTGAACCCGCCGCCCGCCGACCAGGTGGAGTTCAGCGACGGCGACATGTCGAGCAGCACCGACCCGGCCACCACGGCCGCGCTGATCACCGTCGTCTCCCTGATCATCCTGGAGATCTGCCTGCTCGCCGGCCCCGCCTTCGCCGTGGGCGCCCGCCGGGCCCGCCGCCAGCTCGGCCTGGTCGGCGCCAACGGCGGCGACCGCCGACAGCTCCGCGCGATCATGCTCGCCAGCGGCCTGGTGCTGGGCGCCGCCGCGGCCGTGGTCGGCACGCTGGGCGGCATCACGCTGACCCTGATCGGCCGGCCCTTCATCGAGGAGGCGATCGGCGCCCGGTTCGGCGGCCTGGACTTCCGGCTCACGGAACTCGGCGGCATCGCCCTGCTCGCCGTCGTCGTCGGCCTGCTCGCCGCCGTCGTCCCCGCCATCAACGCGGCCCGCACCGACGTGCTCGAGTCGCTCAGCGGCCGCCGCGGCGTGCGCCGCGCCGGCCGGGCGCTGCCCGTCGTCGGCTTCGTCGCGCTGATCGGCGGCGCGGCACTGGCCATCGTCGGCGCCATGACCGTGGACGAGCCGACCGTGGTCGCGGCCGGCTCGATCATCGCCGAACTCGGCGTCGTCGCCCTCACCCCGCTGCTGGTCGGCGGCTTCGGCAAGCTGGCCCGCGCACTGCCGCTCTCCGGCCGCCTCGCGCTGCGCGACGCCGCCCGCAACCGCGGCCGCACCGCGCCCGCGGTCGCCGCCATCATGGCCGCGACGGCCGGCGCGGTCGCCGTGGCCACCGTGCTGGTCAGCGACACCGCCCAACAGCGCGCCGAGTACACCCCGGGGCTGCCCTCCGGCACCGTCGCGCTCTCCGGCTGGTCGCCGGAGGAACTGGCCCTCCTCGACCCGGCCAGGGGAATCATCGAGGCCGAGATGCCCACCACCGTCCGCGCCGACCGCGGGATGCTCACCGCCGTCCCCGGCTGCGTCCAGTACGGCAGCGCGGACTGCGGCCTGGTCGAGACCAGGATCCCGGAGGGCAACGGATGCCCGCTGTGGAGCGCGGAGAGCGAGCAGCTCACCTCGGCCGAACGGCGCGAACTGGTCACCGACGAGCGCTGCGTCGAGGCGTCCGGATTCGGCGCCCCCGGCATGGTGGTCGCCGATCCCGAACTGCTCGACGTGCTCGACGTCGACGACCCGCGGGCACGGGAGGCCCTGGAACGCGGCGAGGTCGTGGCCCTGGCCATGGCCGGACGGTTCGTCGACGACGACGGCCGGGTCACCATGGACGTCTACGAGACCTCCCCCGCCTACGGCGACGACGGCGCGATCACCGTGGAGCCCGACCTTTCCGTCACCCTGCCCGTCTACCAGGCCACCGACCAGGGCTACGGCTTCGAACTGCTGATGACCCCGGAGACCGCCGAGGCGGCCGGGCTCTCCTTCGCCCAGGACAGCACCCTCTACGCCACCGAGCGCACCCCCACCGAGGCGGAGCAGCAGGCCGTCGAGGGCGCCATGCGGGACCTGGCGACCAGGAGCGGCACCACCGCCACCCCGTACATCGACGTCGAGGACGGCTTCCACAGCGACACCGCGCTGAACCTGCTGGTCCTGTCGCTGGCCGCCGGCATCCTCGCGCTGGGCGCCGCCGGCATCGCCACCGGCCTCGCGCAGGCCGACTCCGAGGCCGACCTCGGCACGCTGGCCGCGGTCGGCGCGTCGCCCCGGGTCCGGCGTACCCTCTCCGGTCTCCAGTGCGGTCTGATCGCCGCCATGGGAGTGGTGCTCGGCGCCGTCTCCGGCGTGATCCCGGCGATCGCCCTCCAGCTCGCCAACCAGCGCGCCAACCTGGCGAACTGGGAGTCGGCCTGGGACAACGGCTGGGACCCGGGCGTGCGGCCCGAACTGTTCCTCGAGATGCCGTGGCTCACGTTCGGCCAGCTGATCGTCGTCGTGCCGCTCGTCGCCTGCCTGGTCGCGGCACTGCTGACGCGCTCCCGGATCACCCTCGCGCGGCGCGCCGGGTGACCCTCGTTGCATGATGGGGGTATGACTCAGCCGAGGAACGAACCGCCCCAGGAGAACGCTCAGATCCTGGTCGTGGGACCGGACGGGATGGCGCTCAGCAGTCCCGCTCCGAAGCGGAGCGGCGAGGGCGACGAAGGCCGCTCCGAGATCCCCGTGACCGAGATGGTGGAGCAGCCGGCGAAGGTCATGCGGATCGGCAGCATGATCAAGCAGCTGCTCGAGGAGGTGAAGGCGGCCCCGCTGGACGAGGCCAGCAGGGTCCGCCTCAAGGAGATCCACGCCAGCTCCGTCAAGGAGCTGGAGGAGGGCCTGGCGCCCGAACTGGTCGACGAGTTGGAGCGGCTCTCGCTCCCGTTCCACGACGACGGCGTGCCGACCGAGGCGGAGCTCCGCATCGCGCAGGCCCAGCTCGTCGGCTGGCTCGAAGGCCTGTTCCACGGCATCCAGACGGCGCTCTTCGCCCAGCAGATGGCGGCGCGGGCGCAGCTGGAGCAGATGCGGCGGGCGCTGCCGCCCGGCGCGCTCGGCGACGAGCCCGAAGGCCTGGACGACCACGGCGGGGCGCGGTCCGGCCCCTACCTGTGAACCACTGACACCCGGTGCCGGCCGCGTTCCCGCGGCCGGCACCGCTCTGTTTCCCGGGGCGCTACCCCCAGGTGATCAACCGCTTGGGGTGCTCCAGCACGGCCGCCACGTCCGCCAGCACCCGGGAGCCCAACTCGCCGTCCACCAGCCGGTGGTCGAAGGAGAGCGCCAGGGTGGTGACGTGCCGCGGCTTCACCTTCCCCTTGTGTACCCAGGGCTGCTCCCGGATCGAGCCGAGCGCGAGGATCGCGGACTCGCCCGGGTTGAGGATCGGGGTCCCGGTGTCGATGCCGAAGACGCCGACGTTGGTGATGGTGACGGTGCCGCCCCGCATGTCCGCCGGCTGGGTCTTCCCCTCCCTGGCCGTGGCCACCAGCTCGCCCAGCGCGCGGGCCAGCTCGGGCAGGGTCAGGGAACCGGCGTCCTTGACGTTGGGCACGATCAGCCCGCGCGGCGTGGCCGCGGCGATGCCGAGGTTGACGTACCCCTTGTAGACGATCTCCTGGCTCTCCTCGTCCCAGGAGGCGTTGATCTCCGGGTGGCGACGGATCGCCACGAGGAGGGCCTTCGCCACCAGCAGCAGCGCGTTGACCCGCAGCCCCGCCAGGTCGGGGTCCTGCTTCAGCCCCTCGACCAGCCGCACCGTCCTGGTGACGTCGACCGTGACGAACTCGGTGACGTGCGGGGCGGTGAAGGCGCTGTCGACCATGGCCTGGGCGGTCGCCTTCCGCACCCCCCTGATCGGCACCCGGCGCTCCCGGATCGCGGCCAACGACTGCGGCCGCACGTCGGCCGGCGTCGCCGGCGTGTCCGGCGTGGGCGGCGCCTCCTGCGCGGCCGGTGCCGGCGCCGGTGCCGGCGCGGGGGCCGGGGGGGCGACGGCGGCGTGCACGTCGTCCCTGGTCACGATGCCGTTCGGCCCGCTGGGGATGACGGTGGACAGGTCGACGCCCAGGTCCTTCGCCAACTTCCGCACCGGCGGCTTGGCGAGCGGCCGGTCGGCGGCCGGGACGTGCTCGACGGCGCTCCCCTCGACGCCCTCGCTCCCGTCGGTTCCCTCGACGCCCTGCGGCACGGCCGGCCCGCCGTAGCCGCCGGCCGCGTCGTGCCCGCCGGGCAGGTGCGCGGGTGTCCACGCCTCGCCCGAGGCGGCCTGCCCGCCCCCGGTCGGCCCGCGGCCGGCGCCGTTGGCGGCGCCGCCGCCGGCCGGCCTGCGCGGGCGCCGCTTCGGCGTGGCCGTGGAGACGCCGTAGCCGACCAGGACCGGTTGACGGTCCTGGCCGGCTGACGGCGCGGACGGCGGGGCGGCCTCCTCAGGGGGCCCCGCCGAGGGGTCGGTGTCCACGGTGATGATCGGGGTGCCGACGTCCACCGTCGTGCCCTCGGGGAAGTGCACCTCCCGGACCACGCCGTCGTACGGGATCGGCAGCTCGACCGCCGCCTTGGCGGTCTCCACCTCCACCACCACCTGGCCGTCGGTCACCGAGTCACCCGGTTGGACCAACCACTTCAGGATCTCGGCCTCCGTGAGTCCCTCACCCACATCAGGCATCCGGAACTCGCGGAACCGCTGTGTCGCAGCAGCCATCGTCACGACTCTCCTCAGCCTCTCCTCAGTACGCCAAGGCGCGGTCGACGCTGTCCAGCACCCTGTCAAGCCCCGGGAGGTACTCCTCCTCGAGCCGCGCCGGCGGATAGGGCGCGTGGAACCCGCCCACCCGCAGCACCGGGGCCTCCAGATGATAGAAACACCGCTCCGTGATCCGGGCGGCCATCTCGGCACCCGAACCGAAGAACACCGGCGCCTCGTGCGCCACCACCAGGCGGCGGGTCTTCTCCACCGACCGCTGGAGCGTGTCGAAGTCGATCGGCGAGACCGACCGCAGGTCCACGACCTCGATCGACGTGCCGTCCTCGGCGGCCGCGTCCGCCGCCGCGAGCGCCGTCCGCACCGTCGGCCCGTAGGCCGCGATCGTCAGGTCCGTGCCGGACCGCACCACCTTCGCCGCGTGCAGCGGGCCCGGGATGCTCGCCGTGTCGACCTCGCCCTTCTCCCAGTAGCGGGATTTGGGCTCGAAGAAGATCACCGGGTCGTCGCACTCGATCGCCTGCTGGAGCATCCAGTACGCGTCGGACGGGTTCGCAGGCGTGACGATCTTCAACCCCGCGACGTGCGCGAACAGCGCCTCGGGCGACTCGCTGTGGTGCTCCACCGCGCCGATGCCGCCGCCGTACGGGATGCGGATGACGATCGGCAGCTTCACCGTGCCGAGCGACCTGGCGTGCATCTTCGCCAGCTGCGTGACGATCTGGTCGTACGCGGGGAACACGAAGCCGTCGAACTGGATCTCGGTCACCGGCCGGTAGCCCCGCAGCGCGAGGCCGATCGCCGTGCCGATGATCCCGGACTCGGCCAGCGGGGTGTCGATCACCCGGTCCTCGCCGAAGTCCTTCTGCAGCCCGTCGGTGATGCGGAAGACGCCGCCCAGCTTGCCGACGTCCTCACCCATGACCACGACCTTGGGGTCGGCCTCCAGCGCCCTGCGCAGCGAGGAGTTGAGCGCCTTGGCGATCGCCATCTTCTCGGCGGGCATGTCAGTTCTCCTCGTGCTGGTCGGCGAAGGACGCGAGGTACCCGGCGAACTGGGCGCGCTCCTCGTCCACCAGGGGGTGGCCGTCCGCGTACACGTTCTCGAAGATCGCCATGGCCTCCGGGTCGGGCATGGTGCGGATGGCCTCCCGCACGCGCTTCGCCAGCGCGTCGCTCTCCGCGTCGAGGTCGGCGAAGAACGCGTCGTCCGCCGCGTTCTCCCGCTCCATCAGGCGGCGCAGCCGCAGGATCGGGTCCTTGGCCTCCCAGGCCTCCAGGTCCTCCTTGCGGCGGTAGCGGGTCGGGTCGTCCGAGGTGGTGTGCGCGCCCATCCGGTAGGTGAACGCCTCGACCAGGATCGGGCCCTGGCCGGTGCGGGCGTGCTCGGCGGCCGCCCGGGTCACGGCCAGCACGGCGAGTACGTCGTTGCCGTCCACCCGGACGCCGGGGAAGCCGTAGCCGGCGGCACGCTGGTAGAGCGGGACCCGGGTCTGCCGCTCGATGGGCTCGGAGATCGCCCACTGGTTGTTCTGGCAGAAGAACACGACCGGCGCCTGGTACACGGCGGCGAAGGTGAACGCCTCCGCCACGTCGCCCTGGCTGGACGCGCCGTCGCCGAAGTAGGCGAGCACCGCGATGTCCGCGCCGTCCATCCGCGCGCCCATCGCGTAGCCGGTGGCGTGCAGCGCCTGGGAGCCGATGACGATGGTGTAGAGGTGGAAGTTGTTGCCGGTGGGGTCCCAACCGCCGTGGTTCACGCCGCGGAACATGCCGAGCAACAGGGCCGGGTCGACGCCGCGGCACCAGGCGACGCCGTGCTCGCGGTAGGTCGGGAAGACGTAGTCGTCATGGCGCAGGGCGCGCCCGGAGCCGATCTGGGCGGCCTCCTGGCCCAGCAGGGAGGGCCACAGGCCCAGCTCGCCCTGGCGCTGGAGGGCGGTGGCCTCGGCGTCGAAGCGGCGGGTGAGGACCATGTCGCGGTACAGGCCGCGGATCTCCTCGTGGCCGATGTCCAGGGAGTAGTCGGGGTGTTCGACGCGCTCGCCCTCGGGCGTCAGCAACTGCACCATCTCGGGGGCGGGCTCGGCCTTCGGCCGCACCGGCCGCCTGGCGGCGGCCCTCTTCCGCGGACGGCTCGCCGCGGCCTTCTTCTTCCCACCCGCTGGGGTGCTGCTCTCCACAGTCACTCGTGTTCCTCCGTCGGTCCGGCCCCCGGGATCCGCCGGGCGGCCAGTGCGGTCCGCCCGGACCCGTACGGCGCACGGGGGTGGGTGCGGCCTGGACGGAACCGAGCGGTTCTCTGCCCCGATCATGTCCCGTTCGACGGCCCAATAAGAGCACGGTATCCAATGGGTTCACAAGCCGCGAAAAGACCCCTGACCTGCGGATTTACCTGGAAATCCAAGTACTTTCGTGAACCGGGGAACGGAACGGCCTCAAGCCTCGCAGGGCATCGGGGCAGGTGCACGTTAACCCGGCCAACCGGGTCGCGTGAAGAGCGGTGCACGCGCCGTTGTGTGACACTTGCGGTGTGTCGGACGGCGGAAAAATCAGCGTATTTCTCGTCGATGACCACGAGGTCGTGCGCCGGGGCGTGCACGAGCTGCTCGCGGTCGAGCCGGACATCGAGGTGGTCGGCGAGGCCGGCACGGCGGCCGACGCCCTCACCAGGATCCCGGCCGCGCGTCCCGACGTGGCGGTGCTCGACGTGCGGCTGCCCGACGGCAGCGGCGTCGAGGTCTGCCGCGACATCCGCTCCCGGGACGAGTCGATCCGCTGCCTGATGCTCACCTCCTACGCCGACGACGAGGCACTCTTCGACGCGATCATGGCGGGCGCGTCCGGCTACGTGCTGAAGGCCATCCGCGGCACCGAACTGCTGACCGCGGTGCGGGACGTGGCGGCCGGCAAGTCGCTGCTCGACCCGGACGCGACCCAACGCGTCCTGGAACGCCTCCGCGGCGGCGAGCCGGCGGGGAAGGACGAACGACTCGCCCAGCTGACGGACCAGGAACGCCGCATCCTCGACCTGATCGGCGACGGCCTGACCAACCGGGCGATCGGCGAGGAACTGCACCTGGCCGAGAAGACCATCAAGAACTACGTCAGCAACCTGCTCGCGAAACTCGGCATGTCCCGGCGCGCGCAGGCGGCGGCGTACGTGGCCCGCCGACCCGGCACGGGCTGCGGGCCCTCGACGACTCGGTGGTGCTGCTGACCTCGGTGACGGCCACCCCGGAGCCGGTCGTCGTATACGACACCCGGCGCGAGCGCCACCCTGCGTGAGCCCGG
>NZ_SMKI01000243.1 GCF_004348415.1 Streptomyces hainanensis
GCCCACCCCACCGGCGAGGCGGCCCCTCGCGGACGCCCCGAGTGACCTCGGTCACGGCCCGCCTCTCCGGGGCCGCTATCACCCGGATCGCCCGCAATGCCGGATTGGCCCTGGCGGGCCATGCCCACCGGCCCGCCGGCGCGGGGCGCCTCCCGCCCGCGCGCGGGGGTGGATGGGCGCGGCCGCACCCGCGCTCGCGTCGGGCTTTCGCGGCGAAGCCGCGAGCGCACGGGCCGGGCCCGACGCCTTCGCGGCGGGCGTTACCCGTCGATCGTGGCGATCGACGGGCCGCGGCGGGTGGCCACGGCCCGCGCCACCGCCTCCGCGTCCCGCAGCACCCGCACCGCGTTGTGCCACGTCAGCTTGGCCAGGTCGGCCGACGACCAGCGCCGGTCGAGGAGCTCGGCGATCAGGTTGGGGTAGCCGGCGACGCTCTCCAGGCCGTCCGGCAGGAACGCCGTGCCGTCGAAGTCGCCGCCGATGCCGAGGTGGTCGACGCCGGCGACCTCCCGCATGTGGTCCAGGTGGTCGGCCACCGTGCCGGCCGTGGCGACCGGCCGCGGGTTGGCCGCCTCGAAGGCCCGCTGCACCCGCATCCCGGCCTCGGTGCCGTCCAGCGGATCGAGGCCGTGGGCCACCATGTTCTCGTCGGCCCGCCGGGTCCACTCCACGGCGGCCGGGAGCACGAACTTCGGCACGAAGGTCACCATCGCCACCCCGCCGTTGCCCGGCAGCGCGGCCAGCACGTCGTCCGGGATGTTCCGCGGATGGTCGCAGACGGCGCGCGCCGAGGAGTGCGAGAAGATCACCGGCGCCTCGGTGACCCGCAGCGCGTCCCGCATGGTGGTGGCGGCCACGTGCGAGAGGTCGACCAGCATGCCGAGCCGGTTCATCTCCCGGACCACCTCCTCGCCGAACGCGGTGAGGCCGCCGTGGCGCGGGGTGTCGGTGGCCGAGTCGGCCCAGTCGTTGTTCTCGTTGTGGGTGAGCGTCATGTACCGGACGCCGAGCCGGTGGAAGGCGCGGAGCGTGGCCAGCGAGTTGTCGATGGCGTGGCCGCCCTCGGCGCCCATCAGCGAGGCGATCCGGCCGTCCCGCCTGGCCGCCTCCATCTCGTCCGCGGTGCCCGCGGCCCGCAGCCGGTCCGGGTAGCGGTCGAGCAACAGCCGTACCGCGTCGATCTGTTCGAGGCAGGCGCTGACCGCGTGGTCCCCGGTGAGCCGCCCCGGCACGTAGACGGACCAGTACTGGGCGCCGACGCCGCCGGCGCGCAGCCGGGGCAGGTCGGTGTGCAGGGTGGCGCTCTGGTCGCCGGCGATGTCCCGCCGGTCCAGGTCGTAGCGGACCTGCTCGCGCAGCGCCCAGGGCAGGTCGTTGTGGCCGTCGACGACGGGGTGCTCGGCGAGCAGGGCGCGCGCCTCGGCCAGCCGCTCCGCGGTCACGCGTCCCCCTCGGCGACCAGGGCGCGCAGCCGGCGGCCCTTCGCGGTGGCCTGTTCGTTCAGCCCGCGCTGGAACTCCCGCATCCGCTCCAGCAGTTCGGGGTCGTGGGCGGCCAGGACGCGCACGGCGAGCAGCCCGGCGTTGCGGGCGCCGGCGACCGAGACGGTGGCCACCGGGACGCCGGCCGGCATCTGCACGATCGACAGCAGCGAGTCCATGCCGTCCAGGTGCTTCAGCGGCACCGGCACCCCGATCACCGGGAGCGGGGTCAGCGAGGCGAGCATGCCGGGCAGGTGGGCCGCGCCGCCGGCGCCGGCGATGATCGCCTTCAGGCCGCGGCCGGCCGCGGCCTCGCCGTAGGCCACCATCTCGTGCGGCATCCGGTGCGCGGAGACGACGTCGACCTCGTGCGGGACGTCGAACTCGGCCAGCGCCTCGGCGGCGGCGCGCATCACGGGCCAGTCGGAGTCGGAGCCCATCACGATGCCGACCAGTGGGGCGCTGCTCATTCTGTGATGACTCCTCGCAGGTAGTCGGCGGCGTGCCTGGCCCGCTCGCGCACGTCGGCCAGGTCGTCGCCGTAGGTGTTGACGTGGCCGACCTTGCGGCCGGGCTTGACGTCCTTGCCGTACATGTGGATCTTCAGCCGCGGGTCGTGGGCCATGCAGTGCAGGTAGGCCGGGTACATGTCGGGGAAGTCGCCGCCGAGCACGTTGGCCATCACCGTCCAGGGGGCGCGCGGCCGCGGGTCGCCGAGCGGCAGGTCGAGCACGGCCCTGACGTGGTTGGCGAACTGGGAGGTGACCGCGCCGTCCTGCGTCCAGTGGCCGGAGTTGTGCGGACGCATCGCCAGCTCGTTGACCAGCACCCGGCCGTCCACGGTCTCGAACAGCTCCACCGCCAGGTGGCCGACGACGCCGAGCTCCTTCGCGACGCGGAGGGCCAGCTGCTGGGCGGCCAGGCCCAGCTCGTCGGCGAGGCCGGGCGCCGGGGCGATCACCGTGTCGCAGACGCCGTCCACCTGGACGGACTCGACCACCGGGTAGGCGACGGCCTGGCCGTGCGGGGAGCGCACCACGTTGGCGGCCAGCTCGCGGGTGAAGGCGACCTTCTCCTCGGCGAGCACCGCCACCCCGGCCAGGAACGGCGCGGTGGTGGCGGCGGCCTCGGCGGCCGAGTCGACCACCCAGACGCCCTTGCCGTCGTAGCCGCCGCGCACGGTCTTCAGCACCACGGGGAAGCCGCCGACCTCGGCGGCGAACCGCTCGACGTCGGCCGGGTCGGCCACGATCCGGTGGCGGGGGCACGGCACGCCGAGCTCGGTCAGCCGGGCCCGCATCACGCCCTTGTCCTGCGCGTGCACCAGCGCGTCGGGGCCGGGCCTGACCGCGACCCCCTCGGCCTCCAGCGCCCGGAGATGCTCGGTGGGCACGTGTTCGTGATCGAACGTGATCACGTCGCAGCCGCGAGCGAAACCACGGAGCGTGTCCAGGTCGCGGTAGTCCCCCACCACCACGTCCTGGACCACCTGCGCCGCCGAGTCCTGCGGAGTGTCACTGAGCAGCCTGAATCTGATGCCGAGCGGGATGCCCGCCTCATGGGTCATACGGGCGAGCTGGCCGCCCCCGACCATGCCGACCACGGGAAAAGTCACACACCCAGCGTATCCGCCGTCCCCCTGGCGAGAGAGGTCGGGAGTGGCTGGCTACGATGCAACCATGAGCGACGGGCTCACGCTCCGCGACCGCTTGGGCGGCGTCGCCCACGAGGTCGTCAAGTTCGGCACCGTGGGCGCGCTCGGCGTTCTCGTGAACGTGATCGTTTTCAACCTGTGCACCCAGGGCGCGGGCCTGGCCCCGGTGCGCTCCGGCGTCATAGCCACGTCGGCCGCGATCCTCGCCAACTACGTGGGCAACCGCCACTGGACCTACCGGGACCGGGACAAGAGCCGGCGGAGCCGGGAGGCCAGCCTCTTCCTGCTGTTCAGCGGGGTGGGCATGGTGATCGAGAACGGGGTGCTCGCCCTCTCGCACTACGGCTTCGGCTTCACCTCGGGGCTCGCGGACAACCTGGCCAAGAACGTCATCGGCCTCGGCCTCGGCTCGCTCTTCCGGTTCTGGTCCTACCGCACCTGGGTTTTCCGGGTGCCGGAGGAACCGACGGAGCCGGCACCGCTGGACCGCCCGTTACGGGCCCGCTGAGGACTACCCCTCGGCCTCACGGGACTCCGCGCCCCGCGACTCCGCGCCCCGGGACTCCGCCTCTCTACTCAGGAAAAGCGCGAACACCGGCGGCTTCCCCTGCAGCAGTTCGAGGCGCCCGCCGTCCGCCTCCGCCAGGTCACGGGCCACGGCCAGGCCGAGCCCCGTCGAGTTGCGCCCGCTGACCGTGCGCTCGAAGACCCGGGCGCCCAGCTCCGTCGGCACCCCCGGGCCCTGGTCGGTGACCTCGATCACCACCTGGTTGCCCGCGGTCCTGGTGCGCAGCGCGACGGTGCCGGTGCCGTGCATCAGCGCGTTCTCCACCAGGCAGGCCAGCACCTGGGAGACCGCGCCCGGCGTACCGACCGCCCGCAGCCCCGGCTTGCCCGAGTGGACGATGGCGCGCCCCGAGCTGCGGTAGGCGGGCCGCCACTCCTCGATCTGCTGCACCACGACCTCGTCCAGGTCGAAACCGACGGCGGAGCCGAGCCGCGGGTCGCGGGAGTTGGTGAGCAGCCGCTGGACGACGTCGGTCAGCCGCTCCACCTGGGTGAGCGCGATGGACGCCTCCTCCTGGACGGTGTCCCGGTCCTCGGTGGCGATGATCTCCTCCAGCCGCATGGAGAGCGCGGTCAGCGGGGTGCGGAGCTGGTGAGAGGCGTCGGCGGCCAGCCGGCGCTCGGCGGTGAGCATCCGCGCGATGCGCTCAGCGCTGGCGTCGAGCACGTCCGCGACCCGGTCGAGCTCCGGAACGCCGTAGCGGCGGTGCCGGGGGCGCGGGTCGCCGGAGCCGAGCCGCTCCGCGGTCTCGGCCAGGTCGAGCAGCGGGGCCGCGACACGGTGCGCCTGCCGGACGGCGAGCAGCAGCGCGGCGGCGACCGCGAGCAGCGAGACCACCAGGATGAGGGTGAGCATCCGGTTGACCTCGTTGGTCACGATGGAGCGCGGCTGCTCCACGACGACCGTCTCGCCGTGGGTGCCGGCCTCCTGGGAGCGCATCACGGCACCGTCGATGGGCTGGCCGATTCTGATCGGTTCGGTGTCGGGTCGGTGGATCACCACGAAGCGGTCGGCGGGCACCGAGGCCCGCAGCGCCTCGTCGGTGATCTCGTCGCCGTTGGCGATGCGGCTCTCGACGTCGGCGAGCAGCCGGGCGGTCTCGGAGTCGAGCCGGTCGGCGGCGCTCGACTCGATCGACCTGGCCTCGATGGTGAACAAGGACACGCCGAAGACCGCGATCACGACGAGCACCACGGCGAGCGTGGAGTTGATCAGTCGACGGCGCACGGAGCAGGCCCCGGCTCAGCTCTTCTCGAAACGGAAACCGACGCCGCGGACCGTCGCGATGTAGCGGGGGTTGGCGGCGTCGTCGCCGAGCTTCTTGCGCAGCCAGGAGATGTGCATGTCCAGGGTCTTGGTGGAGGACCACCAGGTGGTGTCCCAGACCTCGCGCATCAGCTGCTCCCGGGTGACGACCCGGCCCGCGTCCCGCACGAGCACCCGCAGCAGGTCGAACTCCTTGGCGGTCAGGTGCAGTTCGTCGTCGCCCATCCAGGCGCGGTGGGACTCGACGTCGATCCGGATGCCGTGCACGGCGGGGGCCGGCGCGGCCTCCGCGGTGCCGCGCCGCAGCAGGGCGCGGACCCGGGCCAGCAGTTCGGCCAGCCGGAACGGCTTGGTGACGTAGTCGTCGGCGCCGGCGTCGAGACCGACCACGGTGTCCACCTCGTCGGCGCGGGCGGTCAGCACCAGCACGGGCAGGCTGAGCCCCTCGGTGCGCAGCCGACGGCAGACCTCGAGACCGTCCATGCCGGGCAGCCCCAGGTCGAGCACCACCAGATCGATGTCCCCACCGAGCCCGGCCCGCAGCGCGGCTGGGCCGTCCTCCCGAACCTCTACCTCGTATCCCTCGCGGCGCAGCGCTCTGGCCAGCGGTTCCGAGATGGACGCGTCGTCCTCTGCGAGCAGTACTCGGGTCATGGTGGTGATGGTAGACGCCCGAGGGTGACCGGACGGGAACAACCGAACAGCTTCCCCGTCACTCTCGGCCATCACCGCAGGCCGGGGGTGCGGCGAGTTCCGCCCAGACCGTCTTGCCCGGGGCCCCGGGCTCCCGGACCACGCCCCAGTCGAGGCAGAGCCGCTCGACGATGAACATGCCGTGCCCGCCGGGGCGGCCCGCCCGACGGGTGGTGGCCAGGGCGGGGGTGCCGAGCCCGCGGTCGACCACCTCGACGCGGAGCAGCTTGGGGCCGTGGCCGAGGCGCAGTTCCTCGGGGCCGCCGGCGTGCAGGCAGGCGTTGGTGACCAGTTCCGAGACGACCAGCAGCGCGTCCTCGGCGCAGGCCCGCTGCTCGGCGGTGGCGGCCGGCAGCCAGCCCCAGTCGTGGAGGGCGACCCTGGCGAACTCGCGGGCCCTGGACACCACGCCCGCCGTGCCGACCAGCCGCAGCCTGCGCACCTGCCGGACCAGTTCCTCGGGCGGCTCCTCGGCCTGCCCCCGGCCCGGGTCGCCTGCCGGGTACGGTCGGATGGACCCCATGCACGCTCCCCTCACCGCATCGCCGCACTGTCGCGCCGTTGGTCTCGTCGGCGCGTTCTCGCCCGTCGAACGCGCCCGCTCACGCGCCGGTCGTGCTTCTCCCGAGCCGGCGCGTGTGGTCTTCTGCCCTGCCGGACGACGGGCACACCCACCAGGTTCCGGCAATCCGACCGCACCAGTTTGACGCCACTCACGCCCCGCCGTACAGCGGGCCCCCGGAGCCGGTCAGTCCGCCGGCAGCGCGGCCAGTGCCTCGGCCAGGGTTTCGTGCACGGAGAAGACCGCGCCGGCGCCGGTTATCTCCAGCACCCGGGCGACAATGGGGCGCATTCCCGACAGATGCACCTGCCCGCCCGCGGCCTCGGCCTCGATACGTGTGGCGAGAAGCACATTGAGGCCGGTGGAGTCGCAGAACTCGAGGCCGGAGCAGTCGATAACGATGCGGTAACGACCGCCCGCGACGCAGCCGTGCAGCGACTCGCGAAGCCTCTCGGCGGAGTGGTGATCGAGCTCACCCGCGGGAGTCACCACCGCGCCCGACCCCATGTGGCGCACATCGACCGTCAGCTGGCGCCGGTGCGAACTGTCCGGCATCGCGCGGTCCATGCAGCCCCCTTCAGTTCGGAGCGCGTTGTTGGTTAGGTTCGAAACCATAGCCGCTGGGCGGCCTGCTCAACACCCGAACAGGACGGGCATACCTCGCGATTCGGGCGTAGCAGACTTGCCATGGCGGCCATGGGACCGATAGGCGTAGAGGGCACACGTTTCCCACGCCGGCTTTGGAGGCGCCGCACTAGCAGTGCATGTCATGGCTTCGGCAGCCATATGCCGAGACGACTACGGAGGACACTTATGTCACCCGCCCCTCGAACCCAACGACCGCACACCGGGGATCCCGCCCCCGCGGATGCCGGCCCCGCGCCGGAGCCGGCGGCGGAGTCGACCCCGGCGTCGGCTGAGGACGTACTGGCGTCGCTCCCCGACATCCCGCGTTTCGACGAGGTGGCGCCGCTGGACGCGCGCGCGCTCTCCAAGAGCCTCTTCGCGCGGCTGCGGATCCTCGAAGAGGGCACGCACGAATACGCGTACGTACGCAACACCCTGGTCGAGCTCAACCTCGCCCTGGTCAAGTTCGCCGCCTCCCGTTTCCGCTCCCGGAGCGAGCCGATGGAGGACATCATCCAGGTCGGCACGATCGGCCTGATCAAGGCGATCGACCGGTTCGAGGCCGATCGCGGGGTCGAGTTCCCGACCTTCGCGATGCCGACCATCATCGGTGAGATCAAGCGGTTCTTCCGGGACACCTCCTGGTCGGTGCGGGTCCCGCGCCGGCTCCAGGAGCTCCGCCTCGACCTGGCCAAGGCGGGCGACGAGCTGGCGCAGCAGCTGGACCGCGCGCCGACCGTCGCGGAGCTGGCCGAACGACTCCACCTCAGCGAGGAGGAGATCGTCGAGGGCATGGCGGCGTCGAACGCCTACACCGCCAGCTCCCTCGACGCCCAGCCCGAGGAGGACGAGTCGGAGGGCGCGCTCGCCGACCGGATCGGCTACGAGGACCACGGTCTCGAAGGCATCGAGTACATCGAGTCCCTGAAGCCGCTGATCGCCGACCTCTCGCCGCGCGACCGCCGCATCCTCTCGCTGCGCTTCGTGGCCAACATGACCCAGTCGGAGATCGGCGAGGAGCTGGGCATCTCGCAGATGCACGTGTCCCGGCTGCTGGCCCGCACGCTCGGCAGGCTGCGCAGAGGACTCATGGTCGAGGAGTAGAGCCGGTCGTGAAGATCGGTGGGTGAGGCGCGCGGCATGCCGCGCGCCTCACCCGTTCCCGACCCGGTCGCCGGGTCGGTCGCCGAGCCGGTCGCCGAGTCGGTCGCGCTCCTCGGACACCAGGTCCGCGACGCCGGGCAGGGCCGCGAAGGCCGTGCGCGTCCAGCGCCGGAGCGCGTCGCGGTCGGCGCCCTCCCCCGCCTCGGCGGACCAGTTCCTCAGGGCCCAGCGCCAGGCGGCCACCATCAGCTCGATCGTCAGCCGCAGGCGCAGCTCGTCCACGGCGGTCCGCGCCGCCATCCGCTCCACGATCACGTCCGTCACCTCGGCGCAGTGCCGCAGGCTGTGCGCCGTCAGCGCCGGGGTGCGGTCGGCGAGCGCGCGGCTGGCCAGGAAGCGGGACTCCCAGCCCTCCGCCATCCCCGCCAGCGCGCCGAACATCGTCTCCAGCAGCTCGCCGAGCGGCGACCCCGCGTCGGCGTCGTGCGGCCGGCGCTCCAACTCGGCGACGTACGCCGCCCACAGCTCCTTCTCCGGCGCGAGCGCGACATCCTCCTTGGAGGAGAAGGTGCGGAAGAACGTGCGCTGGGAGACCTGCACCGCGTCCACCAGCTCGTCGAGCGTGGTCTCCGCGAACCCCTTCGCCGTGAACAGCCGCAGCGCCTCCTCGACGAGCGCGCGACGCGTCCGGAGCTTCTTCCGCTCGCGCAGCGTCGGTCCCCTGTGGTCCGTCATCCTGCGGAGTTTACCGGGCGGGTAACATGCTGGCGAACGGCAAACGCCGGTCACCAGCACATTCGGGAGCCGGTCACCGCACCGCACGTGAGGGAGCCAGCCATGCGCGCCTGGACCATCGACCACTCCGCCCCCGACCGCCTGACCTCGGCCGAGGTGCCGGATCCCGTGCCGGCGCCGCACCAGGCGCTGGTCCGGGTGGCGGCCTTCTCGCTCAACCACGGCGAGGTGGTGCACGGCCTGGCGGACGGCGCGGACGGCCAGGTCCCGGGCTGGGACGCCGCGGGCGTGGTGGTGCGGGCGGCCGCGGACGGCTCGGGCCCCCCGGCCGGCACACCGGTGGTGACGTTGGCCGCGGACGGCGCGTGGGCCGAGCTGCGCGCCGTCGACTCCGCCGCGCTCGGTGCCGTGCCGGCGGGCGCCGACCCGGGCGCGCTCAGCACCCTGCCGGTCGCGGCGGGCTCGGCGCTGCGCGGCCTGCACCGGCTCGGCCCGCTGCTCGGCCGCCGGGTGCTGGTCGTCGGCGCCGGGAGCGGCGTGGGGCGCTTCGCGCTCCAGCTCGCGGCGCGCGGCGGCGCCCGGGTGATCGCCACCACCACCGATCCGGCCAAGGCGCCGGCGCTGCGCGCGCTGGGCGCCGACGAGGTCGTGGTCGGCGTCGAGGGGATCGCGGGGCTGGCCGAACCGGTGCACGGGGTGCTGGACATGGTGGGCGGAGAGCACCGGGTCGCCGCCTTCCGCCGGCTCGGCCGGCACGGCACGCTGGTGACCATGGGCCACACCGCCGACCAGCCCTCGACGTTCGCGGTCGCCGACTTCGTCGGGACGACGGGCACCGACCGCCGCATCGCCACGTTCTTCCTGTTGGAGGAGCAGGAGGGGCTCGGCGCCGACCTGTCCTGGCTGGCCTCCCTGGTGGCGGGCGGTCAGCTCGACCCCGGAATCGGCTGGCGCGGCGGCTGGGCCCGCACCCGGGAGGCGGTCGCGGCCCTCGCCGCGGGCGAGGTGCGGGGCAAGGCGGTGCTCGACGTCTCCTGAGCGACGCCTTCCGAGCCCGGTGCGGCCTTCCCGCCCGGCGCTATCGTGACGGCATGCCGAGCGACGTTCTCCCCGCCCCCGCCCGACCCGCCGTGCTCACCGTCAACATCGGCCAGGCGCGCCGGGCCGCCAGGACGGACACGCCGGGCGGCCTGACCGGCATCGACAAGCGGCCGACCGAGGGGCCCGTCCTGGTGACGGCCCCCGGCCCGATGGGGGTCGGTGGCAGCGGCCTCGCCGGGGACGCCGTCTGCGACCTGCGGCACCACGGCGGGGACGACCAGGCCGTCTACGCCTACGCCAGGGAGGACCTCGACCGCTGGACGGAGCGACTCGGCCGGGAGCTGCCGGGCGGCGTCTTCGGCGAGAACCTGACCACCTCGGGGGTGGACGTCAGCGAGGTCCGGATCGGCGAACGGTGGCGCGTCGGCCGGGAGTTGGTGCTGGAGGCCACCTCGCCCCGGGTGCCGTGCAGCACCTTCGCCGACTGGCTGGGCGAGCGCGGCTGGGTGAAGAGCTTCACGGCGGAGGCCGCGCCCGGCGCCTACTTCCGGGTGATCACGCCGGGCGAGGTCCGCGCCGGGGACGGCATCGAGGTGCTGCGCCGGCCCGACCACGAGGTGTCGGTGGCGTTCCTGTTCCGGGCCAGGATGACGGCGCCCGAACTGCGGCCCCGGGTGCTGGCGGCGGGCGAGGCGCTGCACGCGGCCGAGCTGGCGCGGGCCAGGACCTGGGCGGCGCAGGCCGGTTAGGCCCTGTCCGGCAGGGCCCCGTCCGCAAGGTCAGGTAGGTCAGGGGTCAGCCGGCCGGGCCGACCACCCGGCGGCCCGCCCGCCAGACCTCGGCGACCAGCGGAACGCCGGGCCGGTAGGCGAGATGGACGGGGGACGGCGCGTCGAGCAGCACCAGGTCGGCGCGCGAACCGGGGGCCAGCCGGCCGACGTCGGTGCGGTCGAGCGCGGCGGCGCCGCCCGCGGTGGCGGACCAGACGGCCTCGTCGGGGGTCATGCCCATCTCGCGGACGGCGACGGCGACGCAGAACGGCATCGAACTGGTGTAGCTGGAGCCGGGGTTGCAGTCGGTGGCGAGCGCGACCAGGGCCCCCGCGTCCAGCAGCCGGCGGGCGTCCGGGTAGGGCGCGCGGGTGGAGAACTCGCATCCCGGGAGCAGGGTTGCCACGGTTCTGCCCCGGCTGGCGGCGAGCGCGTCGATGTCGGAGTCGGTGAGGTGGGTGCAGTGGTCGGCGGAGCTGGCCCCCAGCTCGACGGCCAGCCTGACCCCCGGGCCCGCGGTCAACTGGTTGGCGTGCACCCGGAGTCGGAGGCCCCGCTCGCGGCCGGCCAGCAGGATGGCCCGGGCCTGGTCGGCGTCGAAGGCGCCGCGCTCGCAGAAGACGTCGATCCACCGGGCGTGCGGGGCGCAGGCGTCCAGCATCGGGCCCGTCACCAGGGCGACGTAGTCCTCGGGGGCGTCCGCGAACTCGGGCGGCACCACGTGGGCGCCGAGATAGGTGACCTCCTCAAGTGCCGCGCTCGCGATCCGCAGCGCCCGTGACTCCAGCGAGACGGTCAGGCCGTAGCCGGACTTGGTCTCGACGGTGGTGGTGCCCTGGCGGAGCATCTCGCGCAGGTGGCGGGCGAGTCGGGCGGTGAGCTCGGCGTCGGTGGCCCGGCGGGTGGCGGCCACGGTGGTGCGGATGCCGCCCGCGGTGTAGGGGAGGCCGGACATCCGGGCGTTGAACTCCTCGGTGCGGTCGCCGGCGTACAGCAGGTGGGAGTGGGAGTCGACGAAGCCCGGGATGACGGCCCGGCCACCCGCGTCGCGGTGACTGTCAGTGGCGGGTGCTCTACTGGACGTGCCGACCCAGGCGACGCGTTCTCCTTCGACGACGAGCGCGGCGTCCTGGATCGGCCCGAGGGGGCCGGGGCCGAGGGAGGGATCGTTGGTGACCAGGGTGCCGATGTTGGTGATGGCGTGGCTCGGCATGGTGCGGCGCCTCCGGGGTCTTGGCTGGTTCCGTGGGG